>JAQVTR010000107.1 GCA_028699915.1 Fidelibacterota bacterium
AGGGACTGCCGAAAGAACATTTCGGAACGCCGCTCTGCGCCGCCGCTTCCTACGGCATCCACGAAAGCCAGTCCCGGCTCTGGGAAAACATGGTCGGCCGCAGCCGGGAATTCTGGGAATACGCTTTGCCCCTGCTGAAAACGCATTTCCCGCAGCTGAAGAAGACCGGACTCGAAGACTGGTACCGCATGGTCAATATCGTCAAGGCTTCCCCGATCCGCGTCGAGGCGGACGAGGTGACCTATTCCCTGCACATCATGCTGCGCTTTGACATTGAAAGCAAGATCATCAACGAAGGCCTGAAGGTCGGCGAACTGCCGGAACTCTGGAACGCCAAGGTAAAGGAATACCTGAATATCAGGCCGAAGAACGACGCCGAGGGCGTGCTGCAGGATGTGCACTGGTCCTTCGGCGGCTTCGGCTATTTTCCATCCTACGCCATGGGCAACCTCTACGGCGCGCAGATCTACGAGCAGATGGACAGCGAGATCCCGGGACTGCCGGAGAAAATGCGCAAAGGCGAATTTACCGTGATCAAAGACTGGCTGAATGCGGCCGTGCACCAGCGCGGACATTTTTACGATCCCGAGGAACTGATCAAAAAGATCAGCGGCAAGCCCCTGAGCGCCGATGCCTTTATGCGGTATCTGGAGAAGAAATATTCGGAGATCTATGGACTCTAAGAAATTGGGAGAAGCGGAGTAAGGGAGAGCGGGAGAGACGGAGTAAGAAAGCAACACCGACAGAAGAAGAAGTTAAATCCGCCATTCTAATACGGTATTCTGAAGATTCTGTTCTTAAACTCCAATATGAGATTTCAGGAAGGCGGCAATGGCGTCCAGTGACTGCCGGGCCTGCGGCAATGCGGGGAAGAGCTGCCAGACATGCCACATGCGCGGGAATATTTCCAGCTTCGCTTCCGCGCCGGCCGCACGGGCCTTTTCCGCCAGTTGCCGGGCGTCGTCGCACAGGATCTCGTCCTCGCCGGCATGGATCAGCAGCGGCGGCAGAGCACGAAGATCGCCGTACAACGGCGAGATCAGCGGATCGCGCGGATCATGCTTTCCCACATAGGAACGGGTATAAAATTGCATGGCTTTCGGCGGAAGCAGCGGATCCCTGAATTCCGGGCGGGATGTGCCGCCGCCCAGTTTTACTGCCGGCGATAGCAGTGCGGCCGCGGCCGGTAGCGCAGCGCCGTTATCCCGGACTTTCATCATCAGGCTCAGAACCAGGTTGCCGCCGGCGGAATCCCCGGCCAGAACAATATTCCCTGCAGGAATGCCCTGTTTCAAAAGCCATAGATACACTTTTTCACAATCGTCCGGAGCCGCGGGAAAAGGATGCTCCGGAGCCAGGCGGTAATCCGGCATCAGGATGCGAGCCTTCATGCGCAGCGCCAGGCCGCCCGCCATCTTCAGGTGCATCGGCGTCAGTCCGAAAACAAAGCCCCCGCCGTGCAGATACAGCAGCACGCGGTCTTCGGGTCCATCCGGCGGGATCAGCCATTGACAGCGAACGCCGTTAATCACGGTGCTTTGGTTTTCTACATCCATGTGCGGACGCATTTTCGCCACGTTTTTTTGCAGATAGCGGTTCGCGAGCCGCAGCGGCGGCCGCAGCTGCATAAGGCGGATCAGCGGTAATATTGCCCGGATCCTCCGTTCAGGCGTGCAACGCATCATTGGAAATCCTTTTCACCGGGACATCGGTCTTTATACGCGCTCACAGGGAAATACGCCAGAAGGCCCTGCCCCCGTCTTCGTTTACGGAAACCTTTGGATCGTGGCCTTTGTCCACGAGACCCAGCCACACATGGCAGGCACAAATCCCGATATCAACGTTCGGGTGCTCCCATTTAAGATGCTTGTATCCGGGCGGCATCGAAACGGCAATGGTATTGAAATGATCCTCGAAAGCGAATCGCCACATTTGCGAGTTCATCGCAGAAGGTGCTTTTCTTCCCAGATCAAGCGCATACAGGATATCATCCGGAAGTTTTACGAAATCATGGGGATCCGTCAACAATTCTTTTATTTCTTTCCGTTTGAAGCTTACTGTCTTCTTCATGACCCTGTCAAGAAGCCGCAGACCGTTTTCTTCATGATAGCCCAGCGGGGTCACGCATATTGCGCGTTTTCCGCTGCATTCGCCTTTGGAATAGCCGTAACCCATTTTGGACCCCTTCAGCTGTTCCGCATTTTCCAGATGCGGCATCAGACGCTCAAGCTCCGCCAATTTATAATGTCCGTACCAGCAGGTGGACAGCCCCTTGCTCTGTGCAAAAAGGATAAACAGCTCTCCGGCAAACCCGGTTTTCGATATGGAAAGCGGATCCGTTTTTGCAATAAATGCGGCATTATCCGGCGGGGACTTCATGGTCATATACAGCGTCTTTGTTTCCCGGGCTTTAAAGAAGCGGATCAGGACATCATGTTCAAATGGCACCGGTAAGAATTC
Source organism: Fidelibacterota bacterium (assembly GCA_028699915.1). GTDB lineage: Bacteria > Fidelibacterota > Fidelibacteria > Fidelibacterales > Fidelibacteraceae > M50B103. The sequence continues at coordinate 2,461 of JAQVTR010000107.1, forward strand.
TGCGAATGCTTTAAGGGATTTCATTATCTCCGCATCCACCTCGGTCATCTTATAGCTGCGTGTCGACCGTCTTGCGTCAATGGTGCTTTTAATCGGGAATGGAATGTTCATAATTACACCTCACAATTCAATATCTGCCGGCCTTTGTTTCTCCGCAAAGGCGATCATGTGCCCGTCCGGGTCCGCCAGATAGCAGACCGTATCGCCCCAGTCCCGCAGCGCGGGCGGACTCAGCGAACGCGCGCCGGCCTTCAGGGCGTTCTCGTATTCGAAGCTGAGATCGTCCACGTACAAATACAGTTCGCAGCGCGGGATCCCGCTGCCTTCGTCCGGATGCGGGACCTTGACCCCCAGGATGCGGGCGATACCGTGGTTCGGCATCAGACCCAGTTTCACGTTCTCCGCGAGAATGAA
>JAQVTR010000050.1 GCA_028699915.1 Fidelibacterota bacterium
CGTACTACAGGTGCGTCCTTCCTGCGATGCCATGTACCCCTCCCCGTATGAACCCTGGTCCTATTGGTTCAGCGGACAACAGGGCGAGGGCCCGGGTACCGATTCTCTCTGGGATCCCCTGGAATTTGCCATCGAAGAAGCCCACAAGCGGAGTATGGAACTGCATGCCTGGGTAAATCCCTACCGCGTTGTCGTGAATCCCCTTATGATTGACAGCGCCGGTTATATCTCGGAACGGCATATATCGCGGCAGCGGCCCGACTGGCTTCTGAAATTCAACAGTGTCTGGATCCTGGATCCCGGCAAAGCCGAAGTCCGCGACTATATTACGAAAATATTCATGGATATCGTCAACCGCTATGATATCGACGGACTGCACATGGATGATTATTTTTACCCCTACAGTCCTATACAAAACGAGGATACACTGACCTTTGTTGAAGAAAGCCGGGGTTTTACGGATATCCACGACTGGCGCCGGGACAACATTAACCTGCTGGTCAAAACGGTCTCCGACAGCATTGACGTCGTGAAACCCTGGGTCAAGTGGGGCATCAGTCCCTTTGGGATCTACCGCCCCGGTATACCGGACGGGATCGAAGGCTTTGATGCCTGGTCGGTGCTGTATTGCGATCCGCTGGCCTGGCTGGAGGCGGGAACCGTCGATTATATCACTCCTCAGCTGTACTGGCCTTTCGGCGGCGAACAGGATTACGGAAAACTGATGAACTGGTGGGCGGAATTGTCCCAAAAATACAAACGGCATTTTTATCCCGGGCAGGCTTTATACCGTGCCGCTTCGGACCGCTTTCCACAGGGAGAGATCCCGCGGCAGATCCGCCTGAACCGGGAAGTAAATGGATGCCAGGGCAGTATTTTCTTTACGGCCAACAATTTTTACGGCAATCCCAAAAACACCATTGACAGTTTAAAGTTGGATCTGTACCGCTATCCGGCCCTTTGGCCCGTTCTGGAACACCAGGCAGGCAATCCGCCGGTTTCTCCAAAGATTTTTAGTGAACGTATTCCCGAAGGGGTCCGTATCGGTTGGACACCGGTGGAAAATGCCTGGGGCTATGTGCTCTATCGGTCAAAAACGCGCCAGGATCTCGGTAAGGACGGAAGCGGAATTATCCATGTTAGCCGTGACTGGGGTTGCGCCTATAACGATGTCGTCACGGGTTCCTGGTATTACGCGATCTCAGCGCTGAACAACTATAAATCAGAAAGCCCTTTAGGTTTTGCCGAGACCGATTTTGTTTCTCCGCTGAAACCTGAGCACCGAAGCAGCGATACTTTTGGGAAAGTGTTGTTCCGCTGGGAATCATATCCCGCTGCGGAAACCTATCACATTCAAGTTGCCCTTGATAAAGAGTTTGAAGCCGTCATCTATGAAGAACGCCTGCTGAAAGGAACACGGCTTAACAAAGCGCTGCAAAAAGGGAAACATTATTATTGGCGCATAAAAGCCGAAAATATAGACAGGTGGTCACCCGTTTGGTGTTTAAATCGCTGATCTCCACATACATACCTTTCCTGAAAGGGGAATCGTGAGAAGAATATTTGTCATTGCCGGCATACTTCTGCTGGTTTTTTCCTTTCTGCCGGCCCTCCCGCATTCTCCCAAACGGGAATTCCGGGCAGTTTGGCTGTCAACCGTTAGCAACATCGACTGGCCGAAGTCACGCTATGATTCCGATACGAAAAAACAGAACGATCTGCGAAATTATCTGATCAAACTGAAAGAAAGCGGCTGTAATGCCGTCTTGTTCCAGGTACGCTGCTCCTGCGACGCCATGTATAAATCCCAGATCGAACCCTGGTCCTACTGGTTCAGCGGCAAGCAGGGCCGGGCTCCCGAACTGGACTGGGACCCTCTGACATTCGCGGTGGAAGAGGCGCATAAACTGGGGATGGAACTGCATGCCTGGGTCAATCCTTACCGTGCCGTGGTCAACCCGACCAGTACGAATTTGAATAACAGCGATTATCTCAGCGAGGGACACGTAACCCGGACACATCCTGAATGGATTCTGAAATTCAGCGATGTCTACATTTTGGATCCGGGTCTGCCGGAAGTGCGAAGCTATATCCGCGATGTGCTGATGGACATTGTGGTCCGCTACGATATTGACGGCCTGCACATGGATGATTATTTTTATCCCTACAGCGGAATTACGACTCAGGATACGGCAACTTTTTCTCTGGATCCGCGGGGTTTTGAGAATATTCACGACTGGCGCCGCGATAATATTAATTTGCTGGTACAGTCGGTGATGGACAGTATCAATCACAGCAAATCCTGGGTCAAATGGGGCATCAGCCCCTTTGGCATTTACCGTCCGGGAGTACCGCCCGGGATCACGGGTATGGACGCCTATAATGTGCTGTACTGCGATCCGCTGGCCTGGCTGGAGGACCGCAGTGTGGATTATCTGACGCCGCAATGCTACTGGCCTTTCGGCGGGGGACAGGATTACGGAAAGCTGATCCCCTGGTGGGCGGAACAGTGTCTGGCGAACGAGCGGCACTTTTATCCCGGGCAGGCCATGTACCGCGCGGGAGACGATAATTTTCCCCGCGGAGAAATTTCCCGGCAGATCCGTCTCAACCGCAAAACCCCGAATTGTGACGGAAGCGTATTCTTTACCGCCAACGATTTTTACGATAACCATAAAAATACCATCGACAGCCTGAAGCTGGACCTGTACCGCTATCCGGCGCTCTGGCCTGTGATGACCTGGAAAGACAGCAGCGCGCCCGCAACTCCGCAGAACCTGCAGTTTTTGGTGGACGGGACAGGGACCAAGACCCTTTCCTGGGATGCGCCGCCTTACAGTGATCCTTCCGACTCCGCCTATGCTTACATCGTGTACCGCGCTCCCTATCTGCCGGAAAACAACGAGGATATGGCGCATGTGAAGCGTATTGATTTCAGCCGTCAGAAGAATTTTAGCGACAGCGATCCGGGAATGTACTATTATCGGGTCACTGCGCTTGACCGGAATAAGGTGGAAAGTCCTGCAGGGTTGATTGATTATCCCTTTGTGCGTCAACAATATCCTCTATACGCGGAATTTCCTGTCAGTAAACAAGCGTATTTTTCCTGGCACGCCTTTCCGGGTGCCGGCCAGTATACCCTGCAGATCTCGGAGGACGGCAATTTCGATTCTCCCTTGCATCAGCAGCTTCTTGCCGATACCACGGCAGATCAGCTTTTGGAATACGAGCGCCAGTATGCCTGGCGGGTCAAAGCCGACAATAGCGAGCACTGGTCACCGGTCTGGATCTTCAACACAGAATATGCCCCGCCGGTGGATGTCCTGTACCCGCTGGCATTTTTGGAAGGTATCCCGCAGGAGTTCTCTTTCCGCTGGCGCCCTTACGAAGATGCGCAATCCTATGATCTGCAGGTGGCAAGCGATCCCGCAATGCAAAACCTGCTGTTTGATTATAGAAATATCAGCGATACCCTGCAACTGCTGAGCGGCCTGGAAACGGCGAATGATTATTACTGGCACATTCGTCCCAATCTGTACGAACAATGGAACGAAGTGCAGTCCTTCAGGACCCGGGAAAGGCATATTGATGTTCTATGGGATCACAGCGTTTTTGCAGACAATTATTCTCATAACGGCAACAATCTTGCTGTCGGCAGGATCAACGGAAGTCCCGTTCTGATCGTTCTTTCCGGTGAGGGTGTGCACTGCGCCGCAACGATCCTGCATGCCGGCAACGGCATGCTGCTGGATATGACCCTGAATCTGGAAGGCGTCGGCGGCGGGACCCATGCTCTGCGGGATATTTGTATTTCTGCGGACGGAGTGATCTATGCCGCCAACCTTGCGGAAGCCGACGAAAGCTTTAAGGTTTATCGCTGGGAAAATCCCGGACAAGCCCCTGCACTGGTATACCGGGCCGACGATATCGCTTACCGGCTGGGCGATCATATTTCGCTCAGCGAAAGTGATGACGGTGCTCTTACCCTGTATGCGCCGGCCGCCAATTCCGATAAATTGCTGATCCTGGAATGGAATACGGTCAGCGCCGCCTTTGAAGGCCGTCAGTTAACACTGAAACGCAGCAATTATGCTATGCCTTCCGTTGCCGAGGTCCCGGGATCTTCGGATATCTATTCAACATCTGCGGGTGAGTATCTTATCCGTTATAAAAATGACGGGAATTTGGCATCGTGGACCTACGGCAACAAAGAGGTGCCGATGAATCTTAGCAGTTTGGCTTCTTTTTCCTGGCAGGATAAAAATTTTGTTGCGGCTTACAGCAGCGATAAGGAATCCGCCTATCTCTACGATTGCGGAAACAGCCTGCGCAGTATCCTGACTGCCGGCAGAACATACCGTCTCGGCAACGAAGAGAACCTTGCGAATACCGGTGATGTGGAAGTCCTGGATAACGGTGACGGCACCTTTAATATTTATGTGCTGGGTCACAATAACGGTCTGGCTGCATACTGCTTTGATGTGCCGGAACTGCTGTCATCCGCAGAAGATCCTGTCCTTGCTGCGAGCTATGAACTTGGAGACAATTATCCCAATCCCTTCAATCCGGTGACCAGCATCCCGTACCGGCTTGCCGATGCGGGTAATGTTGATATTGCCGTTTACGATCTGAACGGGCGGCATATCCGCACCTTATACCAGGGATATCAAAGTGCGGGAGAATACAGCATCCGTTTTGATGCAAGGAACCTTAGCTCTGGTGTTTATATCTGCCGTTTGAAGGCCGGAGACCGGATATTGACAAGAAAAATGACACTCCTGAAATAGAAAAATGCGGTATCCTGCATTTCTATAAATCTTAAATCTTGAATTTTGAATCTTAAATCTTAAAGATTCTGTTCTTCATCCAAAAGTGCAGCCAGCGCCTGCCGTGCGGCGCGCTGACTTGCCGCTTTTTTGGTGGTTCCCGTGCCGTTTCCCAGGCACTTTTTTCCGATCATCACGGATATTTCAAAGTATTTTCCATGAGCCGGACCTTCTTCGTGCGTAGTGGTAAAATGCGGGATCTCCAGGTTGTGCTGCTGGCAGTATTCCAGGAGTTTGCCCTTGTAGTTCTGGATCTCCGCCGCCGGCAGCAGCCGTTTGTGTTTGGACAAGAGGGTGTCATAGACAAAATTGTATGCGGCTTTGAATCCCCCGTCCAAATAAAGGGCGCCGACAAAGGATTCGTAAATATCGCAGAGAATGGAACTGGAATTCCGCAGGTTGTCATTTTCTCCGCTTTTGCCAAGGAGGAGGAACTGGCCGAAGCGAAGGCCGCGGGCGATCGAGGCTAAGGTAGTACGGTTGACCAGTTTTGCACGCATTTGTGTCAGCTCTCCTTCCGGCGCCGTTGAGAACTGCTCAAAGAGAAAACGGGTTACGATCATTTCAATGACCGCATCGCCCAGAAACTCAAGGCGCTCGTAGGAATCCACCTTGTTCTGTGTCTGATAATCAATGGCCGAAGTATGGGTAAAGGCCTGTGTCAGAATATCCTGATCGTCAAAGGCATAAGGATAGACATTGTATAATTTTCGCGCAAGCTGCTGCGGCTTGTTGGGGAATAACGAGTAGTAGAAAGAACGGAATTTGTTAAGGAACTCTGCCATAATAAAACAAAAACGTAAAATATGCGAACGCGAACCGGTTCCTATATTTTACGTTTGAGTACTATTTTGTTTTTGCAGTCACAACAGGCCGGTTCTTGTAATATCCGCAGTGTGGACATACACGATGGGGCATTTTCGGTTGACCGCAATGTTCACAGGTCGATACTGCCGCTTCTTTAAATGTATAATGCGTTCTGCGTTTTGCGCCACGGGTATGCGAGTGTCTGTGTTTCGGGTTTGCCATTATTCCTCCGCGTTTTCAAGCGTTTTTTTGAGTTCATTCAATGTATCCCACCTCGGATCGATACGATTCTGGTTACAGCTGCAGGTCTCATGGTTCAGATTTGCCCCGCAGTTTGCGCAAAGGCCGCTGCAGGTTTTGGAACAGAGCTTCTTGAAGGGGATCAGCAGTAACAGCGTATCCCGGACAAAAGGCCGGAGATCCAGTTCCACAGCACCGGGTTCCAGATGGACAATATCGTCCTCTTTTTCTTCATCTTCCTCTTCGCTGCTACTGACATACACAACGCGGAAAGATTCCTCTACCGGCATAACATAGTGATCCATACAGCGATCGCAGGTCAGTTCAAAAGCGCTTTTCAAAATTGCGGTTACATAAAAGTTATTTCCGCTGCGGTATACTTTCGCCTGGACCTCCACATTTTTGCAGAGTTCCGGAATATCGAATCGTGCTTTTTTCGCTGTTAAGTCAAATAACCTTGTATCATCGGAAATGTGCGATATCAAAATTTTCATAGCCTGCAAAGATATAATCAAAAATACTCTTAGTCAAGTTTTTTGAAAGGGATCGTCAATGAAAATTGATGGGGCCCGGAAAGCTAACCGATCTTGTCGATCCAGGGCTGAAGCTTGCGGTATTCCGCTTTTTGAATAAGCTTGTCAAGTACCGCCTTGGCTTCCTGATAACTTGGATAGCGGCCGATCCGGATTCGGTAATACAGCACTCCGTTTACGTTTGCGGTCTGAATGAAAGCGTCATAACCTTCCGCTTTCAGTTTTTCGCAAAATTCCCGGGAAGGTATTTCGGAGGGGGAACTGGCAATCTGTACGGTATAGCCGGAGGAAAGGGGGACAGCCGGAGAGACGGGCGGTTTTTGTGTCTTAACGGTTGCTGCCGTTACCGTCGTTTTGACGGTCGTCGGCGTTGTTGTTTTGTCTCCTTCCACAAGTTTCGTCATAGAGGAGTCGACAATATAATATGCCGGTTCCTGCTTGACTTCCGAGGGATCTTCGCCGGGTTTCGGTGCAATCTGCCAGGCATTGGGCATCTTGGTCACGGTAGTCTTATTATGGATCACTTTTTCATATACTTTGGGTACTTCAACGATCTTGGGCGGCAGAACTTCAGCAACGCTTTGCGTTTTTGGGCTTTCACTTTTTTCCGCCACTTTTTCAGCCGGCTTTTCCGCCTTTTCAGCAGCTTCTTGTTCTATGTGCGCAAGATAATCCGGCTGGGCTTCGGCTTTAAAATCAAAATGCTTGTAGATAACGTTGCCTTCGTCGTTCACCATGGTCAGGCGTACCACATAGAGCCCGCGCACATCCGGGATAAAAGTCACGTTCGGATGATAATTGGAGGGAATGAAATCCCTGGGATCCAGACGGGATGTGGGCGGTTTGGTATCGAAAGACCACTGGTACTTCAGAATATTGGACGGCCGTTTGTAGTCCTCAATATCGACCTTGTCACCCACAAACACATTTTGCCGGGAAGTGCAGCCTGCAGCCAATAAAAATATTAGAGACATCGTCAACAATTTTATGGACTTGTTCATCAGAACCTCCAATTATTCATTTACTGTAATTTCACGCATTCAAAAGAAAAAGGCAATCTCTTTTTTTGCATTCTCCGGACTGTCGGAGCCGTGCACGGCATTTCGCCGGGTGCTTTCTCCGTATTTTTCACGAAGGCTGCCTTTTACGGCTTCTGCGGGGTCGGTCTTACCCATCAGATTGCGGTAATCTTCGATAGCATTGACCTTTTCCAGCAGTAGTGCAATGACCGGACCGCTGGTCATAAAGGCAACCAGCGGCGCATAGAATTCCTTTCCCTGATGAACGGCATAGAACTTCCGGGCTTTTTCTTTGGACAGCTGCAGCATTTTCATGGTTTTGATCGTAAAACCGGCATTCAGAATATCGTCGATGATCTTTCCCTGGAGCTTTTTTTCCATGGCGTCCGGCTTGATCAATGCCAGGGTTTGTTCCGCCGTCATGCCTTTTTCCCGATCTTTGGCAACAGGATTTCCAGCAGCATTTTCAGGTCGGGTTTGCCGATCTCCTGGAGTTCGTAACTTACCCGTACGCTGGGTTTATCCAGACGGATCACCCGGCGCAGGTCGATGGGTGTGCCGATAACCACAGCGTCGCAATCGGTCTTTGCCACGGTTTTTTCCAGGTCTTTCATCTGCTGTTCGCCATAACCCATCGCCGGCAGCAGGATCCCGATATCCGGATATTTCTCAAAGGTTTTGCTGATGGTCCCGACCGTGTAGGGGCGCGGATCAACAAGTTCCTTGGCTCCGAATTTTACGGCGGCCACCGTTCCGGCGCCGTATTCCATTTCGCCGTGTGTCAGGGTGGGACCATCCTCGATCACCAGCACGCGTTTTCCGCGGATACTCTCGGGATCTTCCACGAAGATCGGAGAGGCGGCATCCACGATATGGGCTTTGGGATTGACCTTGCGGATATTTTCGCGGACGCTTTCAATATCCGCGTTGTCGGCCGTGTCGATCTTGTTGATGATCACGATATCGGCCATCCGCAAATTGGTTTCGCCGGGATAATAGTTTGTCTCGTGGCCGGGCCTATGCGGATCGGCCACCGTAATGATCAGATCGGCTTTAAAGAAGGATGTGTCGTTGTTCCCGCCGTCCCAGAGGATGATGTCCGCTTCTTTTTCCGCTTCGCGCAGGATGGCCTCATAATCCACGCCCGAATAGATGACCGAACCCATGGCGATATGCGGTTCGTATTCTTCCATTTCTTCAATGGTACATTTATGTTTTTTCAGATCGGCCAGCGATGCAAAACGCTGAACAGCCTGTTCCGCCAGATTTCCGTAGGGCATGGGATGGCGGACCGAGACTACCCGGAGACCCATTTCCCGCAGGATGTTCACTACACGGCGCGTTGTTTGCGATTTTCCGCATCCGGTGCGTACTGCGTTTATAGCGATCACGGGCTTGCTCGACTTGAGCATTGTCCGTTTTCCGCCCATCAAGAGGAAATCAGCGCCGCAGGCATTAGCCAATGCCGCTTTATGCATAACTACTTCATGAGGAACGTCGCTATATGAGAACACAACCTGGTCGGCATCATAACGTCGAATGAGTTCCGGCAGCTGTGATTCATCATAGATCATGATACCTTCCGGGTACAATTCTCCGGCCAGTTCGGCCGGATATTTCCGTCCATCGATATCCGGTATTTGCGTTGCGGTAAACGCCAGGACTTCGTAGGCGGGATTTCCCCTGAAGAAGGTATTGAAGTTGTGAAAATCACGACCGGCAGCACCCATAATAATGACCTTCGTTCGTTCCATACAAAAAACCTCCATTCCGTAATTAAACCTTTTTCTATAACAAAACCCGGTCTGCGATCTCGCGAAAATGTTCCACAAAGCAGAACTGCATTCCCGCTTTGACCACGTCCGGGACCTTTTCAAGATCCGATTGGTTTGCTTTTGGCAGGATCACCGTTTTGATGCCCATGCGTTTGGCGGCAGTCACCTTTTCCCGCACGCCGCCAATGGGCAGTACGCGTCCGCGCAGGGATATTTCTCCGGTCATCGCAATGTCATGCCGGACTTTACGTCCGCTCAGGCATGAAAGCAATGCCGCCGTGATCGCAACGCCCGCGGAAGGGCCGTCCTTGGGGATGGCAGCCGCCGGGAAATGAACGTGAATATCCCGGTTAAAAAAAGAAACCGCTTCAATCTTGTATTGTTCTGCCGAAGCGCGCAGGTAACTCATGGCGGTTTGCACCGATTCCTTCATCACATCCCCGAGCTGACCGGTGCTGTGATATTGGCCTTTCCCGGGCATCAGCGTCACTTCAACCGGCAGGACATCGCCGCCGCTTTCGGTATAGGCAAGTCCTACAACGATCCCGACCTCATCCCGTTCGGGCAGATTCTCCCTGAATATTTTTTTTGGGCCCAGGAATTTTCCGATGTTGTTTTTATTGAAAAGAACCCGGGGGGATGCGGGGTCTTGCGCAAACATGCGAGCGGTTTTACGGCAAACCCGGGCGATTTCGCGTTCCAGCGACCGAACGCCGGCTTCCATAGTGTAATGTTCGATGATCATCTCGACGGAACCCCGGGAAAAACGCAGTTGTGTGGATTTCAATCCGTTTTGCTGCAACTGGCGGGGGATAAGGAAGTGGCGGGCGATCTGCACTTTCTCCGGCGTGATATAGCCGGGCAGGCCGATCAGTTCCATGCGGTCCAGCAGGGCGTGCGGAATATTATGCGTGCTGTTGGCGGTTGCTATAAAAAAGACCCGTGAAAGATCAAAAGCCACTTCCAGGTAGTTGTCGCGAAAATCCTTGTTCTGTTCGGGATCCAGCACTTCCAGCAGCGCGGAGGAGGGATCGCCGCGAAAATCGCTGCCGATCTTGTCGACCTCATCCAGCATGATCACGGGATTTTGCGAACCGCATTTTTTTACATACTGGATTATGCGTCCCGGCATGGATCCGATATAGGTTTTGCGGTGCCCGCGGATCTCCGCTTCATCCCGCATGCCGCCTACGGAAAAACGGATGAATTCCCGGTTCATGGCGCGCGCGATGCTTTTCCCTAAGGAGGTCTTTCCAACTCCCGGGGGACCCACCAGGCAAAGAATTGGACTCTTGACATCACTGCGTAATTTTAGGACAGAAAGGAATTCAAGAATGCGCTCCTTGACATCCTGCAGTCCGTAATGATCCGTTTCCAGAATTTGGGAAGCGCGGCCGATATCCAGATTGTCCTCGGTAAAGATGTTCCAGGGCAGTTCCAGCATCCAGTCGATATAGGTTTTGCTTACGGTGTATTCCGAGGAATACGGCGACATCATGGCAAGCCGTTCGATCTCTTTGCTGACCGCCGTTTTGGCTTCATCGGTCAGCGGAGTCTTTGCCACCTGTTTGTACAGGTCCCGGATCTCGGGATCGTCATCCTCCGATTCCCCCAGTTCCTTTTTGATCGCCTCGATCTGCTCCCGCAAAATGAATTCGCGCTGCTGCCGGTTTACCTCATCATTGATATGATCATTGATCCTGGCATTCAGCTCAATGATCTTCAGTTCCTTTCGCAATGATACCAGAAGCAGTTCAAGACGCTTTTGAACATTCAGTTCCGTGAGAAAGCGGTATTTTTCCGAGACGGGAATGCTCAGGGCGGACGCGATAAGGTCCGAGAGTTTCCCCGGATCTTCCACGCCGAAAAGCACATCCTGCATTTCTTCCGGGAACACCGGTGAAATGCTGATAATGCGCTGAAACAGTTCGGAAACCGAGCGGATATAAGCTTCGGATCTGAGTTTTGGTGCGGCTTTCTCGCGGAGTTCCGTAATTTTTGCAACACGGTAGGGCGCATCGACCGGCACATCCTCATTCATACGGATACGGTATAATCCGCGCAAAAGCACGCGAACGGAACCATCACCGACCTGAATGATCTTGAGGATGGAACAGGCCACACCGGTATCGTATAATTTTTCTTCCTGACTGTCAAGGTCTTCCGGAATGATACGTGTAAATACCGCCAGGGTCTTGTTGTCTTTCAGGGCATCCTGGATCAGTTGATGCTGATCCTCTTCGCGGATCATCACCGGGAAAATAATACTGGGAAGCGGGACGACGCCATCAAGCGACAGGATGCGCATTGCGCCTTTCGGCAATTCCGTCATGATTTTCCGGCTTTTACTGATCTCCCTCTCCTCATCTCCACCCGGGAACATGCTGC
>JAQVTR010000108.1 GCA_028699915.1 Fidelibacterota bacterium
CATCCTGCATAATGATCTGGTAAAAAGGGTTTTGCATCAGCAGAGCGGCGCTGCCGGCTTCGGGAGCCTTGACCGGAATGCCGCTTTCAAAACCTGCAATATGTTTCAGCAGGGAACTTTTTCCGCAACCGCTGGGACCCAGGATCAGGATGCGCTTCCCCGGCGATAACTGCAATTTTTGCTTATCCTCGATCATCTTGAAATATACATAGCCGAAATCGGATTTCCACGAAAGAACTTTTCCACAAATTTCCACGAATTAAAACGAATTCCACGAAGAATCTGTCCACGGCCAGCCTGCCGAAGCTCCGAAGTGTCGGAGCGAAGGAGGGAATTGCACAGCCTGCCCCGCAAACCGGGGAATTTACACGAATTATTTTAGAGCTGAACAAAAAAATGATCGTCATCCTGAGCGGAGTCCGCCGTAGTACGACGGCAGGCGGACAAAGGCGAACGCAGTCGAAGAATCTCTTCTGTAGCACCGGGATGACAACATTATACTTACATATTCGTATAATTCGTGGAAAAATTCATGGTTACGAAAGCGGGGATTGCGTACATTTGCGCATGATCAACTCCTGGTTCACCTTGCAGAAATGCGCGAACGTGTTCGACGGCCTTTACCGCGGCGCGGTGCTGGAACGCTGTGTGACCTTCCGGAAAAACGAGCTCTGGCTTGTTTTTCGCGAACACAAGCCGCTGCTGATCCATCTGGGAACGCCCTTTCAGTACTGCCTGACAGCCCGGGAACCCCTTTCCCTGCGACGGGAAAGCGTTCGGATCTTTCCTGCCGCCGAGGGCAGTATCGTGGAGTCCGTCCGCATCTTTCCCGCCGAACGCGTGCTCCGCTTTTCCATGACCCATGGCGGGGCTCTCTTTCTGATCTTTCTGTCCAATCGCGGAAATATCGCGTATATGCAGGATAATATTACGGAATTCTTTAAAAAGCGTATCCGTATTGATGCGCAGCTCCTGCAGGAAAATCCGGCTCCGGAATACACCTCCCTCGAAGAAGATCCGCGCTTCAGTCCCTACTGGAAACGTAACATCGCCGCCGTTCTTGGAACGAAGGAATATCCCCGCATTCTGGAGATACTGCAGAACTCGGCGGGCGCCGAATTGAACGGGCGCTTTGTGCTGCTGCCCCAGGATGCAGTTTTTGATCCGCAGCGTTTTTATGCAAATTACCGGAAATTCCTTACGGGCTTTCTGCAGGAGTCCGGTTTCCGGGAAGAATACGGGCGACTGGAAGGCCGTATCACGTCGGAGCTGGAACATCTGCAGCGGCAGCTCGGCAGCATCCGCAAGGAAAAGGATCTGGAACGGCGTGCGGAAGAATACCGTTATTTTGCCGATACCCTGAACGCCTGCCGGCATCTGCTGCAAGCGCATGCCGAAAGCTTTGAGATCCCGGAAATGTACCGGAATCCGGATTTCCCGGCTGCCGTTCCGCTCAGAAGCGACAGCGATGTGCAGAAGAACATCGATCGGTATTACGAAAGATCCCGGCAGCTCATGACGCAAATCGAAAACGGACAAAAGCGGCGGGAACAGCTGCTGCAGGCATACCGGATCCTGGAAACGGCGTATGGCGCTTTTCAGAAAATAAACCATTACCGAGATCTGCAGGCATGGAATAAGGATCACGAAGGTCTGCTGAAAGAAGGCGCCGCTGCAGGCGAAAACCATGAGCGCCGCCCCTATCGCGAATTTCTCCTTGACGGCTGGCGCATCCGGGTCGGGAAATCTGCGAAAGATAACGAAGAACTCACCTTTAAATTCGCCGCCAAAACGGACTTGTGGCTGCATGTGCGGCATGGCACGGGTTCGCATGTGATCCTGAAAAGGGACGGAAAAAAGCAGCCGCCTGTAAAGGTTTTGAACTATGCCGCCGCTCTGGCGGCGCGTTTCAGCGAACAAAAGCACCGCGGACTGGTCACGGTGGTCTGCACGGAGCGTAAATACGTCAGCAAAATAAAAGGCGCCGGCACCGGCAAGGTGCGCTACCAGTTCGAACGGGATATCCTGGCGGAACCTGCCTCCACGGATCTCTAGAAACCTCCACAAATTACCGCGAATATAATAGTCCACGGCTTGCCCCGATGAATATCGGGGAATTGCACAGCCTGCCCGCCGTAGTCCCGATGGGTCGGGACGAAGGAGGGAATTTACACGAATTAACACAAAATATTTTTAAGGTTGTGGAAAAGAGGACAATTAAAGGATCATACGTTTGAATTTAAGGCACGAATTAATACGATAAGTTGTTATTCCGAGCGTATTATATTTTCTCTTATAACAGAGGTAAAATCAAATAAAAACCGTCATCCTGAGCGGAGTCCGCCGTAGGCGGGCGCAGTCGAAGGATCCCTTCTGTAGTACCACAATGTATTATTCCTGACAGATAATTAATCCACATCTTGAAATAGAGGAGATCCCTCCACTCGTCCGCCTTCGCTCCACTATACTCCAAAGTTTTGTAACTTAGAAAAGTTGCGGCGGACTTCGGTCGGGATGACAGCGTTAGGTTTTTTTGTTGTAATTCACCTGTTTCACAACGACCCTTCAGAGATACCCAGGGTAAGTTATATAGATTATTCGTGGTAATTCCCCGATAGATATCGGGGCTGGCTTTGGATCAGGTTTTCTCAGAGGAGCGTAAAGATGTCGTAGATAGCGTGGGTGTAGACCGCCGGGCCAAGGCCGCGGAGCAGATACACGACGCCCAGTACCAGGCCGCCCAGACTTCTGGCCATGAAACTCAGCCAGTTGAAACTGTCTCCTGCCGCTCCCAGATAGTGCGCTGCGGAGAACAGCAGTGCGGACAGCAGCAGAAATCCGCTTTTCCACA
>JAQVTR010000109.1 GCA_028699915.1 Fidelibacterota bacterium
TCGTTTAAGCAATTTTAGTAATCCAACCAAACAAAGGTCGCAGAGATGCGGCCTTTTTTATTTGGTGAGGCCATGAATAGAGCCTACTCGACCATTGAATTTAAATCCGTTGACGGCGAGGCGCGGACCCTTGAGGGCATTGCAAGCACTCCGTCGCCAGACCGCATGAATGACGCGGTAGAGCCGTTGGGCATGGAATTCAAGCTGCCCTATCCGTTTCTCTATCAGCATGACTCACGCAAGCCTATTGGTAGCGTGGTCGCAGCCAGCGCCACCAAGGACGGGCTCCGCATCAAGGTTCAGATCGCCAAGGAAGGAGTCGCGCCATACATCGACGAAGCATGGGCGCTCATCAAGGCGGGCCTCGTTCGCGGCCTGTCAATAGGGTTCCGCAGCCTTGAGGAGAGCTACGACAAGGCTCTTAATGGCTTCCGTTATATCCGCACTGAAATTATGGAGACATCCGCCGTAACTATCCCGGCCAACGCGGAAGCCTCGATCACATCTATCAAGTCCATCGCTGACGGAGAGCTTGCCGCGCTTGGCACAAAGCCCCGTCAGCCTGTGCGACTTGAAAAAACCAATCCTCCCGGCGCTTCGGGGAAAACTTCCAAGAGAGAAAACATGAAACCTATTGCAGATCGTATCAAAGAATTTGAAGCAACTCGGCAGGCGAAGTCCGCCCGCATGACTGAAATTATGAACAAGGCCGACGAAGAGGGCCGCACACTGAACGAAACCGAAAGCCAGGAGCACGACGGCATTCGGGATGAGATCAAGGGCATCGACGAGCATCTTGGGCGCCTGCGGGATCAGGAAAATATGGAGAAGGAAACCGCCAAGCCCGTCACCGGCGTGACCGATCAGGACTCCGGTGCCAGAGTGCGCGGCGGCGTAATCACCGTCAAAGGCGCCAACGTCCTGCCTGGCACCGCCTTCTGTCGCTATGTGCAAGCTCTGGTTGCCGCAAAAGGCGATCCGGCGCGCGCAGCTGCCTACGCAGGATGCCAGTCGGCGTGGAAGGATCAAACCCCGCAGGTTCAGAAATTCCTGTCGAGCCCGATGGCCTTTATGAACATCAAGGAAGCGGTGGCCGGCGGTAGTACCACTGCGGACGGTTGGGCTTCCGAACTGGTTGAATACCGGCTCATGGCCAATGAATTCATTGAATTCCTGCGCCCGAAAACCATCATCGGGAAACTTCCTCTCCGCCGCGTTCCGTTCAATATCACCATTGCCTCTCAGTCGAGCGGCAGTACTGCGGCGTGGGTTCCCGAACTTGGCCGCAAGCCGTTGACCAAGCTCGGAACGGGATCTATCACGTTGGGCCATTTCACGGCGGCCGCCATCGTGACATTTTCCAAACAGCTCGCCCGCTTTAGCTCTCCCTCTATTGAGCAGCTTGTGCGCGACGATCTGAGCGGGGCCATCATTAACCACAATGACGGAGCCTTCATCGTCCACACGAATACGGCCGTAGCTGGAACTAATCCGGCCGCCATCAATAATGGCGCTGGAAATGCCGCCGCATCCGGAGTTGATGCAGCGGACCTCCGCGCTGATATTGGCGACGCGCTGAGCATCATGCTTGCCGCCGAAATTGACGCCGAGGGAATTTACATTATCATGTCGCCCACTCAGGCGCTCAAGATCAGCTTGATGCGCAACGCACTTGGCCAGAAGGAATTTCCCGACATCACTCCTACCGGAGGATTCCTGGAAGGTTGTGCCGTGGTCACCTCTAACAAGGTGGGATCGGGCGTTGTTACCATCCTGAAGGCGTCGGAAGTACTGCTCGCTGATGATGGCGGCGTAACCGTTGACGTTTCCGAACAGGCGTCGCTTGTCATGGATGACGGCGGAAGCCCCGAGGTTACGGAAATGGTCTCGATGTTCCAAACTAACCAGATTGCAGTCCGGGCCGAGCGCACCATCAACTGGGCGCGTCGGCGTGATGCCGCGGTGTATTACTTCACTGCCTGCAACTATGGCGGCGTGTCCTAGCCTTCTCCGCTGTTCCTCCTGATACAAACCGGGGAGTCTCGCAAGGGACTCCCCACTTTCAAAGGATACGAGAATGCAGGTAGAAGCAATAACAAAACACCCATTCAAAGGCCGAACTAAGCGTCCGGGCGACCGATACGAAATGAACACGGCGGAATTCAAACTCTTCTCCGCGCTCGGCCATGTCCGCGCGTGTGTCGAGGAAAAACCCAAGCCCATGCCGCAGCCGAAGCCGCAGATCAAGACCGCGCTCGGAAGGGCTCCAAGGTATCAGCGTAGAGACATGAGGGCTAGCAAGTGAAGCTCACTACATGGGCGAAGCGCACAATGGGCAAGATGATTCACAAGGCCCTGTCTGCCGTGCCGTCAAGTGCGGGCTGGTTCTCGCTTATCCGCGAATCCTACGCGGGCGCGTGGCAAACAAATGTCACGGCTGACGATACATCTACCCTGCTCAAATTCTCTGCCATCTATTCATGCGTAACCGGCATCGCTGGGGACATCTCGAAGCTGAGAATAAAGCTGTGCAAAGACGTTAATGGAATTTGGGAAGAGATAACGAGCAATTCCCCATTCCTTGCCGTACTGCGCAAGCCCAACCATTTCCAGAACCGCATTCAATTTCTTGAGCAATGGATTATTTCCAAACTCCTAAGCGGGAATACCTACGTACTCCTGCAGCGCGACAATCGCGGCGGCGAGAATGCTGGCGTAGTCCGGGCGCAATATGTCCTGAATCCCACTCTTGTAACTCCGCTTGTTTCCGATAGCGGGGATGTCTATTACGAGCTGAAAAA
>JAQVTR010000110.1 GCA_028699915.1 Fidelibacterota bacterium
CACCGGGATTTATCGGGGACGGCGGCGGCTGGCTGCAGCTGTCCGCGATACACCGCCAGTATTTCACGCTGCTGGATGACAAGCTCTCGCTGACCTACCGCCTGGGTTACCAGGGCATCGTTGCCGGGAATCAGCCCTTCTATCTGCAGGGCAACATGCCGGACTCCCGGAATAACCGCGACGGCCTGGGCGGCAGCAAGAACGTCCGCGGCATCATGGGTTCGCGCCTGGTCGGCGACGGCTACCTCTACGGCAATCTGGAGGCACGCTGGAAGATCGTCCGTTTTCAGTGGATCGGCCAGAGCTGGTACTTCGGCGTCAATCCCTTCCTGGATGCGGGCATGGTCGTACAACCCTATGATTATGACAAATCGCAGATCGAAAGCCTCGCCAATTCCGGCGACTATCTGACCGGGAATAAAGAAACCCTGCACCTGGCCTACGGTATGGGCATCAAGCTGGCCATGAACGAGAACATGATCATATCGGTCGATTACGGCTTTGCCGCCAGCCGGAACGACGGAAGCACCGGACTCTATATCGCGCTGGGATATCTGTATTAATCACGGGTAAAAAAGCACATATATAAAAGCGGGCCCGAAAAACGGGCCCGTTTTTTATGACGGGAGAAAATATTAATTGTTAATTTTTAGTAAACTTGAGTCAAGTTTTTCACCCGGTTTTTGAATTAAAACAAGCCTCTTTATAACAACGCCAATCATTTTTGCCCTTGTTTAAGCGATAATTGATTTTTTTAAGAAAGTAAACTTGAGTCAAGTTAACTTATGTCGTGACGTCGATTTGTCTAGATGTCGAATTGTCAAGACCCATCTTAAAAAACCATCCCGCCTATCCGGTGATCCTGTCTGGAAGAATGTCGAGTTGTCGGGGCGTTAAGTTGTGGAGTTGATTTGTTTATGTATTGATTTGATGGAATAGTTAAAAAAATCCGGTTAATCCCGTCCCATGGGGATCCCTTTGGGATAATCCTGTCTAAAAGTAATCCGGTATATCCCGTCTAAAAAATATCCGCAAATCCTGTCCGAAACCGGAATAATTTTTCCGTTTACGGTTGCCTCGGGTCCGAATTTGTCATAATTTCAAATGTTATTTTTAACGATGCAGGGAAAAGGCCGCTACGGCGGCATGTTTTACATCTAACGAAAAAATTAAGGAGCATGGATATGGCGAAATACCGTATCGGATGGATGCCGGGCGACGGCGTCGGCAACGAGGTGATGGAAGCCGCGAAGATCGTATTGGATAAGCTGCAGCTGGACGCGGAATTCGTTCACGGCGATATCGGCTGGGAATTCTGGAAATCCGAGGGCGATGCGCTGCCGCAGCGGACCATCGACATGCTGCAAACGGTGGACTGCGCACTCTTCGGCGCGATCACCTCAAAACCCAAAGAGGAAGCGGAGAAGGAACTCGCTCCCGAACCCCGGGACAAAGGCCTCGTTTATTTCAGTCCGATCGTCCGCATGCGCCAGCTTTTTAACCTGCATACCAATCTGCGTCCCTGCAAGGCCTATAAAGGCAACCCGCTGAACTATAAAGACGACATCGATATCACCATTTTCCGCGAGAACACCGAAGGCATGTACGGCGGAGTGGAATTCTTCCCGCTGCCGCAGGATGTTTACGACGCTTTGGACCGGAATCACCCCAAGATGAAAAAATTCAAGGCGGCCGGACTGGAAAACATTGCCATGTCCACGCGCATCATGACCCGCCGGGGCTGCGAGCGCATTGTGACCAATGCTTTTGAGTACGCAAAGGAATACGGAAAAAAGGCCGTCACGGTCTGCGATAAGCCCAATGTACTGCGCGATACCGGCGGACTGATGATCCGCACGGCCCGCGAAGTGGCCAAAAAATATCCGGGCATCGAACTCTGGGAAACCAATATCGACGCCCAGTGCATGTGGCTGGTCAAAGATCCGGGGAACTATGAAGTGATCGTTGCGGAAAATATGTTCGGAGATATCCTCAGCGATCTCTCCGCGCAGCTGGTCGGCGGACTGGGATTCGCCTGCTCCGCCAATATCGGCGACAAGCTGGCGGTCTTTGAGCCGACCCACGGTTCCGCACCGAAATATTACGGACTCTATAAGGTCAACCCCATCGCCATGATCCTGACGGCAAAGATGATGCTGGACTGGCTGGGCGAGAAGGATATGGCCGCCCGTTTGGAAAATGCCGTCGCTGAAGTCATCGCCGAAGGCAGGGTCCGCACTTACGACATGGGCGGCAGCAATACTTCGCTCGAGGTCGCAGCGGCGATCGCGGAGAAGCTGTAAACCGGACGTACAATAAAAAACCAGTCCGCAGATTGCACAATTTAAGCGTCCACGAATTTCACGAATTTTCACGAATATATTTTAGGGTTGTGGATAAGGACGCTATAAAAAAAGTTTTTTTAATATTGAGGTTTTTCAAAGCATTTATACAGAAAAAAGCAGAATATTTAAAACAAACATCATCAAACAACTTCAAATCCACAACCCTAAAAATTATTCGTGTGTTTTTAATTCGTGTAAATCCGTGAAATTCCCCGATAGCCATCGGGACAGGCTGTGGACCGATTGTTTGTGAAATCTGTGGATGAGCGGGGTACTTACCAACGGCCTTCTTTGAGGACGGTCTCGATCATGGCCAGGTAATTTTCCGGTTTGACGTATTCGGGAATGGAGTTCGAGGACCCCGCGCACCAGCCGCCTTTGCCCTTGGCAATGTTGATGAAATTGCGCG
>JAQVTR010000011.1 GCA_028699915.1 Fidelibacterota bacterium
AGACTGCATTCGAGCCTGGGAAATATCTCCCCCGATCAGTATGTGAACAACTATTATGCAAAGGAAATCTTAAAAACATGTCGCCTAGAGGCTTAACCATGTGTCCACTTTTTTGTAGGAATACCATACCTCAATACCTCAGCCCCCGGACTGTCCTTCGCTGTGCAAAGTCATAGTCTGACGAATGGAAGAACGAAGGCTGGCAGGCAATGCTTTTCTGCAAAGAGCGGGCTGTGCAATTTACGGACTCTTTATTTTTGGATATTTGGAATATATTTACCGCACCAGCATCATTTTTCGCATCAGCACGCGGGGTTCGCCGTCCACCAGCGCATCCATGCGACAGAGATACACTCCGCTGGGCGCGGGTATGTTGCTTTCATTATCGCCGTACCAGCGCAGGCTGTAATTGCTGGCTTCGTGGTAGCCGTTCACCAGCTCCCTGATCTCTTTGCCCAGCAGATTGTAGATGCGGATGCTCACATGACAGCCTACCGGCAGGCTGTAACGGATATCGGTATACTCGCGGAAGGGGTTTGGCGAGTTGGGAAGAAGCTCCAGTCTTTCGGGATTGGCGATCAGAAAACGGTCCACTTCGTGCACAAAAACGGGCAAATAGTAGACGATCAAATCATGACCGTCGCTTACACGCAAGGTTACGGCATCCCGGCCGTAGCGGTTGTTTTCCGTAAAAAAGATAATGGCGCCGAGTTTGTCGTCGATCAGATAGCGAACGATCCTTCCGGGTGTTACTTCCCAGGTAAGGTCCTTGAAGTCATTGTCGATATCGTAGACAATGTCTTTCATGATCAGCGTATCGGAATTGTTGGCAAAAAAGCTGAGAGAATCCGGGAGCAACGTGGTAAAGTAGGGAGGATCGTTGACCGGAAGCACGGGAATGTTCCAGGTTGCTTTGCTGGACTTTTTTCCATCGCTTGCCGTCAGAATAAGCTGTTCAGTGCCGAACCAGTCCTGTTCCGGCCAGAATATCAGGGTATCCTTTTTCTCCTCGACAAAAAATTTGTCGCCGGCTTCGATATTAAGGTGGATGACATCGTTCGGATCCGGGTCGTAAACAAAACGGCGGACATACGACAGCGGCAGGACCCAGTATTTGTCTTCAAACATATTCGTATCCGGAAGCGCAAGCCAGCGCGGCGCATCGTTGACAGCACGTACCTTAACCTCAATAAAAGCGGTGTCGCGCAGTCCGCCGTCCGAAACAACAACGGTAATGCGGCCGCTTCCGAACCAGTCGGGGGCAGCGAAAAATTTCACGACATTGGCGTTACTTTGCACATAGAGGGGCGGTTCCGCCAAAAAGGTCCAGAGCAGATCCTCGCTGCGGGTTTCCACGTCATAGGCGAAGCCGTTCAGATATTTGCGGTCAAGTCGCAGCGTATCGTCTTCATCCCAGGATTGCGGCGGAATGGCCTGCAAGACCGGCGCATCATTGACGGAGATCACGCGAACCTGCATCAGGGCCGTATCGGCGTATTCTCCGTCGCTAACGGAAACCAGAAGTTTCGCCCTGCCGTACCAGTCCGGTCCCGCATAGATTTTATAAAGATTATCTTCTTCAAGGATCTGCAATTCGGGCGAGGGGATCAGGGACCATTTCAGGTCGCGGGAGCGGGTTTCCGGATCGTGGGCCATACGATACAATTCGCGTTTTTTTATTTGCAGGGTATCGTCTTCAAAGAAGCTTTGCGGAGGCAGCGAATGCAGGACCGGCGGATCGTTCACCGGAGTGAAATGGATGACCCAGTTCCGGACGGCATCCAGCTCTCCGTCGCTGACGGTGATGCGGATGGAATCGGTACCGTACCAGTTTTCGGGTGCCGTAATTCGGATGCGGGATCCGTCATAAAAGGCACGGACCTTTCCCAGTCGCAGTGCCTGCCATTTCAGTTCCTCCTGCGGAGTCTCAATATCTTCGGCAAAGCTTTCCAGCACACTGCGTTCGATAAACAGGGTGTCGTCCTCGCTGATGACAAGGTCCGGTAAAAAATGCAAAATCGGCGGGTCGTTCACCGGAGTGACCGTCAGCGCAAGAAAGGCGGTATCCGCCAGATCTCCGTCACTCACGGTCAGCAGGATGGTATCATTTCCAAACCAATTCTCATTGGGTACCAGCGTAATTTTTCCGCCTTCGAGAGAAATATGCACCGCATTGCCGGAACGGGCGTGGAATTTCAGCAACGAATCGGGTGTTTCAACATCCCCGGCGCGTTCGTAGAGCCAGGAATAGGGCAGCTGACGGATTTCGTCTTCGGGAACATCGGGGATACTGAAGTATCGTGCTTCCCATAGCGGGGCGTCATTGACCGGAAGGATATGCAGATGCTGCACAAGCGTATCCCGGTAATCGTCGCTGCTGACCGTAAAAACAAGACTGTCCGGGCCATTGCGGTTCAGAGGCGGCCGGTAGCGGATATGGTTTTTCTGCAAAGCCAGCGCCGGCTTTTCGTACAATATTTCCAATTTCAGCTTCGCGCTGCTGTCGGGATTCTCGTAACAGCAGAGCAGGGAATCGGACAGCAGAATAAAGGTGGAATCTTCAGGAAAGGAGCGGAGCGGAGGATCGGCGATTCGCCGAGGCAGCAATCGCAGCGGAACGAACATTTCATTCCTGTTGGCGGAATCGGCAAATTCCGGAAGCGGAAGCAGGCTGTTGTCCGTAAGAATATCTTGCGAAGCAAGGGATCCCCGGCCGCTGAGCAAAGACAACAGCAGGAAGAGAATAAGGCGTTTGCGAAGGCCGAATGGTTGTTTTTTCATTGAATAAACATAATCCCTTTGCGACTGCCAAAATGTAAATGGATATCTGAATTATCACAAAGAAATTTTCTTTTAAACGCAGGCAAGATACGTGCTGCCTTCAGAAACGAAAAACGTGAAAGGCTGCCGGAGAACTTATTTGAGTTTTTTCTGCATGAGCCAATGCGGAATTTCGATCTCAAAGAAACGTTCGCCGGCTCTTTCATAACCCAGCTTCTGGTAAAACTCCAGTACGGATACGCGGGCGTGCAACATCATCAGAGAAAAACCGTGACTGCGGGCGATCGCTTCGCTTTTTTCCACAAGGGCTTTCCCGATACCGCTGCCGCGGAAATTTTCATCTACGGCAAGCTGGCGCATCCGGACGGTTTTCGCGTCAAGCGGTGTCAGGATCAGAGTCCCGATCAGCCGCTCGCCGAGGAAGGCGCCCAGATAAATATCGATGTCCGGGAAATCGTAATCCGAAGCGGGTTCGCTGCGCCCGAGGCTTTCGAGCAGGATGCGGCTGCGCAGCGTATTGCTTTCACGGTAGATTTCACAACCGTAGCGATAGGTTTCCAGGCGGATATTTCCTGCAAAATTTTGCATAGGACTCCCAATCGTGATGTGCGGACCGGTTTGTTCTGGGTCCGCGTTATGCTTCTTTCGTCGCCGGTGCAACAGTATCTGAACAAGAATTGCTCAACTTTTGTTCCATTCTGCGATGTTGCAGAAAATCGAACATGACCGGTACAAAGAAGAGCGTCAAGAAGGTCGATGCGATCAGGCCGCCAATAATGGTCCTTGCCATCGGGCTCCAGAGTTCCGCCCCGGCGCCAAGTTCCACTGCCAGCGGGATCATGGATAAAATGGTGGTCAGCGCAGTCATCAGCACCGGACGCAGACGGGTTTGCGCGCCTTCCAGGATGGCATCGTTGACGTGTTTTTTCTCTTCCCGGATCAGCCGGTTGATATAGTCGATGAGTACAATTCCGTTATTGACCACAATGCCGACCAGCACCATGGCCCCGATCAGCGAGGTCATGTTCAGTGTGGTGTTGGTCAGGAAAAGGCTGAAAGCCACGCCGATCATGGCAAGCGGAATGGTAAACAGAATGATAAAGGGATCCAGCAGGGATTCAAACTGCGAAGCCATGACCATGTACACCAGCAGGACCGCAACGATAATGGCCAAGAGGAAATTGCGGGTGGTTTCGCGCATGTCCTCGGCCGAACCGCTGATCTGCACGCGGAAATCCGAGGGCATGGCGATGGTCTTGATCTCTTTTTCCACCATTTCGGTAACCGTTCCCAGATCCCTGCCGGAAACATTTGCACTGATGGTGACAATACGGTTCTGGTCCTTGCGCTGGATGGAGACCGGCGCATCCGTTTCGTCGATCTTTGCGATGGAACTCAGGGGAACCTGCTGTCCGCTTGCGGTTTTGATGAAAAGGTTCCTCAGGTCCTGGCCGGATTCGCGGTATTCGCGTCCCAGCTGTACATAAACCTCATATTCTTCGCCGTTTTCACGATAGATCGAAGCAATCGAACCTTTCACGGACGTTTCGACAATGCGTGCCAGCTGAGCGATGTTCAGTCCCATCTTTCCGGCTTTCTCGCGGTCAATGACGACGGTATATTCCGGCTGCGGGTCCGAGAAGGAGAGCTGAATATCCACCAGGCCGGGGATGGTTTCGATCTTACCGTTTATCTCGTTGGCAATACTTTCCGCCTGTTTCAGGTCATGTCCGTAAATTTCAATGACCAAGTCGTTGCCGGAACCCATAAAACCGCCGCTGGCAAAGGCGATCTTCAAACCCGGGATAGCGCTGATCTTCTTGCGCACCTCGTTCTGGATTTCGAATTTGCTGCGTTTCCGTTCCGCCTTGTCCACCAGGGTTACGGAAACGCGGCCGGTATTGGTCTGCGCGCCGAATATGGCGCCAAAGCCTCCGCGCGCACCGAAATTGACGTTCATATTCTCGATCTCCGGCACCGAAGCGACAATGATCTCTTCGACTTGCCGGAAATAGGTGTCGGTGGCCGGCAGTGCCGTGCCGACCGGCAATTCGATGCTGAAGCTGAACTGATTGTCGTCGGTCTTTGGCATGAATTCAAATCCGACGCGGCTCAGAAGAAAAAGACTGAAGGCAAAGAGGGCAAGAATGGATAAGACCAGTATTTTGCGATGCCGCAATGACCAGTTAAGCCCCTTGCGGTATAGCTTGGCCAGTCCGGTAAAAAAGCGTTCCATACCGGCATCAAAACCCGCCATAATACGCGTCTTGTGTCCCTCGCTGCCGTTCTTGCTGAGCAGTTTGGACGAAAGCAGGGGAACCAGCGTAAGGGAAACCAGCAGGGATACCGTCAGCGAAAAGATGATGGTCAGAGCCAGGTCCTTGATCATCATGCCCGCAACGCCGCCCACAAAAAGCATGGGAATAAAAATGGCGAGGGTGGTAAGGGTGGATGCCATTACCGCGGTACCGACTTCCGATGCGCCTTTTTCTGCAGCAATACAGATATTCTCGTTTAAATCGTCGTGCCTGCGGAAAATGTTTTCCAGCACTACAATGGAGTTGTCGACCAGCATACCGATAGCGATCGCCAGTCCCGCCATGGAAATGATGTTCAGCGTGACATTAAAAATGCCCATAAAAAAGAAGGTGACTACAATGGAAACCGGTACGGAAACAGCCGCGATCAGAGAACTGCGGAAATTCCGAAGGAAAATGAAGAGAACCAGTCCGGTCAGAATAAAAGCGATAAGGGCGGTTGAAGAAAGATTGCTCGCCGATTCCTTAATGAATTCAGACTGATCAAAGTGTACATAAAGCTTTACATCGTTGCCAATATTTCTTTCAATCTCCGAAAGCGCTTTGCGGGTTGCGTTGCAGACTTGGACCGTATTGGCGTCGGATTGTTTCTGAATGCCGATATTGATGGAATTTTCGCGGTTATCGCGCACGACCGAGGTAACGTCTTTGTAGCCGTCGACGACCTTTGCGATATTTTTGAGAAAAAGCGGATCCCCTGCGGCAGAATAGCCGACAATGGTGTTCTCGATATCTTCAATACTTTCGAATTCCGAATTGGTCACTACCGAGAATTCCCGCAGGCCTTCTTCGATCAGACCGCCCGGAATGGGCAGATTGGCGCTGGCAAGCAGGGTGACGACTTCCAGAATGGAGATATTACTGGCGGCCAGTTCATAGGGATTGATATTGACTTGGATCTGACGTTCAAGTCCGCCGTAGACACTGGCCGAGGCCACGCCTTCGATACGTTCCAGGCGCGGCTGGACCTGATCTTCCACCAGTTTGCGCAGTTCTGCGCTGCCAAGCTGGTCCGAGGAGGCTTTCAGGCGCATAATGGCCTGCATGGAAGGATCAAAGACAAAGGTCAGCGGATCGGAGGCGTCCTCGGGAAGGAACCCCCGGATCCGGTCAATCCGGCGCCGGATGTCGGTTTCGGCCTGGTCCATGTCCGTGCCCCAGTTGAATTCGATCTGGATCACCGACACGCTGTTCCTGGAGGTGGAGCTGATATGCTTGACACCTTCGACAGAAGTGACGGTGCTTTCCAGCGTGCGCGTCAGCGTGTTTTCAATATCTTCGGGCCCGACCCCGTCGTAACTCGTCATGACAACGGCCATGGGGAATTCGATCTCGGGATAGAGGTCAAGCTTCAGGCGGGAAAGGCCGAATAATCCGAATCCGATCGCGATCAGGTAGACCATAAAAAAGGTTACCGGCCGTCGTATACTAAGGGATGATATTTTCATAAAAGAAGATCCTTGGGAACAATGTTATTTTACAATTTCAACCAGGGTGGAATCACGGAGATTATTCTGACCCATAACGACAAGCAGATCCCCGGGATGCAGGCCGTCGATGACCTCGTACTTGGTCTTGGATTCGATCCCGATCTCGATCGGCGTTCTTATTGCGATACCGTCGCGGACAACAAAGCAATGGTAAGTCTCAACCGGCTGGTCGTCACGCAAGGTGGCTCCGAAACGCCGGAGAACGGTTTGCTTGCCGGTAACCGCCTTTTCGATGGTAAGGGCATTCGGACGTTCCCGGGTAATAATGTTCACCCGGGCGAACATGCCGGGTTTCAGTCGAAGATCCTTATTCTCAGCCAGGATCTCGATCAGGGCGCTGCGGGTCAGCGGATCGATCACCGGTGAAATATTGGTGACCCGGCCTTCAAAGATCTCACCGGGATAGGCGCTGACACTGATCTCGCAACGCTGGTCGGCTTTTATATGTCCCAGATCGCTTTCGGTTACCTTGATCCTGGTCTTGACGGAGTTAATCTGGTGAATGGATGCAAACGGTTTTTGCGGTGTTGTCATATCGCCGGGTTCGTAAGCGAGGTTGGAAATGTAGCCGCTGATGGGGGCGCTGATCATGGCATAGGAAAGCTGCGTTTCCGCCAGTTCCATGGCCGCTTCCGCCTGACGCAGGCCGGCTTCAGCCACCTCGCGCTGGGTGACGATCTGATCCCACTGGCTTTGACTGATGGCCTTGGCGTCATGCAGGGTTTTCATGCGCTCGAATTCGACGCGCACATTTGCAAGCTGGCTTTTTGCGCTTAAATAAGCCGCTTCCGCCTGGCTCTTGCTGCTACGTACCGTGGCATCGCTGATGACGGCAAGGATCTGGCCTTTTTTAACGTAGTCACCGTTTACGACCCGGAGCTCCCGGATGATATCGCTGAGTTTGGGGTACACGATCACGCTGGGATCACCGGCGATATCGCCGAGATACTGAACCTTTTCGGCAATGTATTCCGGTTCGACCGCATTTACATAGACCGGGACTACCGTCAGGTCGTTTTGCGCTTCGGGAGCGTTCAGCGGACGCAGCACTTTTTCAAGCTGTGAAAGAAAACGGCGTGCGTCCCGTTCATTGAGATCACGGGGCAGCGTTTCGGTCAACTCCCGGATGGCTCCGGCATATTGCCGGTAATCGGTCTCTTGTCCGGCGGAGGCGGATTCGGGGTTCCCGCAGGAAGCAAAAAGAAGGATGAGAAATAAAAGGGGAAAGGATTTTAAGATGATGTGTCTCATTGTATGCTCCGTTCTTTGGTCATTAATTGGTTCAGGGATTTTTTCAATCCTTCCACAGCAACATTGTACTGGAAAAGCGATGATATGTAATTGGAACGTGAAGAAATGTAGGCGCTTTCGGTGCTCATAAGCTCCAGCTGGGTCGCGGAACCGGTTTCATAAAGCAGCTTGGAAAGCCGCAGAGCCTCTTCGGCCTGAGAAACGACATCCGCAATGGCCAAAACATTGGAGTGGGTTTCTTCCACTTTGCGGATTGCGGCATCCACGTCGCTGTTTACATAATCGGCAACCTGTTCATAACGGTAATTTGCCTCTTTCAGTCCGAGCCCCGCTTTCTGGATCCCGGCGGCGTTCTTCCCGCCGTTAAAGAGCGGAAGCGAAACGCTCAGCGATACGTTGGAACTGCGACGGTATTTCAGGTCAGCAAACGCATCGGCATTGCCCTGCCATTGCAGGGCGGAAGCGACCTGCACTTTGGGCAGAATGCTGCTGTAGGCCAAATTCCGCTGAAAGCCCGCCAGTTTTTTCTGCTGCTCGGCCATCTGCAGATCGAGCCGGTTTTGCAATGCCTTCTCCAGCAAAACGTCTCCCGAAATTCCGCTGAAGGGATTCGGGATCTGTTCCAGTCTTCCGTTTACCCGGATCTCTTCAAGCGAGGGATCGTTGATATAGGTCTTAAGATTATTTATGGCAGAGATCTTCTGGTTCTTCAGCGAGATAAGCTGCGGCTTGTAGGATTCATAACGGACCTTTGCCTGCAGTACATCCAGACGGGTGGCTTTCCCCACCGCTTCCAGGGTCAGGGCAAGTTCGTAATTTTCACCGGCAGAGGCCAGTCCGGTTTCGGTCGCATCAACCAGCGACTCCAGCATTTGCACCTGGTAATACAGGACCCGGATGGTATGCACGATCGTGTTTATCTGGTCCTGTAGACTGAGTTCGGACAAATTGACGGCCGCCGTAGCCATTAGCTGTCCGTTAATGATAGCGCCGCCGGTAAAAACAGGGTAGGATAACTGGATTCCGGTGGCGGAATTGAACTGCTTGCCCATACGGATCTCCATCGGAGGATTCGGGCCGTCACCGTCAAGGTCGATCACATTGACGGGAAGCTCAAAATTATCCGTTATCTGGTAGTAGGAAGTAATGGAGGGAAAAAAATTCGCCAGCGCCTCCCGGCTTGATGCCCGGGATCTCTGCAGGGATGCTTCCGAGAGCTTGATCTGCAGATTGTTTTGCAGCGCCAGTTTCTCAGCTTCCTGAAGACTGAGCTCACGGGCGGAAAGCAGGGTGGCGGTTAAGAGGATCAGTAAAAACATTTTCTTCATGATGATGCAAAACCTCCTTGAATCAATTGTATCAGGTATTTAACATGTTCGTCCGTTTTCAGGCGCGACGATGTCAGATGTTTCATTTTCGGACCGGTCGTATGATGCAGCATCCCGGTTATTGCAGAGGCCAGAAGATCGACCGGGATATCGCTGCGCAGCTCGCCGTTCTTCACGCCTTTTTGTACCATTTCCCGTACCGCATTCTGCAGACGGTTGAAATAGTTGTGTAAAATCCTTTTACTGTTTTCCAGATCGAAGCTTTGGGATACGATCATTTTAAAAAGCCGGAAAGTGTGGGGATGCACGGAAGAGAAATTGTACATCCCGGCGATCATTTGTTCCAGTTTTTCCCGGAAAGGAAGATCCCCCGCGGCGAGTTTTTCCAGATCCGCGACCATTTGATCCAGTGAACGGGACAGACAGGCGCTGAATATCTCGGCTTTCCCCGGGAAATGATAATACAGCGCCGCTTTGGTAACGTTCAGGGCTTCGGCGATCTCCCGCATTGAGGTTCCGCTGTAGCCGCGTTCCGAAAAGATCGCAACGGCGGCATCCAGGATCTTGTTGTATGTCGTTTCCGGCATTGGGACTCCAGTTTTGAACTTACCGAACGGTAAGGTAGCGGAAAAAGTTCCACAGGGCAAGAAAAAAAGAAGCGGGGAGGACAACGGGAGGCGGAGTGTCGGAAAGGGGGA
Source organism: Fidelibacterota bacterium (assembly GCA_028699915.1). Taxonomy (GTDB): domain Bacteria; phylum Fidelibacterota; class Fidelibacteria; order Fidelibacterales; family Fidelibacteraceae; genus M50B103. The sequence goes on from JAQVTR010000011.1 coordinate 9,867, forward strand.
TCGGAAGACCTTAGGGGCTTCCGATCGTCAATCCAATTGAAGATTGGATTGACGACTCAAATAAATTGACTCAATGCATTTTAGAATTTATAAATTTTGAATTTTGAATCAGAGCACCCTGCAACTTGCATTATTTCATCTGCCGGCGAACAACGCAGATTAATAAATAACTTCCTTACACTCAAGTTCAATCCTAATGTCAGCTGCTGACGGATATTCAAAATATTCCGGACCGGCAAAAAAGCAAAGATCATATTACAGAAAAGCTGAAATGCTCAATAATCGCAAGGAAATACATGTATCTGTTGTGCATTTATAAAAAATGTTGACATTCTGCAAAAAGAAATATAGCTTTTAACGGTTTTAAAGCATTGACGGAGAAACGCTGCAATGGTACCGCAATATATGAACACAGTAAAAGGAAACGCTATGATGGGCATGTGCCGTCCGTTCTGGTCCGCCGTTGCTTTCTGATGTAATATTTCATATAAAACAAATAAAACGCCGGCGGAGATAAAGCCGGTTTTTGATATCCCGGCAATTATTGCACAAAAAAAAAGAAGGGAGATCAATGAAGAAAAAAACCCGGGGATTTGATACAGAGCAGGTGCATGCGGGACAGCGTCCGGATCCGCTTACGGGAGCCCGCGCGGTACCGATCTTTCAGACCACTTCCTACGTTTTTAAAAATTGCGAAGAGGCGGAGGCACGCTTTAACATGAGTACGCCCGGCGACATCTATACACGCATATCAAACCCTACCACGGCGGTCTTTGAAGAGCGCATGGCAGTGCTGGAAAAAGGGTCCGCTGCGCTGGCCCTTGCTTCGGGATCTGCTGCGGTGGCTTACGCGCTTATGAATCTTGCGCAGGCCGGTGATGAGATCGTGGCGGCGGAAACGCTGTACGGAGGAAGTTATAACCTGCTGGCCCATACCCTGCCGCGCTATGGGATCCGCACGCATTTTGTCGATCCCGACAAGATCGGGAATTTTCATGCAGTCGTTAATGAAAAAACCAAAGCCATTTTCATCGAATCACTGGGGAATCCCGGTATCAATATTGTTGACTTCGATGCTCTATCCGCGTTTGCACGATCCTGCGGCATTCCGCTCGTTGTGGACAACACGTTTGCCACACCCTATCTCTTCCGTCCCTTCGAGCACGGCGCGAATGTTGTTGTGCATTCGGCGACCAAGTTCATTGGCGGGCACGGAACTTCGCTAGGCGGCGTGATCGTTGACGGCGGAAATTTCGACTGGTCATCTGGGAAATTTCCGGGTTTCACGGATTGTGATCCGGGCAATCACGGAGCCCCCTTTGCCGATCTTGGCAACATCGCCTTCGTGACCAGGATCCGCGCCGAACTGTTGCGGGATCTGGGTGCCGCACTGTCGCCTTTTAATGCCTGGCTGTTTTTGCAAGGACTGGAAACACTGTCCCTGCGGGTGCAAAAACATGTTTCAAACGCAGAGCGGGTGGCGGGATTTTTGGAAGAGCATCCCGCCGTGGAAAAGGTCAATTATCCCGGATTGAAAAGCAATCGCTATCATGCCCTGAAAGAACGGTATTTCCCCCGCGGCGCGGGTTCCATTTTTACCGTTTCCCTGAGATCAAACCTGCAGGGAGTACGGAAATTCATTGACAGCCTGGAGCTCTTCTCCCTGCTTGCCAATGTCGCCGATGCTAAATCCCTGGTCATTCATCCCGCAACGACTACCCATCAGCAAATGCAACCTGAAGCCAGGCTTAAGGCCGGCGCCGGACCCGAAACAATTCGCCTTTCCGTCGGACTGGAAGATCCCGCGGATCTGGTCGCGGACCTGGAACGGGCGCTGAACAAGATTTGACAACGCAAAATATAAGGAAAGCACAATGCCGATAACCGTACCCAAAGGACTTCCGGCCATTGAAGCGCTGCAAAAAGAGAATATCTTTGTCATGGATAAATATCGGGCGGAACATCAGGATATCCGCCCGCTGAGGATCCTGATCCTGAACCTGATGCCCACAAAATCGGACACGGAAACCCAGCTGGTCCGCCTGCTGAGCAATTCGCCGCTGCAGATCCATGTCGAACTTTTGCACATGGCCAGTCACGCGTCCCGGCACACCCCGATGGAATATATCCTTAAATTTTATAAAAATTTTGATGCCGTAAAAGGCCAGCGTTACGACGGCATGATCATCAGCGGCGCACCGGTGGAGCATCTGGATTTTTCGAACGTGGATTACTGGCCGGAACTTTGCCGGGTGATGGATTGGTCACGGAATCACGTTTACTCCGTTCTGCATGTCTGCTGGGGCGCCCAGGCAGGACTTTTTTATCATTTCGGGATCCCGAAATACAATCTTCCGGAAAAAATCTCGGGCATTTTCAGGCACAAGGTGCTGAATCCGGCGCATCCGCTGCTGCGGGGATTTGACGACCAATTCAGCGCCCCGCATTCCCGCTATACCGAAGTGCGGGCTTCCGATATCGAAAAGATCCCGGAACTGGAAATTCTGGCCCGGTCACGGGAAGCCGGAATTCATCTTGTTGCACGAAACAACGGGCGGCAGTTCTTTGTTACCGGACATTTTGAATATGAGCGCGATACTCTGGCCCGGGAGTACAAACGCGACATCAAAAAGGGGATGCATATCGCGCCACCCCGGCATTATTTTCCCGGGGACGATCCCTTAAAAAAACCGGAAGTCAGATGGCAAAGCCACGCTTTTCTTTTTTATTCCAACTGGCTGAACTATTTTGTATATCAGGGAACGCCGTATGATCTGGAGGAACTGAAAGGGGTTTGAGATCCCGGTGAAAAATAATTGACGCAAATAGTAAACAACAATACTCCCGGCTCCGCCACCTTATCGCTCAGGCCCGGGATATTTCACTTCAGTCATAGTTTGCGATAGATCGGTAAAAAAATTTCAGCGCATTTTGATGTAGGTCACACCAACGCCGCCCTGTTCCGGCGGAGCAAATTGATAATCGGCGATCCGCGGATCTTTAGAAAGAAAATCGTGAATGATCTTTTGCAGAATTCCCTGGCCGGTCCCGTGCAGGATTTCGACCGATTGCAGTCCGGTGATCACGGCATTGTCCAGGAATTTATCGGTTTCGTTTAAGGCCGCTTCGGCGCGCTTACCCCGCAGGTCCAGGCGGAATACGCTGCCCTCAATGCTGTGATGGATATGCGCGGAAATGCGCTGTTCCGTTTTTCGCTTGGGTTCCAGCCAGTCGGCTTGCAGACGCAGGCGGGCACCGTCCACGTCCACCCAGATTTTTCCGGTCTTTTCGTTAATTTCCAGGATCGTGCCGTTCTGCTGCATGCTCCGTACATAGACACTCTGGCCGGCCTGCAGCTCCTTTAAGTGTAATTTTGCGGCGGGCGTTTCCGGCAATTCGCGGTTTTTTTCACGGATGTGCTGCTGGACTCCACGGAATACGAGCTGTGCATCCCGGATGGCGTCTTTGCCGGCTTGTCGCTCCCGTATTTCCCGGATGCTGGCCTCCAGTTCTTTGCGCAGGTCCGCAACCATACTTTCCGCGCGTTTTAATGCGTCTTTTTCGGCGCGTTTGAATTTCTGGTCGATATCTCCCTTTTTATCATTCAAGTCCTTAAGTTTCTCCGTGAATTGCCGTTCTTTCTCTTTTGCGTTTTTCAGCTGCTGGTCATAACGGCTGATCTTGCGCTGAAGATCCAGAATGAGTCGTTCCAGCTTTTCCCGTTGTTTACCTACGCGTTCCCGGGCATGCCGGATTACCTCTTCGTCCAGCTGATAACGACGTGCGATCTCAATGGCATAGGAGGAACCCGGTATATCCGGAATAAATACATAGCCCGGTTCCAGGCTGCGGTCGTCAAAACTCATGCTGCCATTCTCAAAGAGGGGGTTTTCAAAGGCCAGGGTTTTCAAAGCTCCATGGTGCGTGGTGGCAATTAAGCGGGTTCCGCGCTCACTCAGCACTTTTAGAACGCCTTCTGCCAAAGCAGCGCCTTCATCGGGATCAGTGCCCGTACCCAGTTCGTCAATAAGCACAAGACTGCGGGAGCTTGCTTGTTCGAGAATGTTTTTCAGGGAAAGGATATGCGAGGAAAAAGTGGAAAGACCGCCGTCAATGGATTGTCCGTCGCCGATATCGACAAAAATCCGATCGTATTCCGGCAGATTGCTGTCTGCATCGGCGGGAATCAGAAGCCCGGCCTGGTTCATCAGCGCCAGCAGGCCGATGGTTTTTAGCGTGACGGTCTTTCCGCCGGCATTAGGTCCGGTAATAATGATGCCGCAGCGGGCTTTTTCAAGAGAGAGATTCAGCGGTACGGGTTCGCGCCTGCTAAAACAGAGTTCCAGATTGCGGCCGTTCCGGATGCGCAAAGTCCCGTTCCCGTTTTCGGGTTTTTCACAGCGAAAATCCACGGCCAGCCGGGCTTTTGCCTGGATCAAATCCAGTTCTTCCAGCATGCCGGCAGCCGCGCCCAAAGGCGTTAGCAATTCCCGAACCTGATCGGTGAGCGCCAGCAAAATGCGGCGCACTTCAGCGCGTTCTTCCTGCCGGGCCTGATAAAGCGTATTGTTCATTTCCACAATGAGTACCGGTTCCACATAGAGAGTCTGGCCGGTCTGGGACTGATCGTGAATGATGCCGGAAGCGCGGGATTTGCGGGACGCCCGTATGGGAATGACCTGGCGGCCGTTCCGGAAAGCGACGGCATCTTCGGCGGCGACACCGGCGCTCAGCCATTCGGCGGCAATGCTGTTCACCTTGCTGCGAATTTGTTCTTCGATCTTTACGATCTCGCGGCGCAGCCGGTACAAAAGGGGCGAGGCCTTGTCGGCAATATGCCCCTCGGGATCAAATACGGCAAAAAGCTCCTTTTCCAGCTTTTCCAGTCCGGGATTATACTGTGCGCCGATCTGCGCAAGGCGGGGACATTTATCTCTGCGCTGATGGAAATATTCCGCCGTTTGCCGTGCGCTGAGTAAAATGGCGGCCAGTCCCAAAAGTTCTTCTTCGGCCAGGAGACTGCCTTTGACGCGCGCTTTTTTTATCACCGTTTCCTGAGAGGAAAATCCGCTCAATGGCGGGTTGCTGTCCAGCAAAAGCAGATCCCGCATTTCCAGGATTTTGTCCTGTTCGGATAGATACTGCTTTCGCGGAAGAAAAGAGGGCCAGCCGAGCGCGCGTTTTCCGGCATTTTCGGTCCGGGTGTAGCCGGCGATCTTTTCACGCACAAGATCAAATCCGAGTTTTTGATAAAGAGGGTCCATATTGCTCACATCAGGGAAACGGGGTCCCGGTTAATGATAATGCTGACGTTTTTTTCTTTACGTCGCGCTTTCAGGTAAATTGGCAGCAGAACGGCAGCGCTTCGGTTGCCGTTGGGATCCTGTTTGCGGTCCGCTTTGATCAGAATCTGCCAGCGGGTTTTGTTCTGAATGCGTTCGATGGGCGCCGGTGCGGGACCCAGACAGTGCCGGGGGTCGATCTTGCCGCTGATCTCCCGGTAAATACGTCCCGCTGCGGCTTCGACTTCGGCTGCGGAAGTCCCGCTGACGCGGATGAGAAAAAGCCGGCTGAATGGCGGATAGCTCAGATTTTTCCGCTGAAACAATTCAAGATTGTAGTATTCCTTCAATTCCAGATTGGCGGCCATCCGGATCAGGGGCTCTTCGGGATTAAAAGTCTGGATCAGTACCTGGCCGGGGTATTTTCCGCGTCCGCTACGCCCGCTGACTTGATAGATTAGATGGAAAAGGCGTTCACCCGCACGGTAATCGGGAAAGCTCAGCCCGATGTCCGCATTGATGATTCCCACCAGCGTTACATTGGGAAAGTCCAGGCCTTTTGCGATCATCTTTGTTCCCAAAAGGATATCGTAGCGCTGTTCCTCAAAATCGGTCAGGATACGCGCATGCGCGTGCCGGGTCCGCGTAGTATCCATGTCCATACGGGCGATTCGCGCCTGCGGGAAGGCGACCTGAAGTTCTTCTTCGATGCGTTGGGTGCCGCTGCCCGTTGGCTTCAGGGTTTTCGTGCCGCAGTGTGGACATTCACGGGTCAGAGGATAGCTGCTGTTGCAGACGTGGCAGAGCAGTTTATTGAGGCGCTTGTGGTAAGTAAGCGAAACGGAGCAGGCAGGGCACTGTAAAACGCGGGCACATTCGCTGCAGACCATCAGCGTATGGTAACCGCGCCGGTTCTGAAGAATAATGACCTGTTTGCCCTTTTCAAGCGTATGGTAAACGGCCTCCAGCAGTTTTTCGCTAAAGAGTCCGCGCCGCGGCGTTTCCCGCATGTCGATCAGGCGAACGCGTGGCAGTTTGGCTTCGCCGTAACGCCGGGTGAGTTCCAGCCGCTTGTAGCGGTGAACGGCGGAGAGATAATAGGATTCCAGGCTGGGGGTTGCGGAGCCGAGCAGAACGGGGATATTGAGAATGTGCCCATACATGACGGCAGCGTCCCGAGCATGGTAGCGAGGAACGGGTTCTTCCTGCTTGTAAGTCGCCTCCTGCTCTTCATCCACAACGATCAGGCCGATATCCGGCAGGGGAGCAAAAAGTGCGGAGCGCGCTCCAACCACGACCCGTATCGTGCCGCGCAGCATCTGGTTCCAGGTCCACAGGCGTTCCGCATCGCGCATCTGGCTGTGCCAAATGGCGACCTTTTCGCCAAATGCCGCTCTGAAACGCGCTGCGATCTGCGGGGTAATGGCAATTTCCGGGACCAGCATCAGAACGCTGCGGCCTTTTTCCAGCTGTTCGCTGGCAAGGCGTATGTATATTTCCGTTTTACCGCTGCCGGTAATTCCGTGCAGCAAAACCGGGTAAAAAGAGTTTTCGTGCTTTCGGATGTGCTTTAAAATGCGGTTTTGCTCTTCGGAAAGCAGCACTTTATCGCGCGGAGCGGGCGGAAAAAAATCAAAGGGATCCGCCGGAACCTCCATCTCACATTGCTCCAGAATGCCTTTTTCGACCAGCCTTCTTACAACACCGGTACTGATGCGGAGTTTTTTCAGGAGGATGCGCAGCTCCTCGACCGGACTGTCCAGAGAAGCCAGCAAATTCACCAGCGACTGCTGCTTTGGCGTAAGTCCCGTTGCTGATTCGCGGAGGCGAATAGCGGCAACCTTACGTAAATTTTTGCTCGGAGGAAAAATATTGTCTATATAAAGCCGCCCTTCGGCGATCCCGGCCTTGACTGCCTTGCGACGCAGTTCCGGGAGTCCCGTAAAATCCAGGGAAGATAAGCCTTGCGGCGGAATGTCGGGCCACTTTTCCGGATCTTCGTGGGGTGCTACGAAACAGTATTCCTGCCGTTTGTAGCCAATTTCGGAAGGATGCGCCGCCCGGAAACAGAGGCCCGGAGGCGCCATATAATATTCGGAGATCCAGCGGAGGAGCTTGATGAGCGCAGCGCTGAAGATTGGTTTGTCATCAAAGACGTTTTCGATGCTTTTCAGGGGATACGCGGGCTTTTCCGGGAGCGTTTCAAGGCACTCCAGGCAATATCCCAGTTGTGCGCGGGGACCGAACGGGGCTTTGACCCGGACACCGGGCCGGATTTTTTCGCGCAGAGCGTCCGGAATGCGATACGTAAATGTCTGATGGATATCGGCCGGGAAGGCGATATTGCAATACATTTTGAAACTTACGCGAAAACGCTGAAGGTTTCAACAGAAAACACACGCAGGCCGCGTTCTGTGATCCCGCTCAAAATAAAGCAAAATTGTTTCTATGTAAAAGAACAAATAATGCTTGCAAATAAAAAAAAATCGCGCTATGTTTCTCTCCGTAGTAACAAGGAGTGCATTATGCAGTCATACAAAGAGCTGGTAAAAGCGTTTTCGGTCATTGACAACGAACGCGACATGGAAAAATTTCTCGCCGAGATCCTGACCGAAAGCGAACTGGAGGCGCTGATCTTTCGATGGCGCCTGATGAAAGACCTTTATCACGGAGAGACCCAGCGGCACATTGCGGAAAAACACCGTATCAGCCTGTGCAAAATCACGCGGGGCTCCAAAATAATCAAAAACCCCGAATCGATCACTGTAAAAATCTTGAAAGAAATGGAGAACTGATATATGCAGCAATTAGGACAAATGCCGGACCGGCAAGGCTATTTCGGCGCTTACGGCGGGGCTTTCCTGCCGCCGCAATTGACCGGGATCATGAAGGATATTGCAGACAAGTACGAACAGATCCGTAAGCAAAGGGATTTCCGCGAAGAATTGTATGATCTTTACACGCATTATGTGGGACGTCCCAGCCCGATATTTTATGCGCGCCGCCTTTCCGCCAGCCTGGGGGGAGCGCAGATCTATCTCAAACGCGAAGATCTGAACCATACCGGCGCGCACAAGATCAACCACTGCCTGGGAGAGGCGCTTCTGGCAAAGCGACTGGGTAAAAAAAAGGTCATTGCCGAAACCGGTGCCGGCCAGCACGGCGTGGCGCTGGCGACCGCTGCCGCACTGCTGGGACTGGAATGCGATATTTACATGGGTGATGTGGATATCGAAAAAGAACATCCCAATGTGATACGGATGAAGATCCTAGGCGCCAGGGTGATTCCTGTCAGCACCGGCACAAAGACGCTGAAAGATGCTGTCGATGCGTGTTTTAACGCCTATTTGCAGGATCCGGAGACCCAGCTGTACTGCATCGGTTCGGTTGTCGGCCCGCATCCCTTTCCTTCCATGGTCCGCGATTTCCAGTCAATTGTCGGCCACGAAGCCAGGGAACAATTTTTAAGCATGAACGGAAAACTGCCGGATAATCTGATCGCCTGCGTCGGCGGGGGTTCCAATGCCATTGGACTGTTTTCCGCTTTTCTGGACGATGCGGAGGTCGCCATGTACGGTGTAGAGCCGTCCGGACTGAGTTTCAAGCCCGGTGAGCATGCCGCAACTATGACTATGGGAAAACCCGGCATTATCCATGGTTTTCGCTGTTATCTGATCCAGGATGAGAAGGGTGAACCGCTTCCGGTCTATTCGGTGGCTTCAGGATTGGATTATCCGGGCGTGGGACCGCAGCACAGTTATTTAAAGGATATTGAACGGGTGCATTATGTGACTGCAAGCGACAAAGATGCCATTGAGGCTTTCTTTATGCTCTCGCAGGTTGAAGGCATCATTCCGGCCCTCGAAAGCGCGCATGCGGTCGCCTATGCTGCCCGTATCGCGCCCAAGCTGCCGGCAGAGGAAAGCATTTTGATCAACCTTTCCGGACGCGGCGACAAAGATATTGATTTTGTCGTAAAAAAATACGGGAAAGATTACGGAATCAAAGCCTAATGCGATCCTAAAAAAGCAGAGGCATAAAAAGGTCCCTTCGGAAACGAAGGGACCTTTCATTGTTCAAATTTAAAATGCCTTTTATTCGGGGTCTTCTTCGATAGTGTCGCCATTGAGGTTGACGGATTTCTCCTTAAGTTCCTTCAGGAGTTTTTCCTGCATTTCCTTAGCCGGATCTTCGCCATAGAGCTTGAGAAGGTAGGTCATGGCGATGGTTTCCACAATGACGGAAATATTTTTTCCTGGATTGATGGGCAGGCGGATATGCGGGATGCTGACACCGAGGATGCTGATATGATCCTCCGTCAGTCCGAAGCGTTCGTAATGGACGTCCGGTTCCCAGCGCAGAAGTTCGATCATCATTTCTACGCGTTTCTGCACGCGTACTGCGCGGGCGCCGAAGATCTTGCGGATATTGACAATTCCAAGTCCGCGGACCTCAATGGTATCCTGAAGCAGTTCTTCCGGTTTTCCGATCAGCACGTTCCGGGCGGTTCTGCGAATGTCGACGACATCGTCGGCGACCAGCCGGTGACCCCGTTCGACGATATCCAGGGCGATCTCGCTCTTGCCGATCCCGCTCTTGCCGGTCAGCAAAATTCCTACGCCGTGCACATCCACCAGTCCGCCGTGAATGATGGTAGTGGGCGCAAATCGCTTGTAGAGATAATTCCCCATGTCCTGCAGAAACTGCATGATATTGATATCCGTTTGCAGCAACGGTACCCCGGCTTCGTTTGCCAGTTCGATGATGATCGGCTGAATTTCAGGGGTTTCCACAAAAATTGCCGCGGGAATTTTGAAAGCGAACATTTTCCGGAACAGATTTTCCATCGCTGCAGGCGAAAGGGTCGCAATATACTGCATTTCCTTTTTGCTGAATACCTGCAGCTTGTGTCGCGGAAAATCCGTCCAGAAACCGGTAAGTTCAAGTCCCGGAATATTTACAACCGAAGAAGTGACGGACCCGTCATCACCCGCTTCGGGATTGATCTGTTTCAGCTGCAGCTTGCTTCGGGTCTCGGCGATCAGTTCATGTACTGATAATTTTTTCATGTTTGGTCTGGAATTGTCCTTTGTATTTTTGAATTTGTCGGATCATCTTGTCAACGGCAAGATCTATGGATTTGGTCAGTTCTTCGTCTTTTTCACGCAAAGTCAGGGTTTTCAGAGGTGCCTTTAAGACAATCTGGGTCATATATTCATAACTTTTAATGCGTTCCAGGGTAATGTGAACGGAAACGACACGGTCAAACACCTTAAGCACGCGCTGTATCTCGTTCTCCACGTAATTGCGCGTTTCTTCGGAGATAGTAAATTGCCTTGCTGTGATTAAGATATTCATAGCCTTCTCCTTTTTAATGGGTTATTTTAGTTTGCCATAAGAAAATATACATCATTCTTTTAACAAATAAAAAACCTTATTGTTCTTTCTTTTTTTTCTCCGCCCGGGGATGCGCTTTTTCATAGGCGCTTTTCAAACGTCCCATTTTAACATGGGTGTAGACCTGGGTCGTGGACAGGCTTTCATGTCCCAGCATCATGCGAACGGATTCCAGATCCGCACCTTCATCCAGCAGATGGGTGGCAAAGCTGTGGCGCAGAACGTGTGGACTGTTCTTGCGCGCGCCGCCGGAAATGGGCTTGAGATATTTTTCAACACGAAGGCGCACGTTCCGGGTTGAGATCGGTTTTCCCCTTCCGGAAAGGAACAGCGTATCATCGGGTCCGGGCTTGCCAAAGGATTTTTCATAGTAAGCAAGATAGATATCGAGGGCTCGGCGGCTGCTTTCACCGAGGGGCAGAAGCCGTTGTTTATTGCCTTTCCCCAGTACGGAGACCAGCATTCTCCGGAAGCGGATATCGCGCAAGCGAAGCTGCTGCAGTTCGTTCAGACGCAGACCGCAGGCATAGAACAGTTCGAGCATAGCGGCATCGCGGGCGCTGACAAAATCACGGGCTTCCAGCCGGCGGAAGAGGGTGGCCGCCTGTTCTTTGCTCAGCACGGCCGGAAGGTTGCGCGGAATACGGGGTGTGCGCACGGAATAAGCCGGATTCTTTTCGATCCATCCGCGCCGGAGGCAGTAACGGAAAAAGGATTTCAGCGCGGCCAGTTTACGTGCAGCCGAACGGGCGGTAAATCTGACTTCCGTCAGCATGCCCAGAAAATGCCGAATACTGATCTTGTCGATTTCGGACAGTTCCACCGTTTCGCGGCCGTGGTATTCCACGCAAAAGGCATGGAATTGCCGCAGATCCTGCCGGTAGGCTTTCAGGGTATGCTGCGAATATGCCCGGACGGATTCCAGGTAGCTGAGAAATTCATCGATCGCTGTCAGGAATTGCATGCAAACTCCCGTCGTCTCTTTAAATTGCCGAATTTTCCCGCAGTAATTTAAGGACCCGCGCCATATCCTCCGGCAGCGCCGCGCGTACCTGCAAGGGCTGGCCGTTCACCGGATGTTTAAAATGCATTTCAGCGCAGTGCAGCGCCTGGCGTTTCATCGAATCCAGCACTTCTAACGCCAGGCTGCGCCGGGCCGGGGTCAGTCCTTTCAGACGCTGATTGCCGCCTCCGTAAAGCGTGTCGCCCAGCACGGGATGGCCGGCATCGGACAAATGCACCCGGATCTGGTGCGTGCGGCCAGTCAGGATCTGTACGCGGAGAAAGCTGATAAAATCAAACGATTCCAGCACTTCATAACGGGTTTCCGCGGGTTTTCCGTTCCGCTCGTCTTGGTACGCCGCATATTTCTGCCGTTCCCGCTTGTGCCGCCCGATCGCCTTGGTAAACGCGCCGCGTTCCCCGGTAAAACGGCCCCAGGCAAGGACCAGGTAATATTTTTCGATATTGCGGAATTCAAATGTCCGCGCCATCCGGTTGTGCGCCACGTTATGTTTTGCCGCAATAATGGCTCCGGAAGTATCCTTGTCCAGCCGGTGCACAATCCCGGGCCGGTAAACGCCGCCGACGTCCGACAGCGTTGTGCAGCGGTGCGCCAGAGCGTTGACCAGGGTACCCGTACGGTTGCCCGCCGCGGGATGCACCACCAGTCCGGGCGGCTTATTGATCACGATAAGGTCGTCATCTTCGTAAATCACATCCAGAGGGATGTTCTCGGCTTCCACTTCCAGGGGCGCAAAGCGTGGGATATGGACGGTGATCATGTTCCCGGGATTGACTTTGCAGGACGCTTTCATTACACTTTCGCGGTTGACGGTAATCAGTCCGCGATGGATCAGTTCCTGCACTTTAGAGCGGGAAATATCTTTAATGGATTCTGTAATAAAGGTATCGATACGCGTCGGTTTCTGTGCGGGCCGCACCGCAATGCAGTAGGTATCAAAGGCATCCGTTTCGGTTAAAAGTGTTTCGCTCATGATTGTTCGGTACCGGCCTTTTTATTCTGCCGCCGGATCCGCACCTCTTCGGAAAGGGTGTAGATCAGGTACAGGAAGACCCCGACCGTGATGCAAGAATCGGCGACATTGAAAATGGCAAAGGGATTGAAGGGCCAGAATCCGAAGTCAAGCTTAATGAAGTCCGTGACCTCGCCGAAAGCAAAACGGTCAATGGCGTTTCCGACCGCGCCGGCGAGAATAAGGGTGAAAGCGAAATAATTGACGATAGTTTCCGGCTTTTCCCGGATTATGCGGTAGAAAAAATACAGGATGAACAGTAAGGCAAAAATGGACACGTATTTCAGCATTGGGACAGGAATACTAAAGGCAACGCCCGTGTTCTCAACATGAGTAAAGCTGAGCCATTTTCCGGCAACGGCAATATCCTGCCATTCGTAATAGCTTTCCATAGGAAGCAGCTCCCTTATGCGATGCTTGCTCCATTGGTCGAAACCGATCAGTGCGGCAAAGACAAACAGACAAAGCGGGATCAGGATACGGGTTTTTTTGCTGAGGGATTTCAATCTTTTTTCCATGCTGATAATGTAGAATAAAACGGCGCGGAGAGCAATGATCAATTTTCCCTGAACACCGCGTCGTTGTCGCCGTACATTTCCTTCAATTCCTTTTCCAGAAGCTGAAAACAGGTATCGGAAAGCAGCTGGCGATCCTCATAACGGTAGTTGCGAATGTCGATCGGGGGCAACACCCGCAATTCGATGTTGGAGGGGTGGAACATTTTCTTTCCCGGCGTCATCATGGCGCGTGCGCCTTTAATGGCGATCGGTAAAACCGGCCATCCGTGCTGGATGGCCATCACAAAGGCACCCGGACGAAAAGGGGAAAGGAGGGCGTTTTTAAAACGGCTGCCTTCCGGAAAGAACATGAGGGAGATCCCCTCTTTTTTGAGAAACTCAAAGCGCTGGTTCAAATGTCCGATGGAGCTCCCCTTGCTCATATTATCCACAAAAATAAAGCCGGATCGTTTCATCGCGGGTCCGATGATAAAAGATTTTTCAAGATTCTTTTTTGCGACCATGCGCATAGGAAGGGGAATTTTCCCCAGCAAGTAAAAAATATCCACGGTGCTTTCATGGTTGGCGATAATGATATAGGATTGTCCGGCCTTGATGTTTTCCAGCCCCTCGATGCGCAATTTTCCTGGCATGGCCAGAGCGGCCCATTTTGCCCATGCGGTAATAAGGCGGTTAAAAAAGGAGATCCGGCGCACAAAAAGGGAACAGAGGATCAGAAAACCGCCGATGAAAATATTTCCGAGATATATGTGCAGGTAAATGTAAATATTGCGTAAAACGTTCAGGAACATGGCTCAACCTTTGATATGATCCGTTCCAAGGTAGGGTTGCAGAGCTTCGGGAATGCGCAAACTTCCGTCGGCCTGCTGATAGTTTTCGATCAATGCGATCATCAGTCGCGGCGTAGCCACGCCGGAGCCGTTCAGGGTATGGACAAAGCGCATGCCGTTTTCATCTTTGAAACGGATATTGGCGCGGCGTGCCTGGAAATCTTCAAAATTGCTGCAGCTTGAAACCTCCAGCCATTTTTTGCTGCCGGGCGCCCAAAGTTCGATATCGCAGCAGCGGGCGGCGGCAAAGCTCAGGTCTGCAGAACAGAGTTCCACAACCCGGTAAGGGAGTCCCAGTTTCTGCAGTACGCTTTCGGCGTTTCCGATCAGTTGCTCCCAGGCCTCGTAAGAACGGTCCGGATGCACAAACTGCACCATTTCGACCTTGTTGAACTGGTGCAGGCGCTGAAGTCCGCGGGTTTCTTTGCCATAGGAACCCGCTTCGCGACGAAAACAACCCGAATAGGCCACATAGCGGATGGGAAGTTCCGCGGCGGATAAAACTTCGTCGCGGTGAATATTGGTCACGGGGACTTCCGCAGTGGGTATCAGCCAAAGGTCGTCCTCCCGGAGATAATACATATCCTCTGCCATTTTCGGCAGTTGGCCGGTGCCGGTTGCCGAGCCGGAATGAACAAGAAAGGGCGGAAAAATCTCGCTATACCCGTGCTCGCTGCCATGAAGGTCCAGCATAAAATTGATCAGTGCGCGCTCCAGGCGGGCACCGGTTCCGGTGTACAGCGGGAAACCGCTGCCGGCGATCTTGGCGCCGCGCTTCATATCCAGCATCTTCAATATTTCGGCGATATCCAGATGGTCTTTGGGCTCAAAATCAAAATCCCGGAGTTTTCCCTGGCTGCGAACGACCACATTGTCCGCTTCACTTTTACCCGGGGGTGTTTCCGGAGAGGGCATATTGGGTACAGCCAGGAGCTGCCGCTGAAGTTCCTTCTGGATCTCCGCCAGAGCGGCATCCTTTTCACGGATAGCGGCGCTGAGTTCCTGCATGTCCGCGATCTCGGCGGAAGCATCCTCCTGATTTCGCTTTTTGAGGCTGATCCCTTCGCTGACCTTGTTGCGGCGGCATTTCATGTCATCAACATCCTTGCCCATGGAACGGCGGCGCTCGTCCAGAACCAGAATGGCATTTACGTCAATACGGACGTTTTTCAATGCCAGCCTTTCTTCTGCTGCGGACGGATCTTCGCGTAAAACTTTGATATCGATCATAAGCTTCCTTTTTTACCCGCCAGGAAAATACAAAGTCCGGACATAAATACCCATAAAAAAATCATCGATGCCGGCTTTGCGTGTTTTAAAGAAAAGCGCTGCGGCAACTCAGTTCCCCGCGACTTTACGCAAGGCTTCAATCAGCCGGCTGATATGTTCTTCTCCGTGCCGGGAAGAAAGGGCAAAGCGGAAATAATCGTTTTTGCCGGGGTAACGGATCAGGGAGGGATAAATGCCGGCGCCGATCAGGGAATTTTTCAGTGCATCCGTGCCGGCGGCATCGGGCATGCTGATGCCGATGACCGGAGTGGGAATGACCGGAACATTATATCCCATGGCGTTGAGGTCTTTTTTGGTTTTTACACATCGTTTCCGGAAATCCGCCATCATTGCAGCGTTGGCATCCAGATAATCCAGTGCGGCAATAGCGGCGGCGGCAAGCGGCAGAGACAGGGCGGAGGTGGTTCCGTAGGCGCAGGTTTTAAGCACTGCGTCAATATAGGACTTGGGACCCGAAACAAAACCGCCGGCGGCGCCCAGGGCTTTTCCCAGGGAACCGCTCAGGATAATGCGTGGGCTTTTCAAGAAAAAGTGCTCGGCGGCACCGCGTCCCCGTTTGCCAAGAATGCCAAGCGCATGGGCTTCGTCGATGATAAGAAGGCCATCGAAACGTTCCGCAAGGCGCAGATAATCCGGCAAGGGCGGCAGTGTGCCGTAAACGCCGTCGCTGATGATCAGCGGCCGTTTTTCGTTCCAGGCGATCTCAGCGCACAGTTCTTCCGGGTCCGAAGGAATAGCGATCTTGGGCAGTCCGCTCATGCGGATCGCATCTTTCAGGCTGGGGTGGCAATCGGGATGAAAATAGCACAGATAATTCTCGCCCGAGAGCGCGTCAAGCAGCGCAAGATTTGCCAGGTAACCGGCGGGCAGGACCGCAGTGGCGGCAGTTCCGAAGAATTTGCTCAGGCGCGCTTCAAGAGCAATATGCAGGGGATGCGTGCCGGTAGTAATGCGTGCGCCGCCGGAGGACAAGCCGTTGCTTTGGATGCTTTCTTCCACCGCGCGCAGAATTTCGGGATGCCGGGACAGACGGTGATAATCGTAACCGCCGAAAAACAGAAAAGTTTTGCCCTCCCAGATAACATGCAGCGAATCGCTTGCCAGCAGTACCGGAACCATCATGACGTTCTCCTTATCCTGTAATACGGGTAAATATACGCTTTTCCAGAAATTCCGCTCAAGTATTTTTATACTTTTTCCGCCATTCTGTTATTTGTTTCTTTTTTTAAAATGTATACATTATTCCGTCTAACCAGAAAGGTGAACGATGGAACTCTTTGAATCAATCCCCCCGCAGATCCTGCAGTTTGTGGTTATTCCCCTGCTGATAATGCTGGCCCGTATCTGTGATGTCACGATCGGAACCATCCGGATCATTTTCGTATCCCGCGGTTTGCGGCTTCTTGCCTCGGTAATGGGATTTATCGAAGTCCTGATCTGGATCATTGTCGTTTCGCGGATCATCACCGATATTGGAGGATGGGTCAACTATCTTGCGTATGCCGCCGGGTTTGCCATCGGTAATTTTGTCGGGATCACGTTTGAAAACCGGCTTGCGATGGGTATGGTGGCGCTGCGCGTGATCACCAATAAGCCTGCCGACGAACTGATCGATCACCTGAAACAGGAATACCACGGCGTTACCAGTATCGCAGCCCGCGGAGTCAGCGGCGATGTGCGGCTGGTCTTTGCGGTGATCAAGCGCAAAGATATTCCTTACTTTCTGAAGATCGTCAACAGCTACAATCCCAAAGCCTATGTTTCGATTGAGGACGTGCGTACGCTGAGCAAGACCCATCAGCCGCCGGAATCGGCGAACGATAAGTCTATGGCCAACCGGATGAGATTTACTTTAAAACGCAAATAAACGGAGTTGTGTATGCGGAAACCGCATCTTGCTCTTATACTGCCGCTCCTGTTGCTTTTGGCGGCCTGTGGCGGCAAAAGCCCGGAAGCGCCCGTTGCAAAACGGATCGACAAGATACTCAGCATTCATGAACATAAGCGGACCGATCCCTATTACTGGCTGAATGAGCGCGAAAATCCCGAGGTAATCGCGTATCTGGAAGCGGAGAACGCTTATACTGAAACGATAATGAAAGATACGCGGAAACTGCAGCGGAAATTGTACAAAGAAATGGTAAGCCGCATCCCGCAGGACGATGTTTCCGTGCCATACCGAATGAACGGCTACCTGTATTACGAACGTTACGAAAGCGGGAAAGAATATCCGGTCTATTGCCGGAAGACGGATGAAAACGCTCCGGAAGAGCTGCTGCTGGACGTCAATGTTTTGGCGAAAAATTATGCCTATTACCATGTTTCCGGCCTTTATGTCTCACCCGATAATAGTATCCTTGCTTTTGGCGAGGACACACTGAGCCGTCGGCAATATACCTTGCGATTTCTGGATCTGAAAAGCGGGGAGTTCCTGCCGGATCAGATCCCGAACACCCCCGGTGGTCTTGCCTGGGCGAATGACAACAAAACGGTTTTTTATAACACCAAAGACGAGACCCTGCGGCCCTGCCGGACCCTGCGCCACCTGCTCGGTACTCCGTCAGCCAATGACGAACTGGTCTACGAAGAAAAGGAAAACACCTTTTATCATCAGGTCTACCGATCCCGCAGCGGCCGCTATATCATGCTGACCTCCCAGTCGACGCTGACCAGCGAATATCAGTTCATCGACGCCGATATGCCCGCAACTGCTCCCCGCATGGTGCAGAAGCGCATTCGCGGCATGGAATACCATCCGGTGGATGTGGGCAGTGTTTTCTATATTCTGACGAATTACCGAGCAAAGAATTTTAAACTGGTTGCGGCTCCGGTCAATACCGCAGAACGCAAGAACTGGAAGGACATTGTTCAGCACCGCGAAGACGTGCTGCTCGAACGGGCGGAATTCTTTAAGGACCGCTATGTCCTTCAGGAACGCAGTCAGGCACAAGCGCGCCTGCGCATTCTGAGCTACGACGGGAAAAGCGACGAATATATTCATTTTGAGGAAGAGGTCTACGATATCTATATCGGCGTAAACCGGGAATTTCATTCCGGCCGTCTGCGTTTTGTCTACGAATCTATGACGACGCCCTCCTCGACCTATGACCAGGATTTGATCAGCGGCGCGCGTGAGCTCCGGAAACAGCGTAAAGTGCTGGGGGATTTTAGTCCCGAAAATTATGAAACCCGACGTCTCTGGGCGGATGCCCGTGACGGCGCCCGAATCCCGCTGTCCCTTGTGTATCGAAAAGGGACCGCGCTGGACGGAAGCGCTCCGCTGGTCTTGTACGGCTACGGTTCATACGGGATAAATATGGATCCTTACTTCAGTACGGTTCGCCTTTCCCTGCTGGACCGCGGTTTTATCTATGTGATCGCGCATATCCGCGGTGGCCAGGAAATGGGACGTTACTGGTACGAAGACGGCAAATTGCTGAAAAAAATGAACAGCTTTACAGATTTTATCGATTGTGCGGATTATCTGGTTCAAGAGAAATATACCAACTATCATAAATTGGTGGCGATGGGCGGCAGTGCCGGGGGACTGCTGATGGGAGCCGTCGCTAACCTGGCGCCGGAAAAATTTACCGCCATTATTGCCCAGGTTCCTTTTGTGGATGTGATTACCACAATGCTGGATGAAAGCATTCCCCTGACCACCAGCGAGTATGACGAGTGGGGCAATCCGAATGTCAAGGAATACTATGATTATATGCTGCAGTATTCCCCCTATGACAACGTAGAGGCAAAATATTATCCCCATATGCTGATCACAACGGGTTTGCACGATTCACAGGTGCAGTATTGGGAGCCGGCAAAATGGACTGCCAAACTGCGCAGCCTGAAACGCGACAACAACTTGCTGTTGCTGAAAACCGAAATGGATTACGGTCATGGCGGAGCTTCGGGCCGTTTCAAAGTGTATGAGGAAATTGCATTTGAATACGCTTATATTCTGAAAGTAACGCAATAGATCCCGTTTTTTCGGGGTGCCGGTATGCCGAAAAGCCCCGGCGGAAAGGGACCCCGCAACAAAAAGCCATTCCCGCCTCACGGAGAAAATGCTTTCATTTTCATTCAAATTCACTTAATCTATTGAAAAAGTGAGTTATGTATGTGTTTTTATCTTTCCATAAGCGCAGATGCACAGACCTTGAAAAACCGTTTTAAAGCGGAATTTCCCCGTGAGCAGGAATTTATTCCCGCTGCGGAATTCAACGGCTTTGCGCATCCGGAACTGCCGGTGCTTACGCAGGAAGATCCCGGGCGAATCTTGCTTTTACGCTGGGGGCTGGTGCCGGCATGGGTTAATGATCCCGACCGGGCGAAGTTGTTTCGCAGCCGAACCCTGAACGCACGTTCCGAGACCGCCTTTAATCTTCCTTCCTACCGGATGCCCATTCGACAGCAGCGCTGTCTGGTTCCGGCGGATGCGTTTTACGAATGGCAGCATCTGGGAAAAACCAAGATCAAATACCGTATCCGCTGCAAAGAAAGCATTTTTTGTTTTGCGGGCGTATGGGATACCTGGACCGATCCAATCACACATCAGTCCTGGCGCGGATTCAGCATTCTGACAACAGCCGCAAATCCGCTGATGGCAAAGATCCACAATACCCGGCAGCGCATGCCGCTTATTCTGCCGAAAAAACAGGAAAAAATATGGCTGGATGCGGAACGGAAATCGCCCCGGGAACTGCAGGACCTGCTTGTACCTTATACAGAAAATAAAATGATTGCCGAACGGGTATAAAAACTGCCGGTGTTCTCTGATTTTTGTCAATGTGTCAGATCCTGGCACGTAAAAAAGGCGAATCCGAAATTCGCCATTTTTATTATATACCCTTTCAATACCTACGGTCTGCCGCCGGATCCGCCCGATCCGCCGGAGCCGCCGGAGCCACCGGACCCGCTGTTACCGGGGCGATTTCCGGGATTGTCCCTTCCGGAGCCGGGATTGGAACCGCGCTGAATGAACTCGCGCTTCAGGTCTTTGCGGAATTCTTTTTCGAAGAACTGCATCCGGGTAACCTGGCCGGGTGAAAGCACCTGATTGCTGCGGTTCATGAACTGCTGCTTCAATTGGCTGCGTTCCTGTTCAAAACGGTTTACCTGTTCCATGATGCGCTGCAGTTCCGCATCGTCGATCTGATTCTTTTTGGCGCGTTCTTTGATGGACTCATACAGGCGGTTTTCCTGTTCGGCGATTCCGGCGACGCCCTTTTCATACTGCCGAAGCAGCGGGAAGAAGACTTCCGCTTGTTCGGGGGTTAAGTCCAGGAATTCGGACATCTTGTAAATGCGGTAATTTTCCACATTGCTGATGTCCTGCGCATTGGCAAGTCCGGCAAAGAGCGCCGTAACAAGCAGAAATAAAAAGATTTTTTTCATAATTGCACCTTAAAATGATAGTTCATTCATTGTTTGCAGCGGTTCTGTCTCAATAAGATATAAAATGACCTCGTCCCCGCTGAGCTGCATTCCCTTATCCAGGTCAAGGGACAGCAGTGTTTCCAGGGTCTCCTCTTCATAATAGGTATAGAATTCCGGAGATTCCGGGCGCTGCTGAAGCAAGGGTGTCAGGATCAGGCTCAGGATCAGCAGAGCCGCCATGGCAAGCGCATAAACGAGCGGTCTCCGGACTTGTTCAATTTTCATTTTACGAATAAGCGCGATTCTGGCCGGAATATTTTCGATGACAGAGCTGTCCGGAAAACCTTGCCGCAGGCCTTGCTGCAGCTGTTCCACAAATTCCATTTCCGCCCGGCAGGAGGCACATTCGTCAATATGTGCTCTTGCTTCCGGATAGCTGTCCGGCTCACGGAGCAGATCGGGAATAAGGATTTTTACTTCTTTGCAGTTCATTTTACTAACTTCCGTAATTTCACGATTGCATTATGGTAACTGACCTTTGCGTTGTTCTCTGTCGTGCCCAGCGACTCGGCCAGCATTCTGAAACTCAGGTCCTCGTAGATCCGGGCGATAACAACGCTGCGTTCGAGCGGAGAAAGGCGTTTCAACAGCGCCGGATCGATCCCGTTCATATTTGCAACGTTTCCGCTGTCACCTTCCAGATTTTCCGCTTCCAGCTCATCCCAGCGTTTTGACTTGTTGCGGTTCAGGTGATTGTAGCAGATGTTCAGCGTGATGCGTTTCAGCCAGGCCATGGGATGCGCTTCGCCACGATATGTTCCGTATTTTTTCCAGGCCCGGATAAAGACCTCCTGAGCGCAATCCTGGGCATCGTCGCGATTGCCTGTCAATCGCAGGGATAAAGCCAGAACCTTGTCATAGTACAGAATGACCCAGTTTTCAATGATCTTTCTTTCTGCTCTTGTCAAGCGCTTCCTCCATCCAATAGACACCGGGAAAGCGGACGATAGTTAATAAAAAAAACACGGCGGATCATTTTCCGCTGAAAGCGCCCAGGTATCCCAGGGAAAAACCGAACAGGGATGTGGGTTCATATTCAGTGTCAGAACCCGGGGCCCGGGGAAGGTTAAAATGCCAGACGACCGCAAGATCCAGATCTTTCCAGTGGAGGATAAGCGGCATTTCTATAGCGCTGTTTAGCAGTCCGTAAATTTTAGTTTCCTGCGGGTCAGGGTCCCCGGGAAATTGCGTATAGGTGCTTATTTCGGAGCCGAAGATTAAGGAAAGCCGCGGACGGAAGCGCAAACGGAGATCGTTTTTTCGCCAGATGCGGAAATCTCCGTAAAAAGAAATGCTTTCCTGACTTATTGCACCCCCGCTTCCGAAAAACAGAGCGGGATTCAGAGCCGCGCCCCAATGTGTCCGGGAAACGGAAATGTTGAGCTGAAGCGCATTGGGAAAAGCGCCGTTCAGGGAATCATCAGGATCATGATAACAATAGCGTTCGTAAGACAGGGAAAGGTCAAGCGGCAATTTTCGGGAAAGGGTATGCCGGTAAGCGGCTGAGACCAGGGAAAGATTCCAGCGGGGTTCGAACTCCGAGTAGATCATTGTGGCTGCGGCGGCCGAGAAGCCCCGGTAAAAATACACGGTCTGAAAGGTGACGTTCCACTGTTCAATCCCGATATCCCGTCCGCTGAAATAGGTCCGGTTCTGAAAGGCGGCCTGTGCGTACAACATATGGTATTCCCGTCCCTTGCCAAGTATTGCATAAATATCTTCATTCCGGTGGGACTCCAGGATGGCCAGAAGCGAATCCAGGTCCTGGGCGGCCAATGAAAAAGGCAGCCAAAAGAATGCAGCCAGAAGGAAGATCGGGTTCTTTTTTTTAAACGACGGCCGCATAGCATGAACTCCGGATAGCATGACTGCTAATTGACGGCAGATCCGCAGGATAAAAGCGGTGGGAACGAACCGTCAAGCGCCAAACCTTAAAACTATTTTTCGTAGGACAGCAACTGTAGCAGCTTTTCGCCGGAAGCGACGAGAACATGATTGCCGCTTTCCTTGCGGACCGATTTTACCAGTCCGATGCCCGGCGCATACCAGCTGTCCTCGCTTACGCTGATCTTAATAACGCCCAGTGCGCCCTTGTCTTTTTGGACCAGTCCGCTGCCCTTGACCAAAAGGCAGTTTTCAAAGGTGCCGGCGGGAACGGTTACGGTTTCCTTTTTGCTTTCAACA
Source organism: Fidelibacterota bacterium (assembly GCA_028699915.1). Taxonomy (GTDB): domain Bacteria; phylum Fidelibacterota; class Fidelibacteria; order Fidelibacterales; family Fidelibacteraceae; genus M50B103. Next base: position 32,840 of record JAQVTR010000011.1, read on the forward strand.
AGATAGGTCATTGTGTAGGGAATGCTTTCCATCAGCAGCGCGATACTGGCTCCGGCTTCCCAGCTCTTTCCGGGTTTGAGCGGATTCTTCAGAATATATTCCGGTAATGCCAGAACGGTGGGTTCCACGGCATTCGGGGCCTGCACGGCATAACGGAAAACACCATCTTTATCCAGGGCAATAAAATGAAAAGCCGTGCCTTTGGCGCTCACGATTTTTTGCGGCACAACAGATACTTTATTCATCTCCCTAAGCTTGAAATTTTCGATAGTTTGTTTTTCGCTCTTGTTGATCTGATAAACCCGGGAAACGCCTTCCCGGAGAGGATAATAATCCGTGATCTTTGTTCCGCAGGAACTGAAAAACAGGACCGCGGCTGCGATCAATCCCAGTTTCATCAACTTCATATCTGCTCCTTTGTGATTTTTTTACACCGGCAATATAAGTATAAATACTCACTCGCTCCCGGCAGAAAAACCGTTGCCGTAATAAGTTAAAATTTACGAACATAAAGAAAATACGCTAAAATATCCGCGCTTGTCAAGCCGAATATTTCAATTCGGGGACGGCGAAAAAGAACTGTTATCCAAAATAAAAAAGTCGTATTTTTCAAAAAAAAAGGGGAGAACATGTCGATACGCACACCCATAACGGCGCAGCAATATCAAAAAATGCGGCAAGGCGCGGCGGCAAAGGAGCGCGATCTGGCCGTGCGCAACGGTATTCTGAACGTGGGTCTGGATGAAACGGCGCTGAATCACGCTTCCCGCGTCGCCGGACGGCATGTCTTTTCGCTCGAACTGCCGACCGGCAAAATTACCGCACAGGAAAAAAGCGGGCGTTGCTGGCTTTTTGCCGGGCTGAACACCTTGCGGTTCAAGATCTCGCAAAAGCGGAATCTGGAAAATTTTGAACTCTCGCAATCGTATCTGATGTTTTTCGATAAACTGGAAAAAGCGAATTATTTTCTGGAGAACATACTTGAAACACGGGATGAAGAAAGCGACTCGCGGCTGCTCATGTGGCTGTTGAATGCGCCGCTGCAGGACGGTGGTCAGTGGGATATGTTCACTGCGCTGGTGGAAAAGTACGGCATCGTTCCCAAAGAAGCAATGCCGGAAACCTTTTCCAGCCGGGATTCTTCGCGTATGAATTCCGTGCTCACACACATCCTGCGCGGCAACGCAGCCGGATTGCGGGGGGCTTACCGCAAAGGTGCGGCAATCGCGGAACTGAAAATACGTAAAGCGGAAATGCTGCAGGAATTCTATCGGCTGCTGACCTTGTTTTTAGGATTACCGCCCGTAAATTTTACCTGGGAATACAATGACAAGGACAAACGGTTTGTTCGCGAGGAACCCTGTACTCCGCTGTCCTTTTATCACCGGGAATTCCCGGAAGGTTTGCGGGATTACGTAAGCCTGATCAATGCGCCCACCCCCGACAAACCTTTTATGCAGACCTTTACGGTGCGGTATCTGGGAAACGTGGAAGGCGCGAGTCCGGTCAAATACCTCAACGTGGAGATGCCGCTGCTAAAAGCGGCGCTGATCCGTCAGCTGCAGGACGGCGATCCGGTCTGGTTCGGCAGCGATGTCGGCAAGATGATGAAACGCGAGGACGGCATCCTCGACGCATCCGTCTACGAATACGAAGGGGTGCTGGATACGCAATTTACACTGGATAAAGGCGGTCGTTTGGAATACGGTGAAAGCCTGATGACGCATGCGATGGTTATCAGCGGGGTCAATCTGCAGGGATCGCGGCCCGAGCGCTGGAAAGTAGAGAACAGCTGGGGCGACAAGTACGGCAATCAGGGCTATTTTGTGATGAGCGATAGCTGGTTCGATGCCTATGTATATCAGGTTGTCGTCCATAAAAAACACATGACGTCCGAAATGCGCAAAGTCTGGGAAACGGAGCCGCGGGCCCTGAACCCCTGGGATCCGATGGGCTCGCTGGCATAAACGTGCTTTCAAAGACAAGTCTTTGCATTCCAGTAACGAAACCATTATATTTTCGGGCTTGAAAATCCAGGAACATGCAGCAAAGCAGAATCCGCTGATCCGAAAGCAGGAGGAATGTGGAACCCCAGTATGCTTAAGACTTTTATTCTGAAAAACCGCGCGATCATTAAGACCGTTACCTGGCGGATGACCGCCGATTTGCTGACAATTCTGGTAATGTCGCTCATGACCGGAAGACTGATCACCGCCGTATCGCTGGTCGGTATCTTTATTGTCACAAAGACATTTTGGTTCTGGCTGCATGAAAAGGTATGGGGGCTCAGCGAAAAACCGCCGAAAGGATCGAAAAAACGCTCTTTGATAAAAACCGTTACCTGGCGTATCCTTGCCACGTTTGACACCCTTGTCATTGTTCTGTTTGTTACGCGGGAGCCGCTTTGGGCGGGATCCGCGGCCCTGATCGATACGGTCCTGAAGACATTCTTCTACTATTTGCACGAGCGTGTCTGGGAGCATTTTTTCCGGGAGAACATCGTGCTCGACCTGCATACGCACAGCAACTTTTCCGACGGATCGGACAGCCCCTCAGCGCTGCTGAAAGCGGCAGCAGAAGCCGGTTGTGAATATCTGGCCATTTGCGATCACGATAATGTGGACCATGCGGGGCGGATTGGGGATATTCCGCCGGGAATATGCTATATTCCCGGTGTGGAGATCAGCGCCGAGTATCCGAAAACCTTGCATATTCTGGGATACGGTATCGACCCCGGGCATCACGAGCTGCGGGAGCGCCTGAATTCCCTGCAGGCCATCCGAAAAGCGCGGAACATAAAAATGGTCGAGAATATGCAGGCACAGGGATTTGACATCAGTATGGAAGAGCTGTTGCAGGATGCCGGCGGCAAACAAATCGGCCGGCCGAATTTTGCATCGATCATGCTGAAAAAAGCGTATGTTAAAAGCAAGCAAGACGCCTTCGATCGTTATCTGGCAAAAGGGAAATCACTGTATATGGAAAAAACGCGGATGCAGGCCGGCGAAGCCATTCGTCTGATCCTGAAAGCCGGCGGAATACCTGTGCTTGCACATCCCGGACAGACCGGACAAGATCCGGCAGCCCTGGAAGCGCTGACCGTGGAACTGAAGGGATATGGTTTAAGGGGAATCGAGGCATACTATTCCCGGCATACGGAGGAACAGACCCGGGCTTATCTGAAGTTGGCAAAAAAACAGCATTTGCTTGTCACCGCCGGTTCGGACTATCACGGAAACAACAAGGCGGATATTCAATTGGGAATAAAGGTCAAAAGGGAACACCTGATCCCCTTTCTGGAGGCCCTGGAATTATGAGATCCACACATATTACATGGCAAAAAGGCGGAATTACCCGGGAACAGCGGGAACAGCTGCTGGGACAAAAATCTTTTTGCCTTTGGTTTACCGGCTTGTCGGGATCGGGCAAAAGCACCCTGGCGGCTACGGTTGAAAAGGAACTTTATAAACGCGGGCGTCTTGCCTATATTCTGGACGGCGACAATATCCGGCACGGACTCAACGGGGATCTGGGTTTTTCGGAGGCGGAGCGCCGGGAAAATATCCGCCGGGTTGCGGAGCTTACGCGCCTCTTTACCGATGCGGGACTTATTGTTCTGACCGCTTTTATCTCCCCCTTCCGGGCGGAGCGGCAGATGGCGCGGAAATCGCTGGAGCCGGGGCGCTTTATTGAGATTTATGTGCGCTGCCCGCTGGAAATTTGTGAACAACGCGATGTCAAAGGGCTTTATAAAAAAGCCCGTTCCCGGGAGATCCCGGATTTTACCGGAATATCATCGCCCTATGAAGCGCCGGAAAATCCCGAGCTCGTGATCGATAGCGGACAATTAACGGAAAGTGAAGCCGGGGACATCATCATTCAATATCTCAAGGACAAAGGATATCTTCAGGAATGAGGGAACAGGAGCAATATTCATTATCGCATTTGCAAGAACTGGAAGCGGAATCCATCCACATCATCCGGGAAGTCGCCGCAGAATTTGAGAATCCGGTCATGCTGTATTCCATCGGCAAGGATTCTTCGGTTATGCTGCGGCTGGCTGAAAAAGCCTTTTACCCAGGCAAACCGCCCTTCCCGCTCATGCACATCGATTCAATGTGGAAATTCCGGGAGATGATCGAATTCCGTGACAGCTATGTCCGGGAAAAGGGCTGGGATCTGATCGTCCACTACAACAGAGAGGGACATAAAAAAGGAATCGGACCTTTTACGCACGGTAGCAAGGTCCACACGGATATTATGAAAACCCAGGCCCTGCTGCAGGCTCTGGAAAAGTACCAGTTCGATGCGGCTTTTGGCGGCGCCCGGAGAGATGAGGAAAAGTCCCGCGCAAAAGAGCGTATTTTTTCTTTCCGGGACCGCTTTCATCAGTGGGATCCCAAGAACCAGCGGCCGGAGCTATGGAGCCTTTACAACACCCGGGTAATGAAAGGAGAGTCCATCCGCGTTTTCCCTCTTTCCAACTGGACCGAATTGGACGTATGGCAATATATCCGACTGGAAAACATTCCAATCGTACCCTTGTATTTTGCCAAAGAGCGCCCGGTGGTACGTTACAATAAGGCCTTGATCCTGGTGGATGACGAACGCATGCCCCGGGAGCTGCGCGATAAGGCGGAAATGAAAAAGGTACGATTCCGCACACTGGGCTGTTACCCCCTGACCGGCGCCGTGGAATCCGATGCCGATACGATCGAAAAGATCGTCGAGGAAATGATGGTCACCACCGCCTCCGAACGCACGACCCGGGTGATCGATTTCGATCAGGAAGGCAGTATGGAACAGAAGAAACGCGAAGGTTATTTCTAGGCGGACAAACAGTGATGGAAGATCAGATAAAAGCATTGGATATAAAAGCGTTCCTTGAGCACGATGAGAAAAAGGACCTCTTGCGTCTGCTGACAGCCGGCTCGGTGGATGACGGAAAATCAACCCTGATCGGGCGTTTGCTTTTTGACAGCAAGCGCATCTACGAGGATCAGCTGGCTGCATTGGAGCGCGACAGCCGGAGAGTGGGGCATGCCGGGGAGAGCATGGATTATGCGCTTTTGCTCGACGGGCTGAAAGCCGAACGTGAACAGGGCATTACCATTGACGTTGCTTACCGTTATTTTTCTACCAATAAAAGGAAATTCATCATTGCGGATACCCCGGGCCACGAGCAGTATACCCGCAACATGGTGACCGGGGCGTCCACGGCGAATCTTGCCATTATACTTGCGGACGCGCGGAAAGGCATCATTACCCAGACCCGGCGCCACACTTTTCTGGTCTCCCTGCTGGGGATCCGCCATGTGATCCTGGCAGTGAATAAAATGGATCTGACCGCTTACAAACAGGATGTTTTTGACGCGATCTGCGAAGATTACAAATCTTTTATTACCCGCCTGAACATTCCGGACCTGCATTTTATTCCCCTCAGCGCCCTGCACGGTGAAAACGTGGTGGAGCGCAGTCGAAAAATGCCCTGGTACGGCGGCGAATCGTTGCTGGAACTGCTGGAAAACATCCATATCAGTTCGGACCGGAATTTTGTGGACCTGCGTTATCCGGTGCAGTATGTCTTGCGTCCCGGGAACGATTTCCGGGGATTTTCGGGAAAACTGGCCGGCGGGATCCTGCGCAAAGGCGATCCGGTAATGGTATTGCCGTCACGGAAAAGCAGTCGGGTCAGCGCAATTGTCAGCAGCGACGGCGAGCGTGATTACGCTTTTCCGCCGCAGAGCGTAACCGTGACCCTGAAAGACGAGATCGATATCAGTCGCGGCGATATGCTGGTGCATCTGAACAATATGCCCCGCATTGATCGGCATTTCGAGTCCATGCTGGTATGGATGGATGAAACGGACATGGATCCCGATACGCATTTTCTGATCAAGCAGACCAGCAATACCGGGAAAGCCCGTATTGACCGGATCCGCTATAAAATTGATGTCAACACCTTGCACCGCAGCGAAGCGCAGTATTTGAAACTTAACGAGATCGGGCGGGTGGTGATTACAAGCGCAAAGCCCTTATTCTTTGATGCCTACGAAAAGAATCATGAAGCCGGATCCTTTATTCTGATAGACCCGGTGACCCACAACACCTGTGCGGTCGGCATGATCATTGACCGCGTCAGCAGTGACGAACTCCCCAGCCGTATAACGGATGCCGAGAAACAAAAGATACGCGAAGGAAACAGCTTGATCGCTCCCGGAGAACGCGAGGCAAAATACGGACAGCAAGGCGAGACCATCTGGATTACCGGTCTGCACGGAAGCGGCAAGAACAATGTTGCCCTACGTCTGGAAAAACGGCTTTTTGAACTGGGGCACATTGTTGTTTTTATAAACGGACAAAAGATCCGCGAACGCCTGTCGAACGATCTGGATTTCTCGGCCGCCGACCGGGCCGAACATCTGCGCCGTGTTGCGGAACTGTGCCGGCTGCTGAACGATCACGGCATTATTACCATTTGCAGTTTTATATCTCCCCGGGAAGACATCCGCCGCCAGCTTGTTGAAATTATCGGAAAACAACGTTTTAAACTGATCTATATGGCAACCGTGATCGATCGCTGCAAAGCGAACAAACCGGACCTATACCGGGAAGCGGAAGCGGGGAAACTGCGCTATCTCGCAGGCGTAGACGTGCCTTATGAGGTGCCGGAACATCCGGACATGGTTATGGATCTGGATGACAATGATATTGAAAAGATCGTAGATCTGATACAAAACAAAGCAGAAAGACGGAGAGAGAAATAGATGGATGTTTTAAAAAAGGGTCTCAAAACCAATGAAAAACGTTACCGCATCAGTCAGCATCAGCTGTATCTGGTGTTGCCGGATGTCTGGCGCAAACTAAAGCGCGCCAACAAAATTGACAAAAAATACCAGCCCGTTGCCCGGCGCATTGCCTGGATCAGCTACCTGACGCGTCCCTTGCAGTTACTCCAGAACAGCTTGAATCGCCGAGTGCTCAGAGAAATTTCCTTTGAAGACAAACCCCCGCTGTTTATCCTCGGACACTGGCGCAGCGGGACCACTTTCCTGCACTATACGCTTTCCAAAGACAAACAGTTCGGATATCTGTGCAATTACCAGAATTATGCCTTCAATATCGCGTTGCTCAGCCGCAAAGGTCTGCGCGCGATCTCGAGGCTCTGGTTTCCGGAAAAACGCCCGCAGGACAATATTAAAATGTCACCGTACTATCCGGCTGAAGAAGAACAGCCCTTCACTACGATCTCAACGCGTTCGGGCATGCATACCTTTTTCTTTCCGCGGAACCGCATGTATTTTGACAAATACAATCTTTTCAAGGGTATCAATGCCCGGGAAAAACGGCTTTGGCAGCGCGATTATATGTGGCTGCTGCGCAATATCAGCCTGTATATGGAAAACAAACCTTTGCTGCTGAAAAATCCGCACAATACCGGCCGCGTCCGCGAATTGCTGGAATTGTTCCCCAATGCCAAATTCATCTTTTTACACCGTGATCCCTATACTACTTTCCTGTCGACGCTGCACCTTTGGAATACTGTTATCCGGACCCAGTTTTTTCAGGAAGTGGGCGATCAGGAGATCCGGGAAATGGCGATCTATATGTTCCGGGAGACATTGCGAAAATATCTGGATGAACGCGAGCTGATCCCCAAGGGCAACCTTGTGGAGGTTCCTTACGCAGAGCTGGATGCCGATCCGGGTGAGACCGTAAAAATGATCTATGAAAAACTCGGTATTCCGGGTTACGCCAAAGCCGAACCCGATATCCGAAAACACCTGGAAAAGGTCAAAGATTATAAGAAGAACGTCTTCCGCGAACTTCCCGAAGAACAGAAAGCGCGGATTTACCGTGAAATGAAGTTCTATTTTGACGCTTTTGGCTATGAACAATAATTGAACCGTCACGAATTCCGCAAATTGCTCAGGATCAAGATAACGGATTCAATTTGAGATTTAAGATTTAAGATTCAAAATTCAAGATTTAAGTTTTAAAATGTTTGTTGTTTGTGTCAACACATAGCTAACAGTTTTGTATCAGGATGCGGAGATTACCGTTTTGAGTCAATTTATTTGAGTCAATTAATTTGACTCAATTAATTTGCCCCAATGCATTCCTCCCTCCGTCCTGCATTCCGCTTCATCTTTGCGCTGCTGCAAAGCGCTATGTCCGGCAGGCGTTCACGTCTGCGCCCCTGCGGGGCTTTGTCGCGCAAGCATCATTGTATCGTCGCCTTCATACAAACAAAAACTACGAACAAACAACAGAAACTCCGGATACAAAATAACTGCCGGGCCCATCCCTCATCATTCATCACCAACTTCGTCTGCCGTCTACCGTCTACTGTCTGCCGTCTACTGTCTACCGACTACCATTTGTATTTCTCAAAAATATTGCTTACATTTCCCAAGCATTTTTAAGATCTGTCAGCGGGAGCGAAAAGCCGGGTTTTTTTATTCCGGAACCGCCGGGATCTTTTTGCATATTGTCAACGGGAGCTAGTTTATGAAAGTCATTACCATTGCGCTGGGGGGCAACGCTCTGGGAAACAACCCCAGAGAGCAGCAGGAAAATA
>JAQVTR010000051.1 GCA_028699915.1 Fidelibacterota bacterium
ATCGGCAGCTAGTAATAGACAATCTTGCCTGGACCGGTTACACCGGTGCGGCTGTGGAATATCCTCCGGTTGCTCGTGCAGGAAGCGATCAATTCGCAATATTCGGTGATATCGTAACACTTGACGGATCCGCAAGCAGCGACCGGAATAACAATATAGAGAGTTATCTATGGACACAGATTGGTGGATCTGCAGTATCTCTTAACAATTCCAATTCCGTTGTTACCACCTTTACTACTCCTTCTGAAAATACCACTTTATTATTTGAATTGCTTGTGACAGATAGTACAAGTCTTACTGACCGCGATACTGTCCAAATAACTGTCCGCGAAACCATTTTAAATGAAGTGTTTTTCAGCGAGTATATAGAAGGCAGCAGTAACAATAAGGCACTTGAAATATATAACGGCAGTGGAACTACAGTAAATTTGGATGATTTCCGAATCGCACAAGCTAATGATGGTAACGGGTGGCAGTACTATCACTATTTCCCCGAAGGAGCAACTCTTGCCAATGATAATGTATGGGTTATTATAAATGAAAGTGTATCCACCAGTCTTTTCAATCACACTGATGCAGATGAAATTTTGGGCTATCCCAGTGTCGTTACCCATAACGGTAATGATGCCCGCGGTCTCCAATGGACACCGGATGGTGGGGTTACGTGGGTTCTGGTCGACGTGTTCGGCGACCCGAACAGCGATGCCAATTTCGACGTCGCCGGCGTCAGCGGCGCCGCGGCGGAACATACCCTGATCCGCAAATCGCATATCGAAGCCGGAAACACGGACTGGACTTCCTCGGCGGGAACCAATTCCGACGATTCCGAGTGGATCGTGATGGAACAGGACTATTTCAGCGACCTCGGCAGCCATACCGCGGGTCCGCAGGCCTACACCATTAACAATATCGAAGTGGCCACCGCCTTCCCGCAGGCCGGATCGGAGATCGAGGTCAAAGCCAATGTGATCCCCGGCGAAAGCAGTCCGGCTCCGAGCAGTGTCAAGCTCTGGTACGGCAGCGGCGGCACACAGGCTAATTCCGTGGACATGTTCCTTGAAAGCGGCACGGTTTACGCCGCCGCCATTCCGTCCATCGCGGACGGCAACCTGCGCCTGGAATACTACGTCCAGGCCAGTAACGGCAGCAGCAGCAGCAAAAGCTCCGTCCGGAGCATCCTGGTCGCCGGAACGCCAATGTCCATTTCGGAGATCCATGCCAATATCCAGACCCTGGACGGCCAGATCAAGACCATCGAAGGCGTGGTGACCATCGGTGCCGGCGCCCTGCGCGACGACCGTACCTCCGCCTACCTGCAGGACAACTCCGGCCGCGGCCTGAACATCTATGCCGAAACCTTCTATGCCGAACTGGAGCGCGGGGTCAAGGTGCGAATGGTCGGCGAAGTGGATCAGTATTATACCACGGTCGAACTGAAGGATTTTAATTATCGGGTTATTTCCACCGGCGAAGCGCTTCCGGCTCCCGTTTCGGTCTCCGTAGCCGGCGCCAATTCTTCCGCGCTGGAAGGCACGCTGGCAAAGGTCACCGGCACCCTGGATAAGATCATTGATTACACTGGCAGCAAGAACCTGATCCTGAAAGACGGAACGGACACGACCATCGTCAAGATCTGGGGAACCACCGGCATCAATACCGACGCTTTCCAGACCGGCATTCTGTATGCCATCACCGGCGTGGGATCGCAGTACTCCGACGAATACCAGCTGCTGGTCGGTTATGCGGATGATATCGATCCCACGGTCGCCGTGGGCGAAACGGATGCGCCCGATGCCTTTGCGCTGGCGGCGCCCTATCCGAATCCCTTTAACCCGGCAACCACGGTGACTTACCGTCTGGACCGGCCCGGCACATACAGTCTGGGCGTGTTCAACCTGACCGGCCGCCAGGTGGCGAGCCTGGCTCAGGGCTATGCGGAAGCCGGCGAATACAGCCTGAGCTGGAATGCCGCGGACTTCACTTCGGGCATCTACTTTATCCGCCTGGAAGCCGCCCGGAGTATCGCGACCCGTAAAGTTGTTCTGATCAAATAAATACGTGAGCCTATGAAATTCATGAAAACACTTTCCATTTTGCTCCTGCCGCTGCTTGTCTTCGCGCAGGGGCATCTCCTTTTCACGGAACTGGTGCTGCAGCCCTCGGCGGGCGAGTATGTGGTCATCAAGAATCCGACCGCTTCCGCGGTGGACCTTAGCGATTACTACATCACGGACGCCACTGATGTTGCCAACAGCAAGTTCTACTACAATCTGCCCGGCGGCAGCAATTTCTGGTCCGGCAGCGGCTTTGACTTTATCGCCCGCTTCCCCGCCGTTTCCCTGCCGGCCGGCGAAAGCCTGGTTCTGGGACTGGCGCGGGATGTCGACTATTTCAACGAATACGGCAGCTATCCCGATCTGTACATGAGCGGCAGCGGCGCAGACACGATGCTGCAGGCGCTTCCGGGGCAGACGACCATTGGCGCGGCGCCCAGCGGCAAGCTGGACAATACGGCCGAAACGCTGGTGCTCTTTTACTGGGACGGTTCATCCTCCACGGTCAAGGACGTCGATTATCTGCTCTGGGGCAACCGTAACTATGCCGTTGACAAGAGCGCCGTATCCGGCTATGCCGCCGATACACCCGCGGGCTCGCAGTCCTTTATGCCCGCCCACGCCGACGGCGAGATGCTGACACGCGTCAGCGATTCCGAAGGCACGGAAACCGCCTCCGGCGGCAACGGCATCACGGGGCACAACGAGACCTCCGAGAACCTGGCGGCGACCTGGGCCATTGCGGAGCTCAGCGGCGGCAGGCCCGTCCTGAGCGGTATTTCGCTGACACCCGCCGCGCCGACATCCAACGACACCCTGCTGGTCACGGCCACGGTAACGGATGCCGCGGACGGTCTGACCGTGGAATGCGTCTACAGCTTCGGCGGCAGCAGCACGGTCCTGGAAATGCTGCCCCTCAGCGGCGAAACGGACCGCTATGCGGGCAGCATTGATCCTCTGGGTGCCAGCGGTTCCCTGAGCTATTATGTGCGCGCCGAGAACAGCCTGGGACTCAAGGATTCCACGATCATCTACAGCCGGACGATCACACCTTACGTGGAGACCCAGACCATCCGCTACCTGCGCGACAATTACGAGGATCTGCAGGAAACGGTGGTCACCGCCACCGGAGTGGTCACGGCGCAGATGGGCCGCATCAATACCTACGCCTCTTATATTCAGGACAGTTCCGGGCGCGGCATCTACATTTTCGGTTCGCCCATGAGCGGCATCGCCCGGGGCACCCGCGTTTCCGTGACCGGCACCTTGTCCAAATACAACGATTCCATGCAGCTGAAAGATATCAGCGTCACAAACCTGGGTGCCGCCGAAATGCCGGCCATTCAGACCTTTTCGGTGCAGGCGCTGAACAACAATTACATGGAACTGGAAGGCACCCTGGTCAATGTGCGCGGACAGATCAGCGCCCGGGCGGACGGGATCGGCGGCGGCTCCAACATTACCCTGGATGACGGCACCGGCTCCCTGACCCTGCGGGTCTGGGATTCCACCAACCTGCTGAGCGACGCCACGGCCGACAGCCTTCTGCGGCCCGGCAACAGCGTGGAAGTGGCCGCGATCGGCTCTTTCTACAGCGGATCCGCGCAGCTGCTGCCCGCCTATGCCGAGGATGTCAAGGCCTGGACCGAAGGCGCTCCCGGCAGCGGCGAAGTAACGCTGAGCGTCGCGCCTTTTCCCTTTGTCCCGCAACTCGGCGAGGTGATCAATTACAGCTACGCCTACCCGAACAACTCCCGCGTTATTCTGCGGGTTTACGACCTTGCCGGCCGCTACGTGACCACGCTGAGCGACGAATTCCACGGCATGGCCTGGTCGCTGGACAAACAATGGAACGGCCGCGACGAGCTGAACCGGCTCGTGGCGCCGGGCACCTACATTATGCACCTGGAAGTGAGCGAACGCGCGACCGGACTGGTTCACCGCAAGGCGCAACCGGTCGTCATCGCCGTTAAAAAGTGAAAAGAGTCCCGCCTATGAAACGAATATTCCTTTTATTATTCCTGACCGGCGCCCTTTCGGCGCAGGTCTTTACGGACCAGTGGACCGGAGCCGCTTCCGGGGCCGCCGCGGGCGGCGCCCAGGTGGCGGTGAACCGCAGCCTCTGGTCGCACAGCTACAACCCGGCCGGCGTGGCGCACGTCAACACCCTCGGCATGGGCTTTTCCTTTAACAGTCCCGGCTCTTACGGCATGGCGTCACTGTCCATGTTCTCCGCGGCGCTGCCCCTGGGTGAAAAATGGGGCACGCTGTCCCTGCACGGGGACATGCTGCGCGTCAAGAACGGCGACGCGGTCCTGAGTTCCGAGAACGCCCTGGGCCTCAGCCACGGCTTTCATCTGCTGAAGGACCTGCGCTCCTCGCTGTCGCTGGGCTACTCGCTGAACGTCCTCTTTGCCAACTACGGGACCTCCGCCGGACTTAGCGGCGACGGTTCTGACGGCATCGACCTGGGCAGCGTAGCGGGTCTGGGCATCGACGTGGGTTTGCAGGCCTCCCTGCGCGAACGCACCTGGATGGGCCTTGCCATCAAGAATATCAATGCGCCAAAATTCGGCAGCAGCGAAAGCGAAGCGCCGGCCCTGCGCAAGTTCGTGGCCGGACTGGGATATGCGCCCTACTACGGGCTGAAATCCTCCTTCGAGGTGGAAAAGGTCTTCGGGCGGGACGTGCAGTACCGCGCCGGACTGGAATACGCGCTGATGGAATGGTTCGTCCTGCGCGCCGGCATCTCGACCTATCCCAGCCAGCTGACCCTGGGCTTCGGTGTGCAGAAATCCTTCTTCAAGGTCGACTACGCCTTTGTATCGCACCCGGTGCTGAGCGGCACGCACTTCTTTACGCTGGAGTTCTATAAACCTTAATCCCGGGCGGATTTTTCTATGAAACGATTTGCAATCATTTTTCTGAGCGGCCTTTTCCTGATGCAGGCCTTAGCGGCGGACAAGATCGATATCAACAACGCCGCGCCCGAAGAACTGCGCCGGCTGCCGGTCCCGGAATCCGTGATCGAACAGCTGGAGGAATTCCTGCTCTACCACGGCGAATTCAGCTCCATCTACCAGATCCGCGAGATCCCGGGCATTTCCTACGCGCATTTTTTGCGGCTGCGGGACGCGGTGTCCGTCTTCCCGAAACGGGAATACGACGAAACGGCGGCCAAGATCGAGGACCGCTACTACCGTCTTGAAAGCATGATGAACGACGAAGGCTCCTCCGAAGGCCTGGTGGAAAGCTGGATCGACCTCTTTACCAATCCCAAAGACGTCAATCAGATGGATTATTACGATCTGCTGAACCTGCCGGCCGTTTCCCCCATCGACGCCGCGGCGGTCATGAAATTCCGGGCGGACGGCAATACCGTCAATTCCGCCCGCGACCTGCGCGGCATCGAGGGCATCAGCTATTACGGCTACCGGAATATCTCCGACTACGTGCGCTATACCCATGACAGCACCCGGGTCTGGCGCGGCTACCTGACGGCCACGATCAAGGACTTTGCCGGCCAGATCTCGCCGGACGATGAGGGCGGACTGATGGACGAGATCGTCTACAACAAGTATCCGCTGGACCAGTATTACAAATTTTACCTGAGCTACGGCCAGAAGCTTAATTTTGGCCTGGCTTACACGCAGTCGCTGGGCGAAATGACGCCCGTCTTCGATACCACGGCAGTCCCGCGCATCAAGGGCTACGCCGCCATCAACGATATCTCGCTGGGCAAGCTGGGCCGCATCAACAAGATCATCGCCGGCGACTATATCGCCTCGTTCGGACAGGGCGTGGTGATGGAAACCGTGGATTATTTTGCACCGCGCAAATCCGGCTACGGCTGGCGCAAACGGCTCACGGGCATCAGCGGCGACGCTTCCCGGGCCCGCGCCTACTCGCAGACCGGCATTAGCGGCGAATACCAGTACAAATGGCTGTACCTGACGCCCTTCCTGGGCTACAACACCCGCGACGCCATCCTGAACCCGGACAGCTCCTTTTCGGCCTTTATCCGCATGGAGCCCCGCGTGGAGAACGGTTTCAGCGGCACGGTGGCGCTGGGACTGACGAATAACGTGCACGAACTGCTCTACGGCAGCAATATCCGCATTCAGCCGCTGCCGCAGTTCCAGCTGGGCGTCACCTTTTACGAGAGCCTTTACGACCGCGAACTGGATTTCCAACCGGAGGTCGTGATCTCCGATATGAACAAGTACCTGCAGCAGATCGGCAATTCGGCGGATGCCGAGATCGCGGCGATCTACGAGTCCTATGCCGGCTCCGCACTCTGGAAAAAAGCCAAAGCCTACCGCCGTGTGATCGGCAGCGATTTCTCGGTCTCGCTGAAGAACGTGGTCTTCCAGGGCGAGATCGGCGTGATGGACCGCGATGGCAAGGTACTGAACTTCAAGGACGATCCCATCGCCTTTACGGTCAATATGTACTGGGAATTCGAGAATTTCAATTTCCTGGCCCTGTACCGCCACTACGACCTGGCTTTCGACAACCCCTATCAGCGCTCCTTCTCGAACTACGCGCGCTACAAGACCACTATCTTTGAGGACATTTATTACTTACACGACGATATATACGGCTTCCTCTATTCCGGCGCCTCACAGCCGCAGGCGGAAAAGGGCTTCTATTATTCGACCCGCTACCAGCTTTCCCGCGCACTGATCCTCAACGTCGAGCACGATTTCTGGGAACGCATGGCCGACCGCGCCAAATACAACCGCCTGGTGGCCCGCATGGAATACCGGCCGGTCTTCAACTACCGCGTGCGCTTCCGCCAGAAATGGCAGGGCCGCTACCTGGACAATTTCTTTACCTCCAACGTGTACCGCTCCTACGAGACCATTCTGACCAACGAGTTCTACCTTTCGCGCTTCGACCGCATTTTCTTCGACCTGATCTACGGCTACACGGAATTCTCGCCCCGGGCGCGCCTGGTTTACACGACTTCCGGCGGCGCTTCCATGGTGGGCAATGCCGGTTCCCCTTCCCGCGGGATACGGGCGGGCTTTACGCACAATTTCAACGACCGTTTCAAGATCATCGCCTCGGCTATGATCTACAACGGCTTTATCTGGAACTTTGAGGATACCGATTTCCGGGTCACCGATTCTCCGCTGGACGCCTTCCGCGGCTGGATCACGCTGTACACCCGCGTCACGGACAATATGTCCCTGCGCTTCAAGTACACCGTGGATACCCGCCTGGACCAGAACAATATCGTGGAAAGCTACATTCAGCTGGACGACGGCGGCACCCTGCTCCTGGTCAATCCCAATTACCGGCTCAGCACGAACGATTTCCGTCTGCAGATCGATTACCGCTTTTAATGTTTGTTGATATAAGGAATTTTTTATGATACGCAAATCATGCACAGCAGCTCTGATCCTCCTGGCGCTCGGCGCCAGCGCAGTACACGCACAGTCCTATTTTCAGTATATGGGACTGGAACGGACGCCCAAACACAGCGGCCGCAGCCTGGCCCTGGGCGGCACGGTGCAGGCCCTGGAAATGCATCCCCTGGCCGGACTGCACAATCCCGCCATGCTGTACCAGTCCGCCGATGCCCTGGGCGTCTACGCCAATATGAACATGGCCGCCTTTACGGAACGGCGCTCCTTCCCGGTGCAGGACAGTTTCGGGGATTTTATCGCCGAGAACGATTACGTCTCCAGCCGCTACCAGAAATGGGAAGGCGACCTGGCGCTGTATTACTCCCAGAAAGGCTTTTCCGCCTCCGGAGGCTGGTATACCTTTGAGAACCTGAACTACGACTATCAGGAAGAGATCCGCTCGGACCTGGGTTCCGGCGCCTATAACCGCGATCCCCTGGCCGGCTTCCATAAGGTGCATTTCGGCGGTCTGCTGCACGGCGTGAATATCGCGCTGGCGCATGATATCGGCAAGCGCTTTGCCGTGGGCTACGCCTACTCCCGCTACTGGGGAGCGAACATCGAAGAAGGCTTCGGCGTGATCCCCATCCTGCCCAACGAGCGCAAGCTGGCCTCCCGCGACACCACCTATTTCCCGGCCGCGCTGACGAATGCCGGCGGCAGTAGCATCAATCTGGGCATCCGCGCGAATGTAACAAAACGCCTTCAGCTGGCGCTGAGCATGGAAATGCAGGGCGCCTATACCGCCGAAGGGGCGCAGATCACGGCCGGCATGGACTCCTCCCTGCTTCTGCCCGCCTATACCGCGCAATCCGATTCCAGCTACGAGCTGCTGATCGAGCGCCCGAACACCTACTCGCTGTCCCTGCGCTATATCCCCGCCAATGAGCTTAAGACCACCCTCTACGCCCAGTTCGATCTGACGGACTGGCGCAAATATGCCGCGGGCTATTTTGATTCCGCCGATTCCCTGGTCGCGCTCTTTGCGCCCGATTACAAGATGGCCTGGGCTCTGCGCGCCGGCGTGGAACACATCTTCTTTACCGGCATGCCCTTCCGCTTCGGATTTGTCTACGAAAAGAATCCCATGGGCAACCAGCTGAACCGCAGCAGCATTCACGCGGGCAGCGGCATGGTCCGCGAGAACCTGCGCGTGGATGTGGGCCTGGCCCTGTACCAGAACCTCTATTATTACGACGACCTCTTCCCCGTGGAAGGCGAGGTGCGCGCATCGCGGGATAAGGTGAAGGAAAGCAGCGTGCGTGCGAATATTTCCATATCCTATGCTTTTTAAGGGTGATGCGTTATGAGTTATTTGAAAGGAAGTTGAGAAGTTAGGAAGTTAGGAAGTTAGGAAGTTAGGAAGTTAGGAAGATTGGTCAGCGGAAACTTTGAACATTGATCTTTGAACATTGAATTTTGAGCGTTAAACCAACCAATGCTGTCATCCTGAGCGAAGACCGCCAAAGGCGGGCGGAGTCGAAGGATCTCTTCTGTTGCGACACACGCTCTGATCATTGATTAAACATCCCGGCGTGAGAGAAGGGATCCTTCGACTGCGTTCATCCGCCTTCGGCTACTTCACTCCGCTCAGGATGACAATCCTGTTTGAACCTTGAACCTTGAACTTTGAACCTTGAACTTTGAACCTTGAACTTTGAACCAACAAAGGACGCTTATGCAGAAGATCCTCAACAAAATATGTATTCTATTGCTGCTGGCCGCAACGGCCTTCGCCGCGGATTTTCCGGCGGAGGAATTCCAGCGCATCACGGTGATCTTTACCAACGACGTGCACGGCGGCATTACCCGCACGGAAGCCACCTTTATGAATCCGCAGTTCCCGCCGCAGATCGGTTCCGCTCCGGCGCTGGCGCACTACGTGAAACAGCTGCGCCAGAAAGCCGAAAAAGAAGACTTTGGCGTCCTGGTCATCGATCAGGGCGATTTTTTCTCCGGAACGCCCGTGGGCAGTACCACCGCCGGCAAGGCCGTCGTCGCCATGATGAACAGGGTCGGCTATGACGCCATGGTCATGGGCAATCACGATTTCGACAAGGGACTTACGGAGCTGCGCACCCGCGCCGATGAAGCGGATTTCCCCTTCCTGGGCGCCAATATCGTGACTGAAAGCGGCGCTGTGGCGGAATTTCTGGAGCCCTACGTCATCAAGGAGATCGCCGGAATTAAGATCGGCATCCTGGGCATTGCCACCTCCGTTACGCCCTCCATGAGCTTTCCCGAGCACGTGAAGGGACTTACCTTCCGTCCCGAGATCCTGACCGCCCGAGAATGGGTGCCGCGCATGAAGGAAGCGGGCGCGGACATTATTATCGCCTCCACGCATACCTGGACGCCCTACGAGCGCGAACAGGCAGCCGCGGAGCTGCATGAAAAACTGAAAAAAGGCGTCTGGCCGGACCCGAACAAGATCGGCGTCGAGGGCATGGAGATCGCCGTCTCGGTCCCCGATATCGACATCATGTACACGGGCCACGTACACAAGGGTTTTAACGAACCCTACGAGGATCCGGTCAATCACACCCTGATCTTCCAGAACTATGCCAACGGCACCAACGTGGGACAGGTCAATTTTTATATTCACAAAGCCACAAAGACCCTGGCCGGCTACGATTTTGCCGTGGACGGCTCGGCCATTATTACGCTGCTGGAGGATGAATTCTGGATCGACACGGCGGTGGATTCGCTGATCGAGGCCTACCGTGCCGTGGCCGAAGCCGGTTTTGACGAGGTCCTGACCGTCTTGCCCGCGCCGCTGCGCCGCGCCAACGAGGGACAGTCCGGAGTGGGCAATCTCTTTATGGATGCCCTTGCCCGGGCGGTGAATGCGGATATCGCCTTCAGCAATTTCGGCGGTCTGCGTTCGGACCTGGAAGCCGGTCCGCTGACCTACGAGGACCTCTTCCGCTTTGAACCTTTCGGCAATCAGATCACCGTATTCCAGATGAGGGGCGCGCAGATCCATGCGCTGATCGAGGACCGCGTCAAGGGGAATTCCCGCGGCATGCTGGTCTCCGGCGGCTCCGAGATCATTGTAGACAAGACCAGACCCGACGGCAACCGCGTCACGATCAAAAAGATCGGCGGCAAGGATTACGACCCCGATGCCGTTTACAAGCTGGCGGTCTCGGATTACCTGGCCGAAGGCAATTCCGGCTACGACCTGCTGACGGAGATCGACACGCGCTACCGCAACAATACCGGTATCCTGATGCGCGAGGCCCTGCGCGATTATATCGTCAATGTCGGCGCCAAAGCGCAGATCGACGAGCGCTGGACGGTCATAAAATAGTGATGAGTTATGAGTGATGAGTTATTTGGAAGATGCCTCATATTCGATCCCGCATCCGCGATTTTTCCGCTCAGAAAATTCGCCGGGAACGCGTAAAAAAATATCGAAGCGGGAGCGCAGCGGAGCATCCGGCATTTTAGCGGGCGAAGCGGATTTTCAGGAAAAATGCGGGAGCGGGGGCCTTTCTTTTGTTTCTTTTCTTTGGGCGGCAAAGAAAAGAAAGGAGAATATGGCATCTGTTTTGTACGCATCAATATCAATGAGGATCTGCATGTGCAGAAAAT
>JAQVTR010000052.1 GCA_028699915.1 Fidelibacterota bacterium
CGCACCTCGGCAGTGCCGAGGATTTCCCGTACTTTTTCGGGTTCCAGCAGACCTTCCAGTGCAAGACGGACGTCCTCTACCGCATCATAGATCACGGTATAATTCCGGATCTCCACATTGCGTTCCCGTGCAAGTTCCAGCGCTTTTCCGGTCGCATTGACGTGGAAACCCACGATCACCGCCCGGGAAGCGGATGCCAGGTTGATGTCCCCTTCATTGATCATTCCGATACCGCGATGGATCACATTGACGGCGACCTCCTTTGTCGATAATTTCATAAAAGAGTCCGCAAGGGCCTCGATGGAACCGTCCACGTCGCCTTTGATTACCAGTGCCAGTTCACGGGTGCGGCCTTCGGCGATCTGCCGGCCGATCTCATCCAGCGTTTGAAGAGATTGTGCGCGGAATTCCTGTTCGCGATGAATCTTCTGGCGTTCCGCAGCAATGCGGCGTGCGTCTTTTTCCTCATCCATAACGATAAAATGGTCCCCGGCCTGCGGAACGTTGTCAAAACCCTGGATCTGAACCGGATCCGAAGGCTTTGCCAGCTTGAGCCGTTCGCCGAATTCGTTCATCATGGCGCGGACCTTTCCGGCATTGCGGCCGCAGATAAAGGCATCGCCGACGTGCAGGGTACCCTGATTGATCAGGACCGTTGCAATGGCGCCGAGTCCTTTATCCAGCTGGGATTCAATTACAACCCCGCGGGCATTGCCCTCGGGAACGGCTTTCAGTTCCTTTAACTCGGCTTCCATCAGGATGGCGTCCAGCAGGGCTTCCATATTCTGTCCGGTCTTTGCAGAAAGTTTTACCGATTGCACCTTACCGCCCCAAGCTTCGACCAGTACGTTCTTTTCGGACAGTTCACGGATCACGCGATCGGGATCGGCTTCGGGTTTATCCATCTTATTGATAGCAATGATAATGGGGACGCCGGCAGCGTGAGCGTGGTTAATGGCTTCCTGGGTTTGCGGCATTACGCCGTCGTCGGCGGCAACCACGATCACGACAATATCCGTTACCTGGGCACCGCGGGCGCGCATGGCTGTAAAGGCCTCATGCCCGGGCGTATCCAGAAAGGTAATGCGTTTGCCGGAAGCGGTGCTGACACTGTATGCTCCGATATGCTGGGTAATTCCCCCGGATTCCCCCGAAACCACACTGGATTTGCGTATATAATCCAGAATGGAGGTCTTTCCGTGGTCCACATGTCCCATAACCGTCACGATCGGCGAACGTTCTATGGCTTCGCCGTCGTCCAGTTCTTCCTCTTCAATGACCTCTTCGGTATATTCTTTGATCTTCCGCGCCTCGTAACCGTATTCGGCAGCCAGAAGCTCAATGGTATCCCACTCAAGACGCTGGTTGATCGTCACCATCAGTCCTATGCCCATGCACTGGGCAATAATGTCCACCGCGGAAACGTTCAGACGTTTGGAAAGCTCGTCCACGCTGATGAATTCCGTAACCTCCAGGATGTTGCCCTGCTGGAATTCTTCTTCCTGTTCGCTTTGACGGGATTTGTATCTTTTCTTTTTGGGTTTGTCTTCCATGGAAGCCAGCGTAGCGCGGATGGACTTGTTGACTTCCGCCTGGTCGACTACCTTTTTCTTTCTCTGCCGGCGTTTTGCAACGGCAGGAGTGCCGGTTTCAAGATCTTCAATATTCTTTGACTGCCGGAAACGCTCAAGACGGGATTCCATTTCGGAAACCTGAATGCGTTTGGTGGCATGTTTATGCCGTTGTTTCAGCTTTTCGAGCTTATTCTCAAACTGTTCGTCTTCGGCTTTGCCTTTTTTCTTTTTCTTGCTGTCATCAGGCTTTGCTTCCGTTTTACCCCTGGTCCCGGACTCCCCTTCCAGAACCTTTTTTGCCTTTGCTTCTTCCTTCTTCCGCGCTTCCTGTTCTTCTTTGAGCCTGCGGGTTTCTTCCTCGGCTTTCAGTTTGACTTGCTTTTCCTTTTCGAGTGTCTTTTTCTCAACAACGGAGGGTTTATCGCTGCTTTTGGCAGCTGTTTTATCCGCTGGGGAAAGCTTTTCTTCCGGAGCTTTGGGTTCATTTTTCAAAGAGTTTAAAATTCTATTCTGAACAAGCTCCCGCGCTTTTTCCTCTTTCTCTTTTTCCTTCTCGCGGGAAAGGCGGCGTTCCTCTTCTTCAATGCGCTTCTGTTCCCGGCCCGCAATTAAATGTCCCGCTTTCTCCTTGTCTTCCGCAAAATGCTCGTTTACCAGCTTCAGGGATTCAGGGTCCATGGTGGTATTCAGCGACGCTTCAATACCTTTGCCTTTCAGAAATTCAATGATATCCCTGTGTGAGGTGTTCAGCTGTTTTGCAAGTTGAAATATTTTCAGCGGTTTGTCAGCAGAAGCTGCCATAGATTCTCCAGTTTGGTTTATGCCTCTCCGTCACCGGGCTCGGTTGGGCTCTTATCTTCCGGATTGTGGTCAATATCCAGTTCCTGATCCCGGTTCCGTTTGTTCTCAACTGCGTCCGTGATCAGTTTTTCGATCTTCTCGTAGGTTTTTTCACCGAAACCCTTGATCTGAAGTAAAGTGCCGGGGTCGGCATTCAGGAAGTCCGCGGCTGTTTCAATATCGGCATCTCCAAGCGCGTGGATCTGGGCGGATGTAATTCCTTCAATGTCCTCAATGTAGATATCGTCGCCTTCAAAGCGATTGTATTCCGACTGGCGTATCGCGTCGATCTCATAACCGGTTACCCGGCCAGCAAGGTTGATATTGATGCCGCTGGATCCGATCGCGGTTGCGATCTCGTCATCATTGAAAACGGCCAGCACCGTGCGACGTTCCTCGTCAATTTCCAGGAACAGGGGTTTCGCGGGCGAAAGCGCGCGGGAGATCAGCAGTTCGGATTCCTGGCTGTAATTGATGATATCGATATTCTCACCGCTCAGTTCTTTGACAATTGCCTTGATGCGGCTGCCTTTAATCCCTACACAGGCACCAACCGCGTCAATGCGCTTATCATTCGACTCAACGATGATCTTGCTGCGCTTGCCCGGGACACGTGCGATTGAACGGATCTCGACAATACCGTCAAAGATTTCGGGTACTTCCAGCTCAAAGAGCCGGCGCAGAAAGGAATCGTCCGCACGGGTAATAATGATCTCGGGGCCGCGGGTGGTTTTGCACACCTCCTTGATGATTGCCTTGATGGTATCGCCGCGATAGTAGTGCTCCGTGGGGATCTGTTCGTTCCGGGGCATTTTAAGCTCGGTTTTGTCCATATTGACATAAACCGCATCGTTGCGCCGGATTTGATGGATATTGCCGACAACGATCTCGCCAATGCGTCCCTGGTACTCTTCCATGACCTGATCGCGTTCGACTTCGCGGATCTTCTGTCCGAGGACCTGTTTTGCGGCGGAGATCATCCGGCGGCCGAAGATTTCGGGATCAATGACCTTAACAACGACTTCGCCGACCTCGGGATCTTCAACGTCCGGGAGTTTTTTGGCTTCGCTCAGCGGGATCTCGACAACCTCGTCGTCCAGTTCCTCATCCGCCACCACGGTCAGTTCCTGATAGATCTCAATCTCCCCCTTGTCGGGATTGACGATCACGTCAAAATTGTCCACCTCACCGTATTTTTTCTTGATAATGGTGTCAAATACCTTACGAATGATCTCGCCGACTTCCGGGCGGGGAATCCCTTTTTCTTTCGCCAGGCTGGCAAACGCGTCAATGAGATTTTTGCTGTCCAATTTGTTTATCTCCTAATTTACCATTTCAGTTTTATTACCGCGTACCCGATCTTTTCAAAAGGGATACGTAAAGTTTCCGTTTCTTTCCGCGATTTGCGAACATCCAGCAGCAAGGCATCCGCTTCTGTATCCAGGATCTTTGCCTGCAGAGGGCACTTGACACCGTCAAGGCTGTGATAAAGATCGATGTCGCGGTTCCGGTTCTTGCGGAAATGCCGGGGCAGGGTCAGGCGTGCATCAATGCCGGGGGAAGAGACTTCCAGGTCGTAATGCTCGGCATAACGCGTATCGTAATCCGGATCGTTCAGGATCTTTTTGCTGATACGGACGATATCTTCGGAATTGATCCCTTTTTCCGTATCGCAGACAACCCGGAGGGTACCGCCCTTTTCGGGGATGCGAATTTCTTCAACGATGGCGCCTTCGCGTTCCACGATAGCGCTGATATGTTCACGCATATCATCCATGTTTTCACTGTCCTCATAAACGAAAAGTGGGAATTTACCCACTTTCGCGCCTAATATAGTTATTCACGAACGGTTCTGCAATGTTTTTTTATAGAAATACCCGATAAATCAGAACACCTTCTCGCATGTACCCCGGGCGTGATCTGCCGGTCAAAGCCGCGATGCGTAGCGGGGCATAACGCAGGGATTGAGATTCAAGATTCAAAATTCAAGATTCAAGATTCAAAATTCAGGTTCACGGGTGAACATTTCCGATCCTCAGGGAACCCCGAAAGGACCGCTGCTCGCCTGTCGCCAATCCTTATGTCAAGCGACATAAATGGTCAAAATTCAAATTGTTTCAGTTGGTTATTTGAAAAGCGCAAGACGGTTCTTTTCGCCCTCATTTAGATCCAGGCCTTCCAGATAGGTCACTACGGCCTGCACGCCTGCGGTGTCAGCGCCGTTCCGGTAAGCGTTTGCGGCACGGATACCCAAGTCTACCTTATCCGTTTTGGCCAGGGCAAACTTTAATGCTTCAAAATAATGCCCGGCAGCCGACAGAAAATCGTTTTGGCTTTCGTAAATACTGCCGATGTACTGATGTGCACTCATCATCATCATGGGGTCTTTCAGCTTAAATGCGACAAAGCTTTCCATATAATCCAGGCCTTCCGCCTGTGATCCGCTATTGGTCCTTGCGATAAGCGCAAGGTAATAGTAGGCGCGTTTACCCCATTGCGTGTTCTTATAGCTTTCTGCAAGCAGCAGGAACTGGTCCTCGGCATTCAGGAAATCCTGTTTTTTATACGCATCCATGGCAATGCCGAAATATCCCGAAGCCGCCCGTTCATTCTGCCGGACAAGCGAGCGACCGATAAAAAAACCGCTTATCAGGATCGCCAGAACGATGGCGAGGATCAGGATCGTACGTTGATTCTTCTGAAAAAATGTGAGTACATGGGCTACTTCCTCAAAAAAAGGATCTTCTTTTAATTCCTTCTTTGTCAAATGTTTTTCCGCCATATTCAACCTTTCGTTTGTGTACGCTTTCTTCCTTGTACCCCTGGCCCGATTCGAACGGGCGACCTCAGGTTTAGGAAACCCGCACTCTATCCGTCTGAGCTACAGGGGCTCTTGACAGTCGCAATAATACCCAATTCACAATTCGTTTACAACCAATTTTTATGAAATCGTTTCCAGCGCCGGCCGCAATATTTCAGAAGCCGAAAAGGCGCTTGCTCATGATAAATATTCGCGCTGTCCAAAGGCTTCTGCCAGGGAGCGGGAATAGCGGAAAACACCCTGCATTTGTCAGCGCGGACGGAGAGGCTGCGCTTTGAAGGCCCCTCTCCCCGATCCCTTGCACTTATTTCAGGTATTGAACGTTCTTTTTGCCCTCATTAACATCAACCTTGCGCAAAAGCAATCCACCGATGATAAAGAGCAGCAGAACCGACAGGACGCTGAGACGGATCCCCATATTCTCGAGATGCAGGTTTCCAATCTGCACATCACCGGCATTGCGGGTCAGCAACCCGACCACGGCCATCAGACTGGGACCGATCACTGCGGCGAATTTTCCGAGCAAATTGAAAAAACCGTAAAATTCTGCTGATTTATTGACCGGAATAATACGGGAATAAAAACTGCGGCTGATCGCCTGGATGCCGCCCTGGAAAAGTCCGATCGCAACGGCAAGCGCATAAAAATGCCAGACCTGGCTCATAAAAAAGCCGATCATGGTAATAAGGGAATAGGCAATGATACCGACAAAAAGGGAGCGCTTTGCCCCGATCTTTTTTGCCAGCTGTCCGTACAGCAGTGAACCGAAAAAGGCGACAAACTGCGTGATCAACAGCGCCACAATCAGCGCAGATGCCGGGAACCCCAGGGCCGTACCAATAGACAGCGCCATGCGAATAATGGTATCCACACCGTCAATATAGAACCAGTAGGCCAGCAGGAACATCCCTACAACCTTGAGGTGGCGGATCTCTTTAAAGGTCTCTATCAGCTGCATCCAGCCTGCTTTGACCGCTTTGAATATCCCCGGTTTTTTCAGTCCGTATTGAGGCTCCTTTACCCAGAGAATGATCGGAATGGAAAATACGGCCCACCACAGCGCCACACTCAAAAAGGCAATGCGGATGGCGGTACTGCCGTCGGGAATGCCGAAAAGTTCGGGTTTCAGGTACATAATCACGTTGACAAGAAAAAGCAATCCGCCGCCGATATACCCCATTGCGAATCCCAGGGAGGAGACAAAATCGATCTTCTTTTCGGAAGCTACGCCAGGCAGCAGAGAATCGTAAAAAATATTGGCCCCGGAAAAACCAACCGTGCCTAGAATATACATCAGCGCGGCGATCTGCCATTGTCCCTGTTTGACCATGAACAAGGCTCCGGTCATCAGAATGCCCAGAAATGCAAAGGTCAAAAGGAACTTTTTCTTGGCCGTTCCCTTATCAGCGATGGCACCCAGAAAGGGCGCCAGCAGGGCTACGATCAGCGAGGCGATGGAATTGGAAAAACCCAGACGCGCAGTAGTATCCACATTGGCGACATTGGCACTCCAGTACTGTGAAAAAAATATGGGAAAAAAACCTGCCATGACCGTTGTGGCAAACGCGGAGTTCGCCCAATCGTACATTGCCCAGGACCATATGGATTTCTTTTGATCCAGCATTATTCCCTCCTTAATTGCTTAGTTCATACTAGCAGTTTACTTTCTTCCAGCGGAAGATAGGTTAATTTACCGTTTTTATGAACGCTTTCATACCAAATAATACGGTCGGCAAAAAATTCTTCGGCCTGAATATCCTGTTCCAGAAAGCGGCTGACGAGTTGCGGATCGGGTTTATGTTTGATGCGCGCCAAGGTGATATGCGGAGAAAAACGCTTTCCGCTGTCATCAAAACCCAGCGACACATAAGCGGTATTCAGTTCATCGGATAAACGGTAAAATTCACCCGGAATGTTCTGCAAGCCGGCCCAAAGCACCCGCGGTTCGCCGACAAGGGGAAAATAACCGGTTTCATGCAATTTCAGTTTCAGGGAGCGGAAATTGCGGGTACTGCTTAAAAACACTTCGCGCACGCTGTCCATCATGCGTTCCGGCGTCTCTCCCAAAAATTTAATGGTAATATGCATCAGCTCCGGACGTACCCAGACAAGGCCTTTAGATATTGGCATCAATTCCCTGCGGATTGCATCCAGGCGATCCCTGAGAACTTCGGGCAGAGGAATACCGATAAAGGTGCGTTTAAAATCCATATTATTCCTTTTGATCTTGGTTGTTTCCGGATAAAAGCAGTTTCCGGCAGAAATGCAGTGCTGCATTGGCTGCATAAAGCTTATTGTTCCTGCGTCCGCGATCAAAGCTGATCTTTTCCGTGAAGGTCTTTCCTTGATAATTAACCGCGATCCAGACCGTGCCGACCGGTTTTTCGGGACTGCCGCCGGAGGGTCCGGCGATCCCGCTTACGGCGATAGCAACTCCGGCGGCTGAAGCTTTGAGAGCGCCTTCCGCCATTGCACGGACACAGGCTTCGCTGACGGCACCGTTTTCCCTTAAAAGTGCTTCCGGCACACCCAGCAACTCTGTTTTGGCGGCATTGCTATACGCAATGAAACCCCGATTAAAGACCTCGCTGGCACCGGGGATGTCCGTGATCATATCCGCGATCAGTCCGCCGCTGCAGGATTCGGCTGTTACCATCTGCAACATTTTTTCATGACAAAGCCGTATCAACAGTGCGGCCACAGGCTCACCCTCCGTGGAGTAGACCACATCCGGGAAAAGCGCAAGAATACCGTCGCGATAGGCTTTTACCCGGGAATATTCCCTGCCACGCAGGCGCAAGGTGATGCCGTTCACGGAAGGATAGTAACCCAGCACAATTGCTTCCTCGATCCCGGGAAAATGCGCATTGATACGGTCGGAGAGTTCCGATTCGGGGATCCCGAAGGTATTGATCTGAAATTCCGCGTCGATCACACCGGTCTCTTTGCCCAGCATCGGCAAAATATTTTCCTGCAGCATCGCTTCCATTTCATAAGGAACGCCCGGCATTACGTAATAGCTGCGTTCTCCGCGCCGGAACAGCAGTCCCCTGGCGGTTCCGAGACGGTTGGGGATCAGAACTGCATTGTCAGGCTCGTAGGCCTGTTCACGGTTACCCGGAGAGGGTGTGCGTCCGCGCGCCCGGAAACGGGCTTCGATCTCCGCATAGATCTCCGGAATAAAGAGCAGCTTCCCGCCAAAATAATCGGTTAATGCGGCTTTCGTGCGGTCGTCTCCCGTCGGGCCCAGTCCGCCGGTGATAAAAACGTGGGTCGTGTTTTCCAGCAAATGATCCAAGGTATGCACAATGGCAGCGCGCTCATCGGGGATCACGCTGTGCCGGAGCACTGGAATACCGATGGCCTTAAGTTCCGCGCTTATATAGTAAGCATTGCTGTTCAGGGTATGGCCGGCCAGCAATTCGTCCCCGATGTTCACGATCTCTGCAGCAAAGGTTCTCATAGCAGCACGCTCAGCAGAAAGGCCCCGACCCATGCGGGCACGGCGGCCAGCAGGTCGTCCAGGATGATGCTCCCGGCATTTTCCATCTCATCCACACGACGTATGATCCAGGGCTTGAAGATATCAAAGATCCGAAACAGCACAAAAGCGGTAAGCAGCACCGGAATATTGTTTTTGGGCAGACCCAGCAGGGCCAGCCACATGCCGCTGATCTCATCCAGAACGAACCATACGGGATCTTTGATACCCCGTTCCCGGACAAGGTGCCGTGCGCAGAGCAATCCGAGCAGGACAAGGACGAGCAGTATACCGATATCGAGGATTAGCGGGATCGCCGTACTGCGTGCAAAAAAATAAGCCGCGGCCGCACAAAACAGGGATGCAAGTGTCCCCGGCATCCAGGGAAAGAATCCCAGACCCAGTCCGGAGGCCAGACCCATCGACAGCCAGGATGTTTTATTCGTGTTCATGAAGCGATCTTTGGAATTTCAGATAATAGTCGATACCGGTATAAACCGTAAACAGCATGATCGCGATCATCGTGACGCGCACGCCCGGACCGCTGATATAATCGTAAAGGATGTCGTAAAGCCGCGGCGGTATCTTTGCGGAAAGCAGGACCGGAACAAAGAGCACAAGACCGATAAATATCATCTGCACGGCGGTTTTGGCCTTTGCGGGTTTGCTTGTCTGAAAACGGATGTTCAGGATCCGGGATCGCTTGCGCAGATAATTGACGAAAATATCACGCAGAAAAACAGGGAGGATCACCCAGAGCGGCAGGATGCCGATACGGAAAAAGGCGAAGAGCATTAAAAAGACCAGAACCTTATCGGCCAGAGGGTCGAGTTCTTCGCCCAGTTCCGTTTCCTGGTGCAGTTTCCGGGCCAGGAAACCGTCGAAAAGGTCCGTCAGCGCAATTGCGACATAAAAAACAAAGATAAAGAGCGGAGAAAAACAGGCAGCGTTACCGCAGCTACGCAGATAGAAAAAATACAGTAATACGGATAAAATTATGCGGAAAAAGGTCAATATATTGGGAAAATTCAAAATGCGCTTATTCATTCGGAATCTCCAGGCGTCCTTCCAGCGCCCGTGCCAGCGTTGCTTCGTCGGTGTATTCCAGATCGCCGCCGACCGGGATCCCGCGCGCCAGGCGGGTAATCTTGAGCGGATAATTCTTCAGCAGTCTTGAAATATAAAAAGTGGTGGTATCCCCTTCCACGGAAGGATTGATCGCGATGATAACCTCCTTTACCTGATCCAGGCGCCGGAACAGGCTGTCGATGGCCAGATCGTCCGGTCCCACCCCGTCCAGGGGTGAGATCAAGCCTCCAAGAACGTGGTATTTCCCGCGGAAAGACACCGACTTCTCAAGCGCGATCACATCCATACTGTCTTCGACAATGCAGAGCATACTGTCGTCACGTTTGGAATTGCTGCAGATATCACAGGGCGTCCGTTCGGTAATGTGATTGCAGACGGGACAATGCGTGATCTTGTCCTTGAGATCGACCAGCGCTTTGGCGATCGCGATGACATCATCGCGTTCCTTATCCATCAAATAAAAGGCAATGCGCCTTGCGCTCTTACGGCCGATGCCCGGGAATTTGGAGAAGAGCGTCTCCACCCGCGTGATGACTTCCGGTATACCTGCCATATGCGTCCTTTCTAAAATCCCGGGATTTTCATTCCGCCGGTCAGGGAACCCATCTTGCTCTGGGTCAGTTCGTCCACCTTCTGCATAGCCTGATTGACCGCCGCCAGCAGAAGATCTTCCAGCATTTCCGGCTCTTCCGAGAGTACTTCGGCTTCGATCTTAATGGATTTCAGGAGTTTTTTACCGCTGACCAGTACCGTGACCATTCCGCCGCCGGCACTGCCTTCCACTTCTGCGGCTTCCAGCTCCCGCTGTGCCTCCTCCATTTGTTTCTGCATTTGCTGGGCCTGTTTCATCAGGGCCTGCATATTTCCTTTTGCTAACATATTTTGTAACTCCTTTTTCGCGATTAACCGTATTCTGCTTAAGATAATTAAAAGAGCGGACGAATGGAAATTATTAATTGAGGGATTTTGAAAAGATAAACGATAAATGCAGGATGAACGCTTGTCGCTGCCTGCCAGCCATAGCGCTCTGCAGCAGCGCAAAGGCGAAGCGGAACGAAGGAAGGAGGGAGGAATGCATTGGGTCAAATAAATTGGGTCAAATTAATTGAGCCAAATTAATTGAGCCAAATTAATTGGGTCAAATTAATTGACTCAAAACTGTAATCTCTGTATCCTGACACATACATCATATTGGCATTGTCAATTATCCATTGTCAATTATCCAT
>JAQVTR010000111.1 GCA_028699915.1 Fidelibacterota bacterium
GCCGGGCGTTCCGCTGCTGGTTGCCTCCGCCTGGATCAGTTTGCCGTCGTCCGTCCACTCCACAAAAAGCCGGATATGGTTGCCTGACTTATTGGTGGCATCGCCCGGCAGCAGGTCGTTGATGCTTGAAAGCTGGTAGGAGACATTTCCGATGGTTGCGGTGCCGTATTTCTGGGCCGTTTTCCAGCATATGCTGACATAACCCGAACAATCGTTCCCCACCGAATAGGTCCAGTCAACGTCACTGGTATTGACATCGCCTGCCAGTTTACCGGCGGCGATCCCCGCATCGAACTGCGCGATGGTATTCCAGCCGCCCCATTTGTAGGGTATACTGTTATTTTCACCGACCTGCACCCAGGGCGCTGAAACGGCAACGCCGCGCTCACCGATATTGGCCGCTGTAGCGGTCCAGACATGCCGCACATGCGCATCGGCAATTTCCAGCGCTTCCGCCCGCGTGACCGTCGTGGCCGAGGATACGGCATTTTTTCTTAAAGGCGGATTGGCAATGGCGGGCTCGGCCTCGCTCAGTCCGTTAAAATGCGGAACTTCCGCAAATTCGCCGGGATAGTCAAATTCCGTACCCGGCATTTCGGGATCATATTCCCAGCGGATGATATGCATACCGTCTTCCGCCGACTGCAGGTGGTACAAAGCGCCGTCCGGGCCGAGATCAAATTCCCGGAACAGGTATACGAACTGATTGCGCGGCAGCGTGATCCTGCCTTTCAGGGTCCCTTCGTCATCCATAACTAGCACAAAGCGGTCCACAAGGACAGGTGCGTGCCGTACAATGGATTCCGCATAAATAAAATGATATCCCCGGGCCGCACCCAGATAATCCAAAGATCCGATATCCGGGATACGTAGTTCGACGCTCCGTCGCCCCGTATTGAAGCGCAGTTTATCCGGCAGCCGGCGTTCCAGGACCGGGGCGGGGTCCGCATTTTTGCGGATTACCGCAGTAGCCGGGCGGTATTCATTGGGATAACGCAGATGCATCTCGCCGTTGCGGCGGGAAAAGCCCATGAACACCTTTCGGGGATCCTGTTCCCGGTGGAATTCCGTCCATCCGTCCGCATCCCGGCGGTAAAGCGCCTGGGGGGCGGCAAGATACAGATCTTCGCCCTCGCTGTACAGGTCCAGCGCTGCGGCAAAGGGCAGCGGCTCCGAAACCAGCAGGCCTTTTTCCGTAAAACTTTTAATTTTTCCGTTTTCATTATCGATGATCAGAACGCGGTCGTCAAGCACCTGAAAAGCGGAAGGACCCGTCTGCAGACCGGCATAGGACCGGTAAGCGAGTCCGGCTTCGTCATTCCCCCAGGGAATGAACAGC
The DNA here is from genome assembly GCA_028699915.1 of Fidelibacterota bacterium. Lineage (GTDB taxonomy): Bacteria > Fidelibacterota > Fidelibacteria > Fidelibacterales > Fidelibacteraceae > M50B103. Next base: position 1,340 of record JAQVTR010000111.1, read on the forward strand.
CGTTCCGAGTAACGCAGTCCCGCATGCAGGGCCGTAGCGGCAGCAAGCCCGAGCAGGAGGCATCTTAATTGATTTTTCATTTTCAAATCCGTCGCTTGTTTGCTAATTTCCGTTTGCGCCGGAATATACAATATAAAAACCGAGGTGAGTATGAAATTGATCAGTTTATTGGGCTTGTTGGTACTGCTCTTCATCGCCTGGCTGCTCTCTTACCATAAAGACAAGGTCAATGTGCGCACCGTGCTTTGGGGCCTTTTTTTGCAGTTCCTTTTTGCCGTGATCATTCTTCAGAAAAGCCCGGTAAGCTGGATCGGAATGATGATCTTTGCCCTGCTGCTGATCGTTTACGTTTTCCGCGACCGTATCCGCGGTTCCTGGGTCAAGACTTTATGGATCGGCGGACTTATTCTCGGTTCCGCGGCAGCGGCTTTTCTGGTCTATCTGATCCTGCAGCTGCTTTCCGCAGGTTTGTGGATCCTGCTTCTGCTCACCGCCATGCTCCTGAACAAATATCTGCTTAAATCCGAATTGATAAAACCCTATCTGAACGGACTTTTGGTTATCAGTATTTTTACGGCACCCATTGCCCGCGGCGTTTACGGACAGGAAATCTTTCAGGCTTTCAGCCAGGGTGTGGGGAAATTCCTGAATATGTCCGTCTATGGAGCCGAATTTTTGTTCGGCAATCTGGCGCGACCCGAATACTTTTTTCCGAACAGCCCCGCCTGGCCGGGTTTTGGTTATCTCTTTGCTTTTGTGGTGCTGCCCACTATCATCTTTTTCGGCGGGTTCATCAGTATTCTGTATCATTTCGGCATTATGCAGCGCGTGGTGGAGGCCATGGCGAAATTCATGAGCTGGACCATGGGCACCAGCGGCGCCGAAACGCTTTCCTGTTCCGCCAATATCTTTGTCGGGCAGACGGAAGCGCCGCTTCTGATCAAGCCTTTTTTGAATGAAATGACCGAATCGGAGCTGCTGACTGTCATGGTCGGCGGCTTTGCCACCATCGCGGGCGGTGTTCTCGCCGGCTATATCGCCATGGGCGTGGATGCCGGCCACCTGGTCGCCGCTTCCGTGATGTCGGCACCGGCCGCTCTGGTGATCGGCAAGATCATCTACCCGGAAATCAAAAAATCCAAAACCGCCGGCATGGTTAAAATGCCGGAAATGGAACGGGCCCAAAATGTGCTGGGAGCTCTGTCGAACGGCATTACAGACGGACTGAAACTGGCGGTGAACGTGGGCGCCATGCTGATCGGTTTTATCGCCATTATCGCCGTTATTGACGTGGGCTTCAGCTGGCTGGACAAGCGGATCGACGGACGGCTTTTGAAGAACG
>JAQVTR010000112.1 GCA_028699915.1 Fidelibacterota bacterium
TATGTCTGGAACCAGATCACCCCGGTTGCCGGGTATTGGGATGCGTTACGCCGGAACATCCCGCAGGCGTTGAAGATATCAAAGAACATGAGGATGAAACTGGTTCCCATTAAATACGCCGACCAGATTTTTGAAGACGAAGACCCATCAGAGATTGAGAAATGGCGGTTGACATCGTTTGAATCCGTGGGGCAACTCGGATCGGTTAACACTTCAATCCTCTGCGATATCCACGGGTGGGCGGACAACCCGATATATAACGAGAGTATCAAAATTGCCGCCGAGATGTGGAACAAACTGTATCCCAACGACCAGATCCATCACTTCACAAAATATGCGGAATACCGGGAGAATGGGAAACTCAAAGCCGCAATAAACAAGATGAACGAAATATGGCACGACGAGAACCCCAACGAGCCGATGCCGATGGAAGATGTTATCCGCGTTCCTTCGTATTTCTACGTGTCGTTTACAGCGCAGGAGCAATACATGCCACGCCTTGAAGACCCTGCGGCTATTGGCGGTTGGATGATTCACGAATCATCTGATTACGAGACGCCCGAGAATGAAGAGAAAAAGAATTACGGCGCTTGGATTCTCGGTGGGTCGGTTGCACTCAGTATCATTATGATCATCTTCGCGTTCCTGTATTCCACCGCGATGCTTCCAAAATGATACCAAACCTTTTTTAAGTAATATACCTTAATAATATACATGGACGTTTCACGCGAGGCGAAATATCTGACCATGCTTCTCGGTGTTGTCGTGACCTGCATAGGGTTTATGTACACGTTCAACACGGGGATGTTTGTATCCATGCCCCTAAATATCCAGCTCGGGATCATCTGGTTCTCTATCGGGGTTCTGTTCATGCTGAACGGCGTTATGGATATGTACGATGGCGCACAGCAGATCGTTGAAGAGTTCAGGAAGAAGAAGGAGGAAAAGAAATGACTGAAAAGGAAAAAACATTTACCGCAAAGGAAGTTGTAGACATTATCGAACGCCAGAGAACGCTCGACGCCCTCGAACACGCGATCAATCGCGGGAGGGCCGCCGGGGATTATCCAGGACTTATCAATCCGCTGGTAAACTTATTCAACACCGTTCGGGCCGCCGGCGCACCCCCGGAACAGAAGGGGGATGAAACACCGGATGAGAAGCCGGGCGATGAGGAAGAATCCCCAATAACCTTTATTATCCCCTACCACCCATATTCCGCTAATGAGATATGATACCGAGCTGGCCGCTGCCGGTCCGCTCATTGCGTTTGTTACTCTTGTCGTAATCTGCGGAGCGTTCACGGCGATTCTCGGGATGCCGCTGGATTATCTTGTTGCCACGCATAACGGCATGGTTGGCACTTATCCGACATCGCAGGACAGCGTGAATACCGGCGTTAACCTTGTCATAGCGTTTAAAGCAATGGCGTTCCTGCTTCTACTGGCTCTCGGTATGAACTACCTGAACAACTCGCAGCGGGAGGGAAGCGGGGATGCTTGACGTTATCGTTCAACATCTCCAACTGTTCGTGGTGATGGTCGCTGCGGCGTCGCTCATCATATTTTTCGGAGCGATAATTGCCGGAGCGGCATATGCGTTCATCTGGGCGCATTGGGTGGCATACAAGTGGTTGAAGGAGGTGTATCATGGCATCGTTCCAAGCAATGCTTAATGGCGCACTGTTCCTAATTGTCAGCACACTGGCAATCATCGTGTTCTGGGTCGCAGGATCACCAATCATGGATTATCTCTCGGTCTACGTGGGATCGTTTGCGTTTACCAACCCTACAACAATCGGGATGGCACATGCGGTTCAGCCGGTTTTCGGATGGTGGTTCTGGTTGCTGGTCATCCTCGAAGTTGCGGTGTTCATCAGGACATACTTTATCATCGCGTCCTCAACCGATTACGGGATGGCGGAAACGAATTTCTAACACAACCTTTTTTAAGTTATATACCATAACAATATACATGGACAAGAAGACTTTAGAAGAACGTGTTGCGCACCTTGAGCGGGTTGCGCACTATCACAACACGGTAGAGCGAATAAATGCAACCGAAGAAGCAGACAAAATGCAGATGACTATGGAAGAAGCAGACAAAGCCGCTTCTAAAGGTTCAGCCCACGGAGACCCGGTTTTCATAATTGAATGACACAATATACAGGAACAAAATCGTTAGACGCCGAGTTTGAACTCGATTTCAAAACTCGCACAATCTTGTTCGATTACTCCAAAAACAATTTGGCGGGGTTCGGGGATAGTAATCACTCGGCATTACTCCCGGGTTCGACTTGGTTGAATTTACCTCTTAAAACCCGAATCAAACCCGCTGCTGCCGATACTTTCGTGAGAATGTTTTCGGTGTTTATTGATTTGGGTGTGTTGGGACTCACCATTCTTTCCAGATGGTTTTCATCGAACGAATCTTTGCATTTGTATTATCAACAAATGCTCAAATGGCTGTTTATTGCAAGAAGTGGGACATACGTTCAGGAAATATCTGGGAGCATTCCTTCAAAAAACATAAAGTTTGTTCTTGAAAACAATATTTGGTTTTCATATAATCTCGATGGAGATTACGAAAAGAATCTCGAACGTATTTATTTCCTGCGGCGGTTTGTAAAATTCAAACGATATGGCCAATTTGAAGAAATGCGACAATGTGGGTGGGAT
>JAQVTR010000113.1 GCA_028699915.1 Fidelibacterota bacterium
ACATAGATCCCCAGCCGCGGACCGCGTCCGCCCTCGTGCTGGTAAAGCTCCAGATAGCGCCGGTATTGCTCCAGATGCTCCATACTGTGCAGGGTGGTGATCCCGTAGCGGTAGAAGGAAGTAAAATAATGCTGCGGATTTTCAAAGATCGGAATGGGATTGCGGCGCAGAATGGGATCCAGCAGGACTTCCAGGGCTTCTTCGTGCAGGAGTCCGTCAAGATGCCCTTCGGCATCGCGGCGGACAAAACCTTTCTGCAGCATACGTACAACATCGTTAAAGTCAAAGAGATCGATCACGGCATCGTTGACCCAGGCAGAATGCAGATCCTTGCTGTAAAAGATGACCTTGCAGCCCTGCGGAAGCCCCTTCAGATCTCTGCGATGGGGAAAACGCCGTTCCTCCCAGGCATTCTGATTCCAGCCACCCCCGATCAGCCATTCCCGGTTTTCGGCCTGCTCCCCCAGATAAGCCAGCAGGGATTTCAAGGAGCGAAAAGTGCCAAGCTCCAGGTAATCCTGCCGTCGCGCCCAATCGCTCAGATGCATGTGCGTGTCGGCAAAACCCGGAAAAATGATGCGTCCGCCGGCATCAATGACCTCCATATTCTGCAAAAGCCGGTTCTGCAATCCGGAGACATTGCCCGCATAACGGATCACACCGCGCTCGATCAGCAGCGTATCGGCTTCCTGCAGCCCCTGCAGACCGTAGATGCGGCCATTGCGTATGCACAATGTTTGTTCCATGTCCGAAAATAAAAAAATTCATGTGATTATCGCATTACTTTTTATATTTTTCGATAAAATTATGAGGGCCTATGAGAATCCGGATCTTCTTGCTTTTCCTGCTTGTGCTGCTGAGCGCCTGTTCCGCCGATAAGGAACCCGTCATTGGCGTGACCATGGTCTACTGGCAGAATCATTACAGTATTCACAAGACCTATGCCGACGCCATTCGCGAGAACGGCGGCCGCCTGCGTCTGATCCCCTGCAGCGAAGACGAGAAACTGTTACGCCGGGAACTCGCGGAGCTCGACGGCATCGTATTTATCGGCGGACGGGATTACGATCCAAGCTGGTACGGAAAGACCATGCATCCCAGCATGGAACTGATGGATCCGCAGCGCGGACATTTCGATTCCCTCTTTATGCATCTTGCCCTGGAAAGCGGCAAACCCATCCTGGGCGTCTGCGCCGGGGAGCAGCTGCTGAATATTGCCACCGGTGGCAAACTGATCCGCGATATACCGGATCACCGCGGCGTAGAGCACATAATCCATATCCAGCCCGGCTCGCGCCTGCATACGCTTTACGGCGACAGCCTGCTGGTCAATTCCTGGCATCATCAGTGCGTGGAACCCGGTTATCTGAATTCCGATTTCCGCATTACGGCTTGGTCCGCGGACAGCATTGTCGAAGCGATCGAATATACGGGCAGGCAGTGGATCCTGGGAACGCAGTTCCATCCCGAACGCCTGCCGCGTGAACAGCGGGATCAACTGTTTTCACGCTTTATCCGGGCAGCGGCAAAATGATGGAAGTCATTCCCCTGGCCAGCGGCAGCAAAGGCAACAGTTATCTGATCCGCAGCGGAAGCAGCGCGATCCTGATCGATGCGGGACTCTCGGCCAAACAGCTCTGCCTGCGCCTGCAGGATGCCGGCACGGATGCGACGAAGATCAGCGCCGTTTTTATTACTCACGAACATGTGGATCACCTGCGCGGCGCACGGGTCTTTGCCCGGCAGTTTGACACACCCGTTTATATAAACAGGTCTTGCTACGATGCCGCTCGGGAGCTCTATCAGCTGGACCAGATCCCCGATATTCGCTTATTTGAAACGGGCTTATCATTTGATTATCAGGATTATAGCATACATCCATTCAGCGTGAGCCATGATACGGCGGACCCGGTTTCCTTTAGTATCAGCGACGGCAAAAACAAGCTGGGGATCATCACCGATCTGGGCAAGGTCAGCACCCTGGTGCATACGGCGGCCATGAAAATGGATGCGCTGATCCTGGAGGCGAACCACGACCTGCTGCTGCTGAAACAGAATCCGAATTACCCCGAGAAGGTCAAACAGCGCATCCGCTCCAACCGCGGCCATTTGTCCAATGAGCAGTCCGCGGAATTTGCCCGGGACCTGATCATGAAGGGCCGGCTGAAGCAGCTGATCCTCGCGCATCTCAGCGAACAGAATAACAGCGAAGCCTGCATCCGCGCCGCCTTCGGCAGGATCTTCGGCGAAGCCGGTCTGGACCTCCCCTACAGCTGCGCGGGGCAATACTGCATCAGTCCAAAGTTGATAATTGATCATTAATGATGAACGATGAATGATGAATGATGAACGATGAACGATAAAGGTTGAACGATGAACGATGCTTGCGCGCCGTAGCCCTTTGAAAAAGAGGCGTAGGCGTGAACGCCTGCCGGCCGAAGCCTTGGCGGAGGACGGATGAACGATAAACGATGAATGATAAAAACATCAAGGCTGTCATCCCGAGCGAGACCCGGAGGGCGAGTCGAGGGATCTCCTCTATTGCACGACGATGTATAATGGAGGAAGCTGGGAAGGTAGGAACTTCGGAAGTTTGGTCAGCGGAATAACCTTGAACATTGATCTTTGAACATTGAACCAATCAACGCTGTCATCCTGACCGGAGTGAAGCCG
>JAQVTR010000053.1 GCA_028699915.1 Fidelibacterota bacterium
GTAACCACCGCCGGAAGCACCATTTCGGGATCGGAGATGCTGGTCCCGAGTGAAATGCCCCAGACGGCCAGCGCCGCAATAAAAGGCCAGCGAAAAGACAGTAATCCGGTCCAGAACAGGGACAGCAGTCCCGCCTCGCGGTCATTCCGTGCGGCATAGTAGCGCTGGATCATATAATTGCCCGTGCCGCCGCTGCCTTCCAGGATCACCTTGAACAGGTAGAACATCACCAGCACACCAAATACATTATACATGGAATAGTCGGATTCCGCAGGGATGTTCAGCCGCCACTGCGGCGCCAGGCTAACCCATTCCCGGAGTGTTGTCTGAACCTGCATAAACCCCCCGTCTTTCAGCGGCATGCCGACGGCAAAGGCTTCAGGAAGCTCAAGGCCCAAAGCGCGCACGACGACATAAGCAATAGCAAGAAAGATGAGAATTCCCTGAAAAACATCCGTCCAGATCACCCCGTAAAGACCCGAGGCAACCGTATAGATCATAGCAATGGCAATCAGGATGAAAGCCGCCCAGAATTCCGTGCCGATCACGATCGAACCTATATGCAGGGTCCAGGATTTCGGGATCCCCAGAAAACTGTCGAGGAATTTTCCGCCGCCGATCGCAAAGTAGGTGATCATGGCGATGGTAAAAATAATTGATGTAATGGCCTGGATCAAACGGGCGACATCCCCCTGCGGACCCTTGCCAAAGCGCAGGCTCATCCACTCCGCCACCGTCATGACCTTGGAACGGCGGTTCCATTTACCCATATAGATCATCAGAAAGGCCATGATCAGGGTAACACCGCCGCGGATCTCGATATAGAATCCTTTTGCACCGATCGCATAAACCAGAGCAACAATGATCATCGTGCCGCTGATGTCCAGATTGGAAGACATTCCCGAAGCTCCCAGCGCCCACCAGGGCAGATTGCGGTCCCCCAGAAAATATGATTCAATTCCTTTTTTTGCTTTTCGCTGCATCCACAGACCAACAACCACCATCGCCGTCAGATATACGGCAACAATAACGTAATCAACTGCATGCATATAGGACTCCTTGTTCTAATTCAACAATTTTCCGGGAATCTACCGAATTCCGCCCAAAAAAACAACGCCTTTATTTCCGTCGCCGGGAATGGAGACAGGGAGAATTTAAGATTTAAAATTTAAGATTTAAGATTCAAGATCCAGGATGGCGAGTTCGTTTTCTCAGGATTCATGCTGATCGGCAGCGTTAGTTTCGATCTTTCCCTTTCCCGGGAGTATCTCGTTTTTCAGCAGAGAAAGATTGGTCGGGATCACGGACAGGGAATAGAGGAACAGACCCGCAACCAGCAGCCAGCCGTTTCCATCGAACTGAAGAAAATGATTCCCCCAGCCGATGTGGTCAAAAAGCAGGCTTTGCGGATACAACGGATGCCATTCCCGGAACAGCAGGCTTTCCGCCAGGGTCAGCAGCGGCGTCAGGACGATAAAGACCAGCGGCGTCATTCGCCCCATGGGGTATTTCTGCTTACGCAGGAAAAGTTTAACGATCACATAAGCAATTACAATATGGACCAGAAACTGGGGATAAATAAGGTAAAGCCAGCAGCCGAAAAGAACGCCGATGGACCCGCCGCCGCGGAAACGGTAAAAAAGCGGGAACCCATGTCCGTATATGGAGGCAATTCCCATTAAAAGTATCGCTGCAAACCCGGCGCCCGCAAAGGGAAGTTCAACGGGATACGGGGATTGGGGAGAGAAAAACAGCCCCTTGAAGAGCATCATTACCAGGGAGCCTTTCAGGGCGTCGCCCAACAGCGTCAGGGTGCCCCAGAATTTCCCGACATTGCGCATGACGTTTGAGGTACCCGGATTGCCGTTCCCCAGCTGTGTGACATCCACACCTTTTCCCAGCCGTGCAAAGATACGGGCGTAGCTGACGCTTCCCGAAAGATAGGCACAAAACATTCCGGCCAAGAGGATGAGATAAAACATAACTCCTCCTTATCAATTTCCTTGCCCTGTTTTTCTATTCCAGTCCGATCAGTACAAGTGCGGTATGCTGACCGCCGTAGCGGACCAAGATGTCGACATCTTCCAGTTCCTCCCCCAGGGTTTCCTGTATCCGCTGCAGGACCGCTTCATCGGCATGCTCGTTGTAGTATAAGCTGATGGCGGAATGTTCTTCCGGGCGGGCGGCACGGATCGCCTTCAGGGCGCTTTCCTCGAAATCGGGTGATACCGCAACTATCTTTCCGCCCATGACCGCAAAATAATGGTTAAGCGGGATTTGAATGTCCGCAAATCGGGAATCTTTCACGCTGCGATAGATGCTGATGCTGTTCACCAGTTCCATGGCTTCCGTCATTTGCGCCAGATTTTCCTCCCAGCTGAGATTTTTTACAAACCCCATTATGGCTGCGATGCCCTGAACGATGTTCTTACTGGGAAAGATCTCGATATGCTTTTCGCTCTGGCTTTTTACCAGCTGAATGGCGGGAATGATATTTTTATCGTTGGCGAGAACGATGACATCCTCATAGGGCATCTGACTGATATGATTAAGAATATCGGCGGTCTTGGGAAGGTTTTTTCCGTAGACCAGGACGTCAAGGTCGGGTTCAAAGTCGTGCAGAATGGAACGAAAACCTTCGCCGGGAACAATGGCCAGGACGCCGACCTCATTTTCATGCCGGAAACGTGCAAATTCCTCTTCCATCTGCTTCTTCATATCCTCGATCTTTTCGCTGACGATCTCTCCGTAGTGCCGAAGCTCCCCGATAACGCTTTCGGGCTCGTTGGTGTGCACGTGCAGTTTGATAATGTCCTCGTTGACCAGCAGTGCCACGCTGTCGCCCTTATTATTTAAAAATTCTTCCAGTCCGTTCGGCGGTACGTCCGGCGATCTGCGAATGGTCAGTTCGGTGCAATAGCGGTTGTTGATCGTCATCAGTTCTTCGATACTGGAATCGGGGTCGGGTTCGAAACGAAAGTCGGATTCCCGCTCAACCTGGATTTCTTCTCCGTAAAGGCGGCGTTTCATGCCTTCAAGAATAAAGACAAAACCGAGTGCTCCGGAATCCACCACCCCCGCTTTTTTTAAGACGGGCAATTTTTCGGGTGAACGAAACACCTCTTCCCTGCCGGCGCGGACAGCCAGTTCAAGGTATTCCGGAATGCTTTCCGATCTTGTATTGCTCAGGGCTTTGACAACCGCTTCGAATACGGAAAGCATGGTCCCGTTCATTGGGGTGGAGATGGCGGTCTTTGATACATAGTGTCCCTGAGAAAAGGCCCGGGCAAAGGTGTCGGTGTCGATGACGCCGAACGAGCGGGCTATTTCGGCAAAGCCGCTGAAAAATCGCGAGAGTATAAATCCCGAATTCCCGCGGCTGTTCATGGTAGTTACTTCCTGAAGGATGGATAAGATGGTCTCAAAATCGGGTTTTTTCAGATCCCGGATCGCTTCAACGGCCGGCTCAAAGGTTAACAGCATGTTCACGCCCGTATCGCCGTCTGGCACCGGAAAAACGTTCAGATTGTCAATTGTATGGTAATTTGCCTTAAAATAATCCAGGCCGCCTTCCAGGCATGCGATAAAAGTATCCGGGTTCATATTCTCTGTCCCTTTATTCCGTTCCAATGACATATCCCATTTCAAAGTAGTCCGGGCCCAGATGCGGCATATGGGCAAAATTCGAATAGTTGATCTCGACATAAAGATCCCAGCCCAGCTCTTTGGCGGATTCTTCCAGTTTCTGTTTCATATAAAGGCATTCTTTATCGTGATCCAGCACATAGGACATTGCCACGGTCAGGGTCTTGCTGTTTTTTTCTTCCATCTGCGAAGTAATGATCGTCTGGAAGCGTGCGCAGGCTTGCTTGAAGTTCCGGGCTTTCCCGATCGCCTTGATCTCTCCCGAAGCGGGTTCGGAAGAAAGAAGGGGTATAATGCCCATCGCGGTTGCCATCACCGCCTTGGCAAGTCCCACACGTCCGCCGCGGTGCAAATAGAACATATCGTACAATACTCCCAGCACCCGCGTGTTCTCACGGTTTCTCATAAGAATATCATAACAAGTCTCGCGGTCCTCCGGCTTCCAGTTACACTCCCGCAGCATGGCAAGCAGCTGAACTCCCACTCCGCTGACCAGACTTTTACTGTCAAAAACCTTGACATCGTATTCCGGATGTTCGTCCATGACCTTGTGCAGCGCATCACGGGTGGCATGGGTGTTGTGCAAAGCCTGGGTAATCAGCAGGACTTCCTCGTCGCGGTAGTGTTCAAAGGATTCAATGAACTGACTTTCGCTAAGGCCGACTGTCGTCATTTTATTGTTCTTGTCGCGCATTAGCGCAATGAACTTTTCCTTTTCTTCGCGCCAGTTCGGCATATCCCAGGTCTGGGGATAGACCTTCCCGTTCATCAAAATCGGATAATCAATGACACCAAGGCCCAGTTCCTTAATGCGGCCCGGCTCAAGCTGACAGGTCATATCGGCGATGATCTTCATGGGCTTACCTCCTGTATGATTTTAAAGTATAATCAAAATATCTTTCTTTTGCTATTTTTTTATCGATTCCGCGCATCTTGATCGAAAACTTTAAAATTCAAGAATCAAGGTTCAAAATTCAGGATCGGAGGATCCCCGATACAATCGCATCTTGCGTCAAACAAAGGAAAACTCCTTGTCCGGCACCTGCATCCCGGTGGATTTTCGGGCTTTTTCTTAAAAATTTATTCCTGAATCCATCGCTTCTTCTGTGCGCTTTTAAAGATTTGTCTTATATTAGACACGGATTAATGGAGACCCAAATGATCTATCACAGTATTTTACAAACGATCGGACACACGCCGCTGGTCCGGATCAATCGCCTGAACCCCAACAAGAACGTCAATTTGTACGCAAAGCTGGAAGGTTTCAATCCTACGGGAAGCATTAAAGACCGCATTGCGCTGCGCATGATCCAGCAGGCGGAAGCCGACGGCTGTCTGAAAGACGGACAAATCATTCTGGAGGCGACTTCCGGCAACACCGGCATCGGACTTGCCATGATCGGCGCCGTGAAGGGGTATAAGGTAATTGTCGTGATGAGCGAGACGGTTTCACCCGAACGCCGGAAAATAATCCGAGCCTTCGGCGCGGAGGTGATCCTGACCCCTGCCGCTGCGGGTACGGACGGCGCTATCCGCAAGGTGCGGGAAATGGTAGAAAAAGAACCCGGCACCTATTTTAACCTCGATCAGTTTTCCAACGAATATAACAAGATTACGCATTACAAGGTTACCGCCGAGGAGATCTGGCAGCAGACCGGCGGCCAACTGACGCATTTTGTTTCCAGTATCGGCACTTCCGGGACCATTATGGGTGTCGGCAAGGCGCTGCGCGAAAACAAACGCTCCATTCAGATCATCTGCGCCCATCCCGTAAAAGGACATTATATCCAGGGCTTGAAAAACATGGAAGAGGCTATCGTTCCGCAGATCTACGATCCCCGGCTGATCGACAGGCAGGTCATGGTCGAGACCGAAGCCGCCTTTGAAATGACCCGCCGCATCGTCCGGGAAGAAGGGATCTTTGTGGGCATGAGCAGCGGCGCCGCCATGCTGGCCGCCCTGGAAGTGGCCAAAGACCTGGACCGCGGCTGTATGGTCATTGTTTTTCCAGACCGCGGAGAAAAATACCTGAGCACCAGATTATTCGACCCGGTAAGCGGATAAAGAATCTCGGTTTTTTAAGAAAAAAAAGAGGAAAGGCAACGGCCTTTCCTCTTTTTGCTTTAGGCGGAATTTTCCTGAGTCAGCGATCTTCCGCTTGGAAAACATAGCCGCTGTAGGCTTTTGCCTCCAGGATCAGCTGCCCGTTATTCAATTTGAAATCCGCCTGCGTATTCAGGCAGCGCAGGCCCCTTATTCCCAGCGCTTCCGGCAGCGGGAGCACGATGCTGCCGGGACGCCCGTTCCGGTAGATCACAGTGATAATGCGTTCGTTGAAATCGCTGCGCAAAAAAGCATATACATCCTTATCGGCACGCAAGGTCAGATAATCGCCGTAACGCAGCGCGGAATGTTCCCTGCGCAAGGTTGTAAGTGCGGAGATCTTATCCCGCAGTTCCCTCTGTTCCCGGGTAATCTTCCAGAGCATCATACGGCGATTGTCCGGATCGCCGGCACCGCTCATCCCGATCTCGTTCCCGTAGTACAGGACGGGCGGCCCCGGAATGCTCATCAAATAGGTCATATACATCGCGACCTTCTCATAGGTCTGCGGATCATCCACGCGGATATCCCGGTGCCAGCCGACTTCCTGGGCGTTTTCGCTCCAGTCGAGATCCTTTTCCAGATAAGCGGGATAGCGGGGCTGATCGTGGCTGTCCATCAGGTTGGCCATCAGGTGCAGCTGACCGTAAATATCAATGACCCGCTCCATTTCGGCGGCCAGCGGTTCAAAATTTGAAGCGTCTTCGGCAAAGGCATAGCGGGCCGGCCAGTAGAGGTTGAAATTGAACTGCGCCGATAGCTGACCCTGATTGACATAAGCGTGGATCAGGGCGTGATCGCCAAAAGTCTCACCGATCTGATACAAATCTTTATCGGGAAAATTCCGCCGGATCTCGCGGGTCAGCTGCCGCCAGAACAGATGCGGTACATGCTTGACCGCATCGTGCCGGAACCCGTCCAGGTTCAGCGCTTTCAGCCACCAGATGGCATCGGCAACCACGGTATCCACGGCTTCCGGAGCGGCCGGATAATCAAAACTCGGCAGATAGGACTCAAACCAGGTTGTCAGGCGGTATTCGTCAAAGAGGCGAAGATTTTCACGCCCGTCCGGCAGTTCATACTGCCCGAACCATTCCGGATGCTTTTGATAATAGGGATGTTCCTGATGCACATGGTTGGAAACAAAATCCATCAGAATGCGAATATCCTGTTTATGCGCCACATCCACCAGGGTCCGGACTGCATCCAGGTCACCGAAATGCGGATCTACTTCTCGCGCCGCAACCGGCCAGTAGCCGTGGTAAGCGCTGAACATCCGATGCGGCGGCGGAGTTTCCCGGAAAGGCTTATCCGTATTCCGGATAAAGGGCAGTATCCACAGCGTATTGACACCGAGATCATTGAAGTACCCTTCGTCAAGCTTTTTAATGATCCCGTAAAGATCGCCTCCCCGAAAATTTGCGCGTTCCGCAAGCTCTCCGTGGATAATGGGTTTGTTGTTTGAGGGATCGCCGTCATAAAAGCGGTCCGGCATTAAAGAATAAAGAATGGCGTCCTGCCATTTGAAAGCACCGTGATTCCCGGCCGGCGCCCCGTTTTCCAGAATCACTTCAGCAACATTGGAATTGCATTCTCCGCTGCTCCACATCAGGCGCAGACGTTTTGCCGCTTCCCCCTGTTCGCGCGGGATCCGCACAGTGATGATCTTGTCCTTTAAACGGATGCGGTACTTTGGCAGGCGGCGGTTGTCCAGCAGCACTTTCAGATCGCGGGCACGGAAAGCACCCGTATAATCCTGGGGAAGCAGGCGGAAGTGCAGCGAGAGGAAATTGCCGCTCCGAAAATCCAGGGGTGTAATGAAGGGACGTGTTCCTTCAAAGAGCGGAAGAACTTTAAGGGCGGAATTAAAGCCGCCCAATCCGTTCGGCACCGAGACGGGATTCTGGGGATCCAGGATCTCGCGCCCGTCAACCCGGAAAAGGTATTCATATTGCCCCGGTTCAAAGGGCAAGGTTAAAGTAAAGTCCCCGTTCTGCAGTTTTTCAAGGGAATACTTTTCCCGGTCCCAGAAATTGAAATTCCCGAAAACCGTTACCTTTTCCACTCCGGGATCCGCTGCGTAGCGAAAGGTCACATCGCGGCGCTGCGTTACCCGCAGCGGCAAAACGTAGCTGCCGCCGGAAAAACGGAATGGCAGTAAAGCAAAGCCGGAATAAGCTTTATCGGCTTTCAGAATACGGATTTCACTGTCCGGGGTCCCGCGGACATCCAGATGTGGATGTTCCCCGAATTCCAAAGAAGTATAGTCCTCCGCATAAAAAAGGTCCTGAACCTGCAAAATCAGTGAATCTCCCGAAAATACCGACTGAACGGGAATGATATCCGTCAGTGGGCCGGAACCCGGACTGCAGGCCAGTACGAAAAAAAGGATAAACAAGAAAGGCAGGTTTTTTCTCATGATCAGACTCCTGTAAGGGCAGTGTTTTTAATTCCTTAAAATACGGGTTATCTGCGGGATTGGCAACGTTTTATCTTTCGGGAAACAAGTTTCGTGAAGCAGGGAGGCAAAGGAGGGGGCAATAGAGGAGCTGCCGGCGGCATCCCGCAAACCCGGAATTCCCTGATTCGAACACAGGTGTTTTTTGTAACGGTTATTTCGGCAAAACAACAATAAAATTGCTGCCTTTTCCGGGTTCGCTTTCAACACGGATATTGCCTCCGTGCTTCTCAACGAATTCGCGGCAAATGATCAGTCCGAGGCCGGTCCCTTCTTCTTTGTCGGTTCCGGGGCGACTGCCGCTTTCACCAATCTCAAAAATATGTTCCGCAAGATCCGGGCCCATGCCGATACCTTCGTCACGGACGGCGATCATGATGTTTTTTCCGAGATCCCGGGCTGCCACAATTATGGTACTGCCGTGGCGGGAATACTTTATGGCGTTGGAAATCAGGTTCTGCAGAATGGTGTGCAGCATATTCTCATCGGCACGCAGCTTTATCGGAGCTGCTTCCGTCAATATTCCGATCTGCTTGCGCTGTGCAAGGGGCGAAAGCAGATCCAGGGCATTCTGTATACTGGCCTCAATATCCAGCTCTCGCGGATTAAAATGAATTTGTCCCGTCTGCGAACGGGCCCAGTCCAACAGGTTTTCCAATAATTTGAAGGTCTGCGTTGAAACGGACTTGATGTGGCGGGAGAATTCTTTCATTTTTTCAAAATCCTCCGCTTTGCCATAACGTTCCATCAAGGTCGAAAAACCGATAATGCTGTTAAAGGGGCTCTTGAGATCATGGGCGATAATGGAAAAGAACTTGTCCTTGGTGGCATTCAGTTCCTGCAGTTTTTTCCGCTGATCTTCCAGCGCCGAGTTGATCTTCCGGTTTACCAGGTACAAGCGCAGAATAAAAAAAGCAAAGATAAGGACCAGAAGCAGAATAATCATCAAAAGGTGCTGCACGGCCAGCTCGCGGGAAAGCTTTAGGTCCTTAATGACACTCTCGTGCTCCAGTTCTCGTATGACTTCTTCCTGCGCCTGCTGTTTGTACAGCGATTCCAGCTGGGTCATTCCGCGGGTGGCCCGGGATTCGTAGATAGAGTCCATGATCGCAAGCTGCTGATACTGATATTGGAAAGCCTTATCAAATTGCTCCCGGGCTTCAAAGATCCTGGCAAGCTGACGGTTCAAATGAATCATCAGGGTTTTCTGATTGTTATTGTCCGCATGGTATAAACCGATCAGCAGGCTGTCAATGGCAGCCGTGTCTTGTCCCCGGCTGCTCAAAATCTCACCGTACAAAAGATAGACTCCCGGCAATCCCAAACGGTCATTGATGCGTTTTTTTATTCTCAGGGATTTGCCAAGCTGGCGAAGGGATTCATCGACATTCCCTTCCACGAATTCAATTCTTGCCAGATATTTCAGCGAATTGGAGATCCCGAATCCGCCCCCTCTCTGGGTCCGGTAAATTCCGGCCGCTCCCGCATTGTATTCCCGGGCTTTTTGTATGTTACCCAACTCCAGATAAGCTATCCCGAGTTCGTCCATGCATATGGCCTTTCCAGTCAGGGAATTATAATTCTCCGGAAGGCTCCGGTACATTTCAAGCCCCTGCAGAAAAAGTTTTTCTGCTTCATCATACAGGCCCATGGTATTGTAGATCCTTCCGATAGAATAATTGATCCAGGCTATGCCTTCCGTAAAACCAACCATCTCATAGTGCTCACGGGCTTTGTAAATAAATTCAATGGATTGCTGATAGGAACCGTTCATCCGAAAAATATTGGAAAGCTGGGAATATACAATGGCCATGGTGTTGTGATCGGAAACTTTCCGCGCTTCGTTCAGCGATTCGTTATAATAAATGATGGCCTGTTCCTGGTTGCCGGTTGTGGATAGATACGCGGTGCCCAGCAAAGACAAGACCTTTGACAGGTTTTCATGATCGCCGGCCTCACGGTACAGCGATTCGGCATTCTGCAAAAAAATGACCGCCGAATCACTGCGACCGTCATAATGGCAGATCATTCCAAGATAATAAAAAGTTCGTGCTTCACGATCCCGGTTTTTTAATGATTGCGCTTCTTCCAGCGCGATCACGGCTTCGCGTTCGGCAATTTCCGGATCGGAACGGCGCAATTCATACACATACTGCAGGCGGGCGTCGATACGCGGCAATCCCCTGCGGGTACTGATCGCATTAATCAGACTGTCTTTGGATGCATCCGCAAACAGCGGTTGTATCAGCAATATGAACAGAAAAAAAAGAACACGGGCTCTCCCGGCTTTGAATAAACAGCAATTCCCCCCGGTTTCTTTCGATTTGACGCAACTAAAATGCATATTATTTTATCGTGGACTCAAAATATAATACTATTTTATGTGTTTTCTAGGTGTTTTTTTTCCCGGGGATTTTTCGGCGTTAAACGGACGAATATTCAGCAGCTCTTTCCGTTCATGCCCGGCAGATCAATTTTCAATACAAATCCCCTATCATTTCTTTTCCTTGCTGATCATTTTTTTTACCAGTTC
>JAQVTR010000054.1 GCA_028699915.1 Fidelibacterota bacterium
TCGGACAGGATCTTGACCGCGGTGGCGGTCTTCTCGCCCAGTCCGACGGCATTGACGGCACCGTCGATATCCACCATTCCCGTCAGCTTGCCGGCCACGCGTTCCTTGATCTCGTCTTCCAGAAGGTTGAGCGGTTTGTCCACGGCTTTTTCGGCCTTTTCCCACCATTTATTTCCCTCTTCGACAATATCCGCGCCTCCCCCCAGCGGCGTGACGATCTTGCCTGTTTCAAGAACAACATCCACGCCCTTTTCCACCAGGCTGGCGCCGTCTTTGACAAAGATATTTCCGGGACTCAGATTTTTGTCGTTCGCCAGGGAAACAAAGCGGTTATTCAGGTCGGAATTGTCGTAAAAATCATTATAGATACTGCCGGTCCTGTCGTCAAGGTCCCCGTTCTGCAGTTTTGTCCAGAAATCATCGGCATCCGAAAATTCCCGCTGCCATTTAGGTCTCAGCTGATTGTGAAACAGGTTATTGCGCTCTTCGGAACTCATATTGGAGACCACCAGAAAGATGCGGTCGCGGTGACGTTCGCCCGTTTCGGCGCCTTCGGAGAAAAAGCTGAACAGCGAGCCGAAGATCCCGCTGGTCTTGCTCAGCGGCGAGGGCGTGAGTCCCAGCGAATCCGTCAGCGTCTGCGCCGCGAGGATCACATTGTCTTTGTACTGCAGCACGTTGTTCAGTTCTTCGTACAGGGATTCCAGTTCCGCTTCCGTCGGCTCGTAAACAAAAAGCTGTCCTTCTTCGTAACCGTTGGAAAATGTTTCGAAATAATGATAGATCCACAGCTGTTTCAGCGCATGTGCTTCCACCAGCACATACAGCGCATCCCGGGGGTCTTCCAGATCGGGATCGGAGGGGAAGCGATCACAGGCAAAAAAGGAAAGGCTTAAAAAGGCCAGGGTAAAAACATGCACCATCCGCAAATATTTCATAGAGGGTTACCTTATATTATCCGTATTCAATATAAGAAAAAATTTTAATAAGGAATATTGTTTTGTGCGATGCCGAAAAATATATTCCGGTTCTGATATTTATTTATTCCAGAGCTCCGCGATGGTTTTCAGCAGAGTTTCTTCACTAACCGGCTTGGACACATAGCCGTTACATCCGGCATCCAGCGCTTTTTGCGATTCGCCGGAGAACGCGTGCGCCGTCTGCGCGATAATAATGATCTCCTTATTGAATTCCCGGATTTTCTTTGTCGCCTCGTAACCCCCCATACCCGGCATCTTAATATCCATCAGCACGATATCCAGTTCCGGGTGGCGCCGGACCAGATCAACGGCCGTTTCGCCGGTATCTGCGCGCAGCAGGGTGTCGGCGCTGTTTTCCAGAATGATGGAAAGGTACAGGGCGGCGGCTTCATCGTCCTCGGCAATGAGAATATTGGGTTTGTTTTGCCGGATTTTTTGATCTTGTATTTTCGGCCTTATGTTTTTCGGTTCTGTCTTATGGTAGGGGAGCCGGAAATAAAAGCGCGATCCCCGGCCGGCTTCCGACCAGAAGCCGATGCTGCCGCCCAGCAGTTCCGTGTAGGATTTGGCGATGGCAAGCCCCAGACCGGATCCCTGCACTGCGTTTTTATCGGTAATATCCGCCTGTACAAAACGGTCAAAGATCATCGCCCGGCGTTCTTCCGGAATGCCGATACCGGTGTCGCTGACATAGATCTCGATGTCATTGCCGCTAATGGTGTAACCCACGTGAACCGAACCCTCCCGGGTAAATTTAACGGCGTTCTTGATCAGATTGCTGACAATGGATATGAATTTGCTGAGGTCCGTATCAAGGTATTCCTTTTCCCGCGGTTCCGGATTGTCAAAGAAAAAAGCCAGTCCTTTCTGCTCCGCCTCTCTTCCGAAAAAGACACAGAGGTCCCGGATCTCATCATGGTAATCAACCGCTTTTTTTAGCACATCCGTCTGTCCGGTTTCGATTTTTGAAATTTCGATGATATCGTTTACCGTATTCAGCAGGCGCTGTCCGCTTTTCCGGATGATCCTGATATACTGCTCTTTTTCCGCGCTGTCCAGCTTCGGATTTTTCAACAGGTCGGTAAAGCCCAGAATACCGTTCATGGGAGTCCGTATCTCATGGCTCATGTTAGCCAGAAAGGCGGATTTCAGCCGGTCGGATTCTTCAGCACGCTCCTTGGCGCGGATCAGTTCCTGCTGCGAGCGTTTCAGTTCCGTAATATCCCTGATGATGGCAAAAGTGGCGGGCGTTCCCCGGTAATCGATGATCTCATAGGTGACCTCGACATCGATAACGGAACCGTCCTTTTTGCAAAAAGTACTGGAATAGCGGCCGGGCACCTGCTGACCTTCAAGACGTTTTCGATGACGTTCCTTCAGTTCCGCCTCTGCGCTTTCGGTAAAGATATTTCTGAAAGGCACATTTTTAATTTCTTCGCTGCCGTAGCCCAGCATTTCGGCAAAGCGGGCATTACAGAAGATTATTTTATCGTTTTGGGTGATCTCGATCCCGTCATTGGCGTTTTCGACCAGCAGGCGGTATTTCTCTTCGCTGCGGCGCAGCGCCTCTTCGCTCTTCTTGCGCTCTGTAACGTCGCGGATGATCAGGCTGGTCCGTTGTTCTCCGGCGGAGTCGGTGAAGACCGAATTCGAGATCTCGGCCGGAAATACGGATCCGTCGCCGCGCCTGAAAAACAGGACACCGGACAGGGCTCTGTTCTTTTCCCGCTGTTTGAGCAGTTCCTGCAGATTGGGATTATCGGGAGCCAGGATGCCGCTGCGGCCGTTGCGGATGATTTCTTCTTCGCTCATGCCAAACATTTCACAGGCGGCGCGATTCGCCGAAAGAATGTGTCCGTTCGGTTCTGTAAGCAAAATGGCATCGAGGCTGTTGTCAAAAACAGAACGGTAGCGCTCCTCGCTCCCCTTTAGTTGAAGTTCCGCCCTTTTGCGTTCGTCAATATTGCGGGTAACGCCAAGGATGCCATTAACCTTGCCTTTATCATCGCGGGTAAACTTCAGGCTCATTTCGACCCAGATAAAGGATCCGTCAATTCGGCGGTGCTGCAATTCGATCAGACGCGAACGCTCCGGATCAATATTTGGCTCCCTCTCCCTTTCCAGCTCTTCGGAAAGGATTGTTCCCAGGCGCGCTATATCTTCGGGGAGCATTTTATCGCGCAGGGACTGCTGAATGTGTACATCGGGATCTTCTTTTAGGAGGGCTTTAACCGAAGGGCTGATGTAGCTTGTTCGCATGTTCAGATCCATGGTCCAGATCACATCGGAGGTGTTTTCCGCCAGTATGCGATACTTTTCCTCGGTCTGTTTCCGGCGGGTGATGTCTTCAATATATCCTTCGAGATATAAGAGTTCCCCGCGCTTGTCGTAAACGCCGTTCCCGCGTTCCCAGACCCAGCGTTCTTCCCCCTTGGCCGTTTTGATCCGGTACTCATGTTCAAAGGCCTTTTTTTCTGCAATTGTGTTTTTCCACAGCAAATAAATATTTGCACGCTCGGTTTCGCAAATAATATCGTTATATGCGATCTTTTTGTTGTTGATAAGATCTTTCGCCTTATAGCCGGTAACCGTTTCGCACTGATCACTCAAATACAGCATTGTCCAGTCTTTATCGTTTTTACAGAGGTAGACGAAACCGGGAAGATTCGCGTTAAGCAACGCGGCATTGACAGATTCCGGATGGATAGGATTTTGCAAAAGATCCGGAAAATTTTCGCGCATGTGCCGGTTTTTATATGGGTTTTTTTCTCTTTTCTTCTCTCTCATCAAATCGCTCTGTCAATCTTCGGATGGATCCGGAATCCGCAATATCCGGAAATGTATACCGGTGTATCCATTGTAGGGTTTTATTCCTGTTTAATTTATAAACGATTTTAGGAATTTTACTCAAAAATGTCAATAGTTTATAAGCTCAAAACCTTTCCGCCGTTTTTAATATGCTGGTCTTCGCTTCTGCGCCCGGGATCTCCGGGTGCTGTGCGGCATCGCGATCGTTTTTTCCAGTTTTTCGTATTCGATGAATTTACGGACGTGAAAATAATACGCTTCCGGTAGTATAAATTTTGAAAAAGGATTTGCATAAAAAGGCAGTTAAAAAAACCAATACAGATATTCTAAACACCGGTAAAAATCCTTCTTTATTTTAAAAGCTTGTCTTTTTATAAATCAAGTTATTCGCCGGGTACGAACTCCGATATCGCGTATTCGACCTCAAATTCAATGCTCTTGATAGGGCGCAATTGTTTGGGCAGGGATGTTGTCTGCTGAAGATCGGAAAAGCGCACGACACCCTCCTGGGCGCTATCGAAATTATACATCAGTCCGTATGTGCCCGAAGCACAGTTAGGATCTAAATTATAGATCACGGAAATGGAAAAACCGATGATCTGATCATCCAGGCGTCCGAAACCTCCGCCGGCCTGTTCGGTGGATGTTTTTCCGAACGTTATGAACAAAGTGGCGCCATCCGTGTTGAGATGAAATTCCCGATCGCGGCTGAACATGTACGCGATATGCGTCAGCGTGTCACTCATAGGTGCGATGCCCGCATTGCCAAACTCCCAGAAGAAGAGGTTTTCCTGCCGGGTGTCGGAAAGAAAGAGCGTATAGGTTTCGCTGCGGGTCCCGCCCGTGGTATCCAGCGCACAGTGATTATAGACAAACTTCCAGTTGTTCTCACCATCACGTTTAAGTAAGACATCCTGTGCGCGGTAAGGTCCGCTGTTATTGGCGTACCAGCGCATCCGGAAATCCGTGAAAACGAATTCATAATATACGGCCTGCAGCATCATACCCCACCAGCGACCCTCATCCGTAATATCCAGCGTATCAAGATACATCATTTGGGCATTATCGATGGAAACGACCAGAGGATTGTCCGTCGGGGCATTATAGGCGACAATGGCCCGCGAAAGATAATCCCGGTATTTTGTTTCGCTGACCGGGATCTCCTGCATGTCTGCTGTCGTGCTCCCTAAACTGTCAAAGATTGCCTGAGCATCATCCTGCGCCGGAAAGATGATGCGCGAACATGCAATGATTGCTTCTTCGGGACCGATATATCCGCCCGTATTCTGGGTTAAGGATATCCCCGGCGAGCCGAAACGCTGAATATGCGAAGCTTTTTCCAGACCACCCGCGGCGCGTTCAAATTTGTAATTGATGCCCTGAAAATCTTTTGAACAGGACAAAATGCATAAAATCACCATCAGTGAGAACAAGAAGGTCTTTTTCATTTTCATATCTCCTTTGCATGCTGACCGGAGAACAGGGGCATTGTCCTGTTCGCGAGATCGGTGTTCAGGACGGGAAGCAAAACCGCCGCTGGTTAATAAACTTCATAAATTATAAAGTAATTTGAAATGGTAAATCAAGAATGTCAACCAATATTTTCCCTATGTGAAAAAAAGCGACGGAAAGCTTCTGACGATCGTCCGGATGCGACCGGGGCTGATTGCGGCAGCTTATATGCGCAATTTAAGGATTTTACACGGCAACGCGGATCCGGACGGCGCGACCGGTCCCCGCAATCTTGAAAGGAAACGAGATTCTTTTAACAGACTTTTGAATAAAGGTTTTATTGACCGGCTTCATTATACCAGACGGCGCTGTACCCGTTGCCGAGCAGATCCGTATATCGCACGTTGATCCTGAACAATCCCGTAATATCGCGGGCCGGAAAGACGGAAACCGAATGGAAATCCATACCCTCCCGGGCTCCTTTCAGGTCATATAGCTCACCGATGTTAAACATACGTGCATTATCTCCAGGCTTTGTATTTTCAAATTCAAATGAAATATCCGTGATCAGCAGATTCGGATCAACGGGCCTGTTGTCCGGGAAGCGATACTGCACATCGATGGAAGTGAGCCTCCCTTCCGCATTGCAACGGATCGTCGGTACTGCGATCAGCAGAAAAGCGTCCGCGCCGGCGTTTGCATATTCCAGCGTGCGTCCGGGTCCGCCGCCGATCGTCATGGTATAGGTGCCGAACCGGAAGGGCGCGGGGGATGAGATCTGCGAGAACATATGTGAATCGTTTTCCGTGTAATGGTAAAAACTTGCTATAAAGTCGCCGCCGCCCGGATAGTACTCCTGCCAGGTGACGATGCTGTCGTAAGGCTCGCCGGCCGGACCGCTGAGACGTATAGGCGCTTGTTCCGGATTGACGTTCTTTCCGCCTTCCGAACGCAGGGAATAGCAGATATCCTTCTCTACGGAATCAAAAGGCGCGGCCGTCCGGATATCGGTCCCGAAGATGCCGCCCTGCATTTCAAAGGAACTCGACAGGATGATCTGATCCTGGCTCAAAATATCCGGAATGCCGTCATTGTCCGTATCGATATTCTTTACGGCAGAAGCGTAATAGGCGCCCATTTTTTTAAGGAAATTAATTTCCGTTTCGCCCAGCAGGATCTCATTTCCCAGCGGATCGTGCGCCGGAATGATGCTGTAGCCGTCCTGTGTCAGGTCCTGCAGATCAATGACCGTGTTCTCTTCGTCGGAAAGGCCGACCAGCGGGAGCATCTGCAGTCCGCCGCAAAACAGGTTACCGATGTAATGATAAGCGCTGTCCAAAAAGGCAACGATCAAAACACGGCCTGCTTCAGCGTCAATACTGAATGCTCCTTCAGCGATACCTTCGATCTCGTAATGATTCCCGTAAAACACCATGACGTATACGGCATCGTTGATGGACAGAATACTGTCCGTTCCCGTCGGCGATGTCTTGCTCATGGATGCAGGCGGGATCGTTCCCTTAAGGGTCACGGCATTGCCAAAGATCATTCTGAAAATATCACAGCTGATCAAAGTCAGAAAAAGCAATAAAAGCAAAGTCGTTTTCTTCATTTTTTCTCCCGGACGGTATATATCATGACCGCTGCTCCAAAAACCGGTGATAACTGCTGATGTTATAATGTGCTCTCGGTGATTTGCCGCCTTTTATTGAATGGATAGGTAAATTTATAGCAAAGGAAATAATTAGTCAAATGAAATCTATCTGCGTATGAGACGGATCAGAACTCGTTTTCCGGAATGACTTGTTTCGCAGATGAAGCGCTTTTGCCGGGCCGGTGCCACATCATCATGCCGAACTGCCGGCGTTTGGCTTTTTCGCTTTTTGGGACATCAAGTTTTTCATTTGTGAGGGGATGGTATCCTGTGTAAAACATGGCCGTTGAGATCGTCATCGGCGTCGGATAAAAATCGGCGGCTTGCTGCAGTTTATGGCCGCTTTGCTTCAGCTGTCGCTGCAGGTCCAGCATCATGGCATCCGTGCAGCCCGGATGTCCCGAAATAAAGTAGGGGACAATATATTGCTCCTTGCCGGCTTTCCGTGAAAACTGCAGGAATTTTTCCAGAAATCTGAAATACAGCGTACCGGGCGGTTTGTTCATGATTCGTGTCACATCTTCGTTCAGGTGTTCCGGGGCGATCTTCAAATGTCCGCCGGTAAAGCGGGTGACCATTTTTTCCATGGCCCGCAGATCGGCCAGTGCAAGATCATGGCGCAGGCCGGATGCGATAAAAACATGATTGACGCCCGGAACTGCCGCAGCGGCTTTCAACAGCTCCGTATAGCGTTCCTGGTCCTCAACGATCAGATGCGGACAAATTTCCGGAAAAAGGCAGTTCATTTCCTTACAGCCGCCGATGCGGCAATGGATCCCGTACATATTCGCCGTCGGACCACCGATATCGCTGACGGTACCCCGGAATCCGGATTTTTTGCTCAGCTCCCGGATCTCTTTCAGCACCGAAGCTTTGCTGCGGCTTTGGATGCGCGGACCCTGGTGAAAGGTGATGGCACAGAAAGAACAGTTTCCAAAACAGCCCCTGTGGGCCGTTATCGAATTGTTGATCTGCTCCCAGGCGGGGATACGCTCCCTGTATTTCGGATGCGGCTCCCGGGAAAAAGGCAGGGCGTACAAGGCATCCATTTCCGCGGTGCTCAGCGGCTTTGCCGGGGGATTGATGCGGACGATCTGTTCACCATGCCGCTGATATAAGGTCTTTGCATAGGGATATACGCGGTTCTCGTAATGCAGGCGCGTCATGGTGTTGAATGCCATCTTGTCCTTTGAAACCAATTCAAAGGAGGGTAATTCGATACTGTCCGGCGGGATTTCGGCGGAGCGGCATACCGTACCGGGAACGTCGTAAATTTCGCGGATATTTATGCCAGACTTCAGTCTTTTAAGAACTTCCTTTACCGGGCTTTCACCCATCCCGTAGATCAGCAGGTCCGCCTTGCTGTCCAGCAGGGTGCTGCGGCGGACCTTGTCGTTCCAGTAATCGTAATGCGCCATGCGCCGCAGGCTGGATTCGACGCCGCCCAGAATAATGGGCGTTTCCTTGTAGACCGAGCGGATAAGATTACTGTAAACGATTGCGGCGCGGTTCGGACGTTTTCCCGCTTTGCCGCCGGCCGTATAGGCATCATCGGAACGCTTCCTGCGGTTGACCGTGTAATGTGCGACCATGGAATCGATATTTCCCGCCGTCACCGCAAAACTGAGACGCGGTTCGCCCAGCCGGCGGATATCCTGATCGCTCCGCCAGTCCGGCTGATCCAGAATGCCGACCCGGTAGCCTTCCGCTTCCAAAACCCGCGCGATCATGGCGGTCCCGAAAGAAGGATGATCCACAAAAGCATCCCCGCTGACAATGATCACGTCGCAGCGCTCCCAGCCGAGCGTTTTCATTTCATCCTTATTTGTGGGGAAAATATTCATAGGGAAATATTTATGGACAAGGAGCCTGTTCCTTACGGATATGCTAAGATTTTATTTTATACTCCGTGCCCGTTTTCAGATCCAAAAGTTCTACTCCCATTTCCGCCAGTTCATCGCGAATTTTATCGGCGGCCGCCCAATTTTTATTGGCCCTGGCGGCATTGCGTTCGGCAATTTTTTCACGGATAAAGGCATCGTCAACGGTGTTTTTTTTCTTTTCCTGATTGAAGAAGATCACGCCCAGGACACTGTCAATGGATCGCAGGGCCTTCATGATACGGTCACGGTCCCCGGGTGTCGGCGGGCGCCGGCTTATCTGGCGGTTGATCTCCCTGATCCCCTCAAACAGCGCAGAAAGCGCCGGTGAAATACCCAGGTCATCATCCATTTCTTCTTCAAAACACTGCAGCATTCTTTTTGTTGCGACTGTAATTTTGGCGGAATCCGGTCCCGGTGCGGTGTGCTGCAGGGAAAACAGAAAATCGTTAATACGCTTTAGCGTGTTTTCGGACGCTTCGAGCAATTCCGGCGAAAAATTGAGTTTCTGGCGATAGTGCGTGGATAACAGTGTATAGCGGATCGCTGCCGGAGAATAACCTTTTTCGATCAAACCGTTGATATAAATAATATTCCCCAGCGATTTGCTCATTTTGCTGTTTTTCCAAAGCAGGTGTTCGCAGTGCAGCCAGTATTTGACAAAGGGTTTACCGGTAGCACCTTCGCTTTGGGCAATCTCGTTCTCGTGATGCGGGAAAAGGTTGTCCACGCCGCCGGTATGGATATCGAAGGTCTCACCCAGATATTTCATCGACATGGCGGAGCATTCGATATGCCAGCCCGGCCGGCCTTTCCCGAGTTCGGTTTCCCAGTATACATTAGCATCTTCGGGTTTATAGGCTTTCCAGAGGGCAAAATCATTGGCGGATTCCTTGTCGTATTCATCTTCATTCACCCTTGCGCCGCTGCGCATTTGGCTCATATCCAGATGCTGAAGCTTTCCGTAACCCGGAAAGGCGCTGATCTTAAAGAAAATATTGCCGTCCTCTGCGCGGTAGGCAAGTCCCTTTTCAAGGAGCTTTTTCACCAGTTCCACCATTTCCCGAATATGTTCGGTGGCGGCCGGATAGTATTCCGCTTTATCAATATTGAGCGTCTCAAGGTCTTTAAAAAATGCCGCTTTAAAGGTCTCCGTATATTCCTGCAGCGAGATGCCGCTCTCGGCGCATTTTTTAATGATCTTATCGTCAACATCCGTCAGGTTCATGACCTGTATCACCTTATAACCTTTGAATTTCAGATAACGTTTTAGCAGGTCCTCGAACATATAAGCCCGGAAATTGCCGATATGCGCGTAATTGTAAACCGTCGGACCGCAGTTGTACATGCGGACATCGCCGGGATTCAGCGGCTCGAAGGGTTCCTTATTACGGGTCATTGTATTATAAAATCTCAGGGGCATTCCATTATCCTTTCGCTTCTGCCGGAAAATAGCAAATAAATCGCGTTCTTAAAAGAAAGTTTTCGGCCCCGGGGAAAGCCCCGGAATAAATAATGAAAGCGGAAAATTCTGCGCTTTACCCTTAATGGGTCAGCGCATCCCTGATGATCAGTTCCAGCAAAGCGGAAAAATCCAGACCGCGGGCTTTTGCCGACTTGGGGACCAGGCTGCTGGCGGTCATTCCCGGGAGCGTATTTGCTTCCAGCAGAAAGATCTCTTCATCGGGTGTCATGCGGAAATCGATACGCGCGTAATTGCGCAGGCCCAGGGCTTTCCAGACGCGCAGTGCCTGTTGCTGCATCTCGCGGGTCAGTGTTTCCGACAGGGGTGCAGGACAAAGGTATTGTGTCTTATGCCCCAGATATTTTGCCGTAAAATCATACACACCGCCGGCATCGACCTCCAGGACGGGGAAAGCCTCGCC
>JAQVTR010000012.1 GCA_028699915.1 Fidelibacterota bacterium
ATTCATATCAAGGATTGCTTTCTTGTTAGTCTTTCTATAGGTGAAATTCAAATTTCTAACTTGTATCATAAATTTACTCATTTGTCTTTACTATGGCAGTCTCTTTTCCCCGCTTGTGCATAACGTTGGAATATACGCCATATTTCGTTTATTCTTCCTTTTTGGTGTTATATGCGACATATGGCGTTTATTTCTCCTTTATGCCTCCGATATCCCCGAACGCCGAAGGTTTCGGTCCCTGTTCCCGTGCATAATTGTGCAGCGCAGGCGCGATGATCCATGGTAAATTCCTAAAAAGTGCTTGAATATAAAAAAGATAGCATTCCAATGCAAGTGAATAGGTTAAAAAATGATTAGCTATGTACAGAATCACATATGCGTGCCGGGTCCGCCTCCGCAGGGGGGGGCCGAAGTTCTGATTTGTTTTAACGCGGAATCGTGTTATATTTCGGCAATTATTCGCGTCAAACGGAAAAAGGGAGAAAGGACCTGTGGAAGCATTGAATGCCGTCCTGCAGCAGAAGATCGAAGTCGCGCCCGGCTTATGCATCTTTCGCATTGCGCCGCTGGGGTGGCGCCTTCCGGAATTTAAGCCCGGCCAGTACTGTCCCCTCGGCCTGCCGCCCTCCGCGCCGCGCGTTCCCTATTCGGAACCGCCCGAAAAGGAAACGCCCGCCGATCAGCTGATCAAGCGGCCCTATTCCATCGCGTCCAGCTCCAGCCAGGACAGCTACCTCGAATTCTACATCAAAATGGTCCCGAACGGCGCCCTCACGCCCCGCCTTTTCGCCCTGAAGAACGGCGACCGGCTCTGGATGCGCGAAAAGGTCTTCGGCATGTTCACCCTCGACGATTTCCCCAAAGACAGGAACGTCATCTTCTTTGCGACCGGCACGGGCCTTTCGCCCTATATGAGCATGCTCCGCAGCCATCTGATGGCGGACAGCGGCCGGAAATGGGCGGTCGTGCACGGCGCGCTCAATTCCTGGGACCTGGGCTACCGCGACGAACTGGTCCTGATGGAACGCTTCTGCAGCGATTTCAAGTATATTCCCATGATCAGCGCACCGGAAAAGGAAGCCGTTCCCTGGCACGGGCAGGTCGGATTCCTCGACCAGGCGTGGAAAATGAACTACGTGGACCAGGCCTGGGGCCTGAAGGTCACCCCGGAGAACACGGTGATCTTCCTCTGCGGCCATCCGCTGATGGTCAGCGGCATGGAAAAGCTTCTGATCGAAAGCGGCTTTAGCCCGCACTCCAAAAAAACGCCGGGTTCCGTCATCAAGGAATCATTCACTTAAACAAGGACGCCAACGTGAATATCGACAAAAAACTCTGGGATACGATCCATGCCTTCCCCAAGATCGACCTGCACTGCCACCTCGACGGGTCGGTGCGGCCGGAAACCATCCGGGAACTGGCCGAACAGAACAACATCGAACTGCCCTACAAGGACCCGGAGAGCCTGACGCGCTACCTGCACTGCGAGGACAGCGTCTCCCTCCCGGATTATCTCAAGCGCTTCGACATCACCCTCAGCGTCATGCAGGACCCGCAGTCCGTCGAGCGCGTCGCCTACGAGCTCTGCGAAGACGCCGCCGCCGAGAACGTCCGCTGGCTGGAAGTCCGCTATTCGCCCATCCTGCACATCAAAAAGGGCATGAAGACCATGGACAACCTCGAGGCCGTGATCCGGGGCATGCGCCGCGCGGAACGCGATTTCGGGATCCGGGGCGGCGTGATCATCTGCGGCATGCGCAGTTACGACCCCGCGATCTCCATTGAACTGGCCGAACTGGCCGTCGCGTACAAGAATCGCGGCGTCATCGGCTTCGACCTGGCCGGTCCGGAGGAGAACTACCCCGCCAAGGCCCACGAAGAAGCCTTCCGGCTCGTCCTGAAGAACAACGTCAACATCACCATTCACGCCGGCGAGGCCTACGGTCCCGAAAGCATCCACCAGGCGGTGCACTACTGCGGCGCCCACCGCATCGGGCACGGCACGCACCTTCCCGAGGACGGCGGCCTGATGAACTACATCAACGACCACCGCATCTGCCTCGAGATCTGCCTGACCAGCAATATCCAGACCAAGAGCGTGCGTTCGATCAAAAACCATCCCTTCAAGTTCTTCCGCGATTACGGCCTGCGCCTGAGCCTGAATACGGACAACCGCCTGATGTCCAATACCTCCGTGACCAATGAACTTTATTTGGCATACCAGTCCTTCCATCTCGATATCGAAGACATCAAAAGCATCATTATCGACGGTTTTAAAAGCGCCTTCATCCATCACCGCGAACGCAAGGAGATGGTGATCGGCGTGGCAAAGGAACTCGAAAAGGTCGTAAGGCTCTGATGAAAGAGATCGAATGCAAATTCCTCGTCGTCCATGACGGCTACAAGGCCGGCCTGAAGCCCGTGCACGTCCTGCAGGGCTACATGCTCTACGATACGGACGGGCATGCGCGCGTCCGCATCGAGGATGGCGTCCGGGCTTTCATTTCCATCAAGAAACACATTTCCGAACGCAGCCGCTGGGAATTTGAGTACCCCGTCCCTGTCGGGGATGCCCGGGAAATGATCGAAAAACTATGCAAGGGCCGCGTCGTCGAAAAGAACCGTTATTTCCCGGAATACGCCGGCAAGCGCTGGGACGTGGATGAATACCTCGGCGCGAACGAGGGCCTGGCCGTCGCCGAGATCGAGCTGAAAGACGAAGACGAGCATTTTGAAAAACCACCCTGGGCAGGCGAGGACCTTACATCGGACCCGCGTTACCTGAACCTAAATCTGGCAGTTTTTCCCTATAATCAATGGTAAGCGCCCTCAGCGGAGCTTTATTGCGATCAGCACAGATCTCTTGATCAGGCGGATTTTTCGGCATTCCGCGCGGAATGGAATCCGGATAAGCTTTCAGGTAAAATATATTCAATCGAATAGAACGGTCACATTGCTCCGGCAATCCGGGCCTTATTCTTCCGTACTTGAGCGGAGTCCCATTTCATCGATGATCCACTGTGCTTTTGCATATTTTTGGGTAATGAAGAGTACATAGCGGATATCAACGGCGATCGTGCGCTGAATGGCCTCCTGAAACATCCAGTCGCTGGTCATGGCTTCGTAATTGCCATCAAATGCCAGTCCGATCAGCTCGCCGCGGCGGTTCATGACTGCAGATCCGCTGTTGCCGTTGGTAATATCTCCGGTCATAAGAAAACAGCAGGGCACATCCTGCAGATCGGGATCGATCCAGGGCCCGGGCTTGCCGGAATTCCTGATATCGCGCAGCTCCGACGGCATGTCGAAAGGCGGGATCCCGCTGTCTTTTGCAATAACGCCGCTCAGCGTGGAAAAAGGCAGGTACCATACGGCATCCCGCGGCTGATAACCTTTTACGGTCCCGTAGCTAAAACGCATCGTGCCCGTTGCATCGGGATATAAGGCTTTTCCGCGGAATGATTCAAGAAGTTCCAGATAGCGCAGGCGATAATCGTGCATGCGGGCATCCCAGTGCCGCATGCGCTCTTTTTGTTCAAATTTAGGCGCATAGAGGGAAACTGCCAGCTGTATAATGGGGTCCTGCAAGGCTTCGATCTGTGCACTGTTCATAAAGAAAAGGCGCCGCATATATTCCGGATCGCCAAGGCGTGTTTTTTTATATGCGTTTTTCACCCAGTTTTCCGGATCGCCGGGGACGGAGAAGAAAAACATTCCCTCGGGTGCCGATCCTGCCGTCTGCAGTGCCAGCAGCAGCGCACGCTGGTCGTAAGGCTCGTAGTAGGAAAGGTATTGATAATTCAAACGTTCCACAAACTCGCGCACCCGAATTTCCGAAAACTCCGGCGTACGGTCCTGAACCTGTTTTTCACGTTCTTTGGCGACCTCGTAAGCATAATCTGCCAGATAGTAAAGCAGGCCGCTGTAATAGCCGAAAGCGTTCAGAACATTGTCCGACGCTTCAAAATTGCCGCGTTCCCGGTACAGGGTCTCAATGCCGCTGAGGATATCGCCGTAGCGCTCGCGGCGTTTTTTATCGGAGTCGATAAAACGCCGGATTTCCGCCTCTTCGGCGCGTTTGGCTGCGATGAAATCCAGATCCCGCATTCCGTCCACATTGCCCTGATATTTTTTCATGATATTGTTGATGCCGGCGTTTGAATTTGCAAGGCGGATGGCCGCATTTGCATCGACGGCCGCCATTTCTTCCATGATACCCAGCAATGTTTTGAATTTTTCAATTTGCGGGATATAGTGTTTATTGAGGGTGAACTCGACATCAGCGGCGCTGAGATAGCGGCTTGTATTGCCGGGGAATCCGATAATAAATGCCGGATCTCCATCGGACAGATCTTCGCTGCTAACCTTCAGCCAGCTTGCGGCTTTAAGGGGAACATTCACGGAGTCAAATTTTGCCGGATTGCCTTCCGGGTCGGTATAGATGCGTAAAAAAGTGAAATCTCCCGTATGCCGCGGCCACATCCAGTTGTCAATATCTCCGCCGTATTTACCGATAGAAAGGGGAGGTGCGTAGACAATTCGGACATCCTCGTATTTGTTGAAAACATACTTGCGGAATTCACGTCCTTCAAAGAGTTCGACGACCACGCAGCGGATAATATCCCCGCTTCCCTCAGTCTGTTCTTCGATCTCTTTGCAGCGCTGCTTCATCATGCGGTCACGCTGGGTCAGATCGCGTGCGTTTCGCGCCGCGCGGAAAACGTCCTTGCTGACATCCTCGATGGCGGTCAGTATGTAAGCGCGCTGACCGGGAGCCGGTATTTCGGAAGCCGGACTGTCAGCCAGAAACCCATTTTTAATATAATCGTAACCGTCTTGTGCCGAAGCGCGCTGCAAAGCGGCGTATGCGCAATGATGATTGGTCAGGACCAGGCCTTCGGAAGAGACCAGGGATGCGGAACATCCGCCCAGCCAGACGATGGCGTTTGTCAGGGAGTTCTTTTCCGGATGATAGATACTGTCAGCCGGTATAAGGAACCCTTTTTCTTCAAGCTGAAGGTCCGCGACCTGCCGCATCAGCCACATTCCTTCATCGGCATAAATCAGGGATATCAAAATACCCAAAAACAATAAGAGACGTTTTGACATTTTTTCTGACTCCTTACTCCATTCGGCTTTAAATGTAAGGAGATAATTAATGAATGTAAAATCATTTTTTACTGAAGGCCGAGCTTTGCCGTGCGTTTTGCCCGGAAGGCCCCGATTCAAATCAGCGTGAGGCAGGATAGCGCTTGCGGCGGGCCGAACAAACAAATCCGGAGAAATAAATTGAGTATTGTTTAAAATAATCCTTGATTTGTTGACGGGAAAGTAGGATATTAGCAGGCTTTTTATAATGCGAAGGAGTTACAATGGCCAAAGTTTGTGAAATATGCGGAAAGAAACCGGTCTACGGAAATAATGTCAGTCATGCCAATAATCGCACGCGCCGCCGCTGGGAACCCAACCTTCAGCGTGTACGCATTCGTGTCAACGGCACCGTCAAACGCGCGAAAGTCTGTACATCCTGCATTCGCTCGGGCAAAGTCGAAAAGGCCTAGTCTGTATCCCGGGATCCGGAACCTCAACCTTCCGCAGCGGAAGGTTTTTTATTTTTATTCGGAAAGTAAAAGACTAAATTACCTTTAGCTAAAGGGAGGTGCAATGAGACTCATATCCTGGAATGTCAACGGTTTTCGTGCAGTGATCAATAAGGGCTTCTTTGAATTTGTTGCGGAGTATCAGCCGGATATTCTCGGCATTCAGGAAACGAAGGTAAAAACGGAGCAGCTTAACGATGAGCAGCGGCATCTTTCGGGTTATGAAAGCTACTTTTATTCGGCGGAAAGACCGGGATACAGCGGAGTTGCCGTGTACAGTAAGATCCCTCCGCTGCGGACGGAATTCGGCTTTACGCAGGGCTGGAACGATAACGAGGGTCGTGTGATTATGCTGGAGTTTGAGCGTTTTCTCTTTTTTAATATTTATTTTCCCAACGGACAAAAGGATGCGATCCGCCTGAAATACAAACTGGATTTTTATGATTTTGCCCTGGAATATTTTGAAACGCTTCGTAAAAAAAGCGGAAAGGGACTGGTGATCTGCGGCGACTACAATACCGCGCACCATCCCATCGATCTTGCCAGACCCAGGGAGAACGTGAATACCTCCGGATTTTTGCCTGTCGAACGCGCCTGGATGGACAAATTCGAAGAACATGGATATGTGGATACATTCCGCTACCTGCATCCGGATGAAGCCGAGCGCTATTCATGGTGGTCTTACCGCGCCCGGGCCCGGACCAACAACGTCGGCTGGCGTATCGATTATTTTTATGTTACCCCGGATCTTTTGCCTTTTGTAAGCAAAGCTGATATCTTTGATCAGGTCCAGGGTTCGGACCATTGTCCCGTTGTTCTTGAACTGGAGTTTAAGCGATGAAAAAGATCCTTATTGCCTTGTTGCCGCTCATTCTGCTGAACGCTTGTATCTGGAAATATTCTCCGCGGCCGGGAACCATTCCGCCGCATATCAAAAGCGTTGCCATAAACGAAACCCTCAACAATACCGCAGAGTTCAATCTGGGACAGGAGTTTACCACCATGCTCAGCGACCGGATGCAGCGCGACAACCTGCTCCCGCTCGGCGACCCTTCCGTGGCGCATTCCGTTATTTACACCACCCTGAACGATATTCGCGATGCGGTTTATTCTTATGACGAAGCGGAGATCGTTAAGGAATACCGCCTGTCTCTGCGCCTGGATTTCCGCTGGTACGATACCGTTAATGCCCGCGATATGATGCAGAAGAATATTTCGGATTATGAAGTCTACTACAGCGACCAATACAACAGCTCACTGTCCCCGGGTGACCAGATAAAACGCGAGGACGCGCTGGGGGTGCTGATGGACAAACTGGTTGAAAAAGTTATGGTTGAGCTGACATCGGAATGGTAAAGATAAGCGGATTTATCAACGGAATACTTAGCTTTCTGTTTATTCCCTTCGTTCTGACGGTCTCCTTTGCGGAACCTTTGTTCCTGCGATCGTCCTTGTTTTTAATTCTGCTCTCGCTTTACGGGCTTTTTAATGTGTTTTTGCTTTTTTTGCCGGGGAAAGCATTCCGGAAACTATTCCGGGGACTCTTGCTTGC
The DNA here is from genome assembly GCA_028699915.1 of Fidelibacterota bacterium. GTDB lineage: Bacteria > Fidelibacterota > Fidelibacteria > Fidelibacterales > Fidelibacteraceae > M50B103. The sequence continues at coordinate 7,153 of JAQVTR010000012.1, forward strand.
CGCCATGATGCTTGTTGTGATTTTAATGCTGCGCGATAAACCCGAGATGATGGTGCTGGGGAAGGGCGGCAGCTATGACCGTGTTGTCCAGAACGATACGCTGCGTCTTTCCCTGCTGGATCTTAAGATCAAGCAGGAGCGGGGGAATTTGCGCTATGACCTTACTCTTAAGGTCAATACCGATACGCTGCGCTCTCTGGAGCGGCGTCGTGCAAAGATCGCCTCGCTGCGGATTTTGAAAATTGCACATACGCAAATACGCCCTTACCGAATATCCGGAGAGGAAAGCGTAATCCTTTATGAAGGTCAAAACGCCTCTTTTTACGGCACTGCGTTTACACTGGAAAAGGTCGATCCTGAAATGAATATCGCTTCGCTGCGCTACCACGATATCCTTTTCAATGTGCCGCTGGGAGATACCGTGCAGTTTTTCAACCGCCCCTTGTTGATAGAAGCGGAGCAAAGCACACTGGGATCCGAACTGATATTCCTAAGGCAGAAAAGGGGCCGCGGTCTGTTGTTTGCGGCTTTCCCGGTTTTATTGCTGTTGAACGGAATATTTTCCTTACCGGGCAAAGATAAAGACCGGCTTCTTAAAAGAACGGCATAATTCCGCAACGCCGATGTCTTTTCTTCCAATTCCGGCAGGATTAATGTAAATTGCCAGATATGTGTGTCAAGAAGATACATCGCTATGTTTTTCGGGAACACCTTTTTCCCTTTCTGGGGGCGCTCTTTGTCTTTAGCTTTATTTTTCTGGTCCAGTATCTGATCTCGCAGATCGACAAACTGGTCGGCAAAAATCTCGGTTTTAAGGTGATCTCGGAATTCATGATCCTCAGTCTGGCTCCGATCTTTGCCGAGGTCGTACCTGTTGCGGTATTCATTGCCGTGCTGATGGCTTTCGGACGTTTCGGGGAAGATAACGAGATCACCGCCTGGCGCGCCGCAGGCATTAATTTTTCCCGTATTCTTAGCGCGTCCCTGCTCTTTGCTGCACTTGTGGCGGTTTCGATGCTTTTTTACAACAACAATATTCTTCCCGACGCCAATCACCAGTATAAGCTGCTGCGCCAGGACATCGCCTACAAACATCCCGACATCAATTTTGACGCCGGATATTTTCTGGAAGACATTCCCGATTATCGCATTCTTATCCGGGAGAAATATGATGACATGCTTTATGATATCCTCGTCTACCATGACGCCGGCAATATTCAGGAAACCATCTGGGCAAAGAGCGGCAAACTGGAGATTATCGGCGACAAGGTGATCCTGAATTTGAACGAAGGCGAGTATCATGAATTTACACAGAACACTTCCGAGGAATATAAACGTTCGGGTTTTGAGCGTTACCGCCTCGTAGTCTCGGTCAAGAATCTGGAACTGCAGCGCCGGGATTCCAAATACCGCAGCGACCGTGAAATGTCCATTCCCGATATGCAAGTAAAAGCCCGGGAATACCGTGCTCTCAAGCAGAAATCTGCCTATAACATTCTGAAAAATATGGCGGAAGCCGGTTTTGACACCGCATCTGTCGATCCGCTGCGCGGGATCTCGATCGTGGACGCCCGGATCGCGGCCGTTAAAGATTCTTCCGCGGCAGATGGATTGAGTCCCGATCAGATGCGGCACTACCGCAGCCGACTGCAGTCGCTGGAGAATACAAAAATGCGCGTCCGTTCCTACCGGGACATGGAACGGCGTTACCGGCAATCCGAGAGCCGTTATCTGGTCGAGATCCACAAAAAGATCGCCATGCCCATATCGGCGATCATCTTTGTGCTGATCGGCGCACCGCTGGGAATGATCGTCCGGCGGGGAGGACTGGGGACTTCCGGCGGGATCAGTCTGGTCTTTTTTCTGATCTACTGGGGCATTCTGATGACCGGCGAACGGCTGGCGGACCGTCTGCTGATGCCGGCCTGGCTGTCAATGTGGGGAGCAAATATAATTTTTGCGCTTCTTGGCTTATTATTGGTACATTATGCCATACGGGAGCGGATCAGCATCCGCCTCCCGAAAGGTTTGGAAAAATGGTTGCGGAAGTTCCGGAACCCGCAGGATGAAAGGTAAACAATGCTTGCTTATACGCTGATCGAAAAAAAACAACAAGGGAAAGCTCTCACAAAGGATGAAATACGTTTTCTGGTCAAAGGATTTCTCAAAAAAGAGATCCCCGCTTACCAGATGTCCGCTTTTCTGATGGCCGTATATTTCAAAGGCATGGATGCGGACGAGATCAGCGCTTATATCGATGTGATCCTTCATAGCGGCAAGCGCGTCCGCTTTACGGATAAAAGCGCTTATTATGTCGATAAACACAGTACGGGCGGGGTAGGCGACAAGATATCCCTGATCCTGGCGCCTCTGGCGATGGCCAGCGGCAGGGTCCGGGTACCGATGATCTCCGGGCGCGGACTCGGCCACTCCGGCGGGACCCTGGATAAGCTTGAGAGCATTCCCGGCTTCCGCACCGATCTCAGTCTTTTGGAATTCCGCAAGCAGACCGATGCCATTGGTTGTGCGCTGATCGGGCAGACCGCGGACCTCTGTCCGGCCGATAAGGAATTGTACGCCCTGCGTGACGTTACCGCCACCGTGCGTTCCATTCCGCTGATCTGCGGTTCCATTCTGAGTAAAAAGATCGCCGAAGGAATCCAGGGTCTGGTTTTGGACGTCAAGACCGGAAACGGGGCTTTTATTCCGGAATACGCCGAATCGCGGGAACTGGCTTCCAAATTGAAGTATTTCGGTGAAGCCTACGGGCTTTCGGTACGCCCCGTCCTGACCGATATGAATCAGCCGCTGGGAGAGAAGATCGGGAACTGGCTGGAAGTGGAAGAATCCCTGGACGTATTGAAAGGCGGCGGTCCCGCGGATGTACGGGAACTCAGCCTGGTACTGACAACACAGATGCTTTCCCTGGCGGATCCGGGTTCCGCTGCGGAACAGATACGGCAAGATTTGGAAACTATACTGGATAAGGGTGCCGCTTTTGAAGCATTTCTCCGAATTGCCAAAACGCAGGGCGCCGATATCCGTTATCTTGAAAATCCGGAACGTTACCGGCCGGCAAAGCATATAATGCAAGTGAAAGCCGGCCGTGAAGGCACGATCGCCGCGATAGACACCTATCAGCTGGGTTTGGACGCGATCGCGCTCGGAGCGGGGAGAACGGCAATGACAGACAAGATCGATCCCCGTGCGGGATTGATCGTGCACAAGCACCTCGGAGATGCGGTCCGGAAAGGAGAATTGCTCGTGACACTGCACTCGGCAAAAATGAAAGCCATCGAGTCCCTTGCAGCAGTTATCGGACAACGTTTTACGGTCTCCGGGGAATTCACCTCAAAACCCCCGATCGTCTATGAAATACTTTAAATACTTAATTTTTATCCTGATGACAGGAAGCTTGCTCGTCGCCCAGCATGACCCCATGGGCAGTATGAGCATCGAATACGGTCCTCACGACATTATCGGTACCGGAAGGTCCTCTACCGAACAACACTTTGTGAGCATCGAATATTACGAACAGGTTGTTCAGCCCGTTGAGAGCGCACATTTTGCGGCACGTAACGGCGATTACACAAAAGCGATCGGCCTTTTCGGAGAATCGCTGAAAAGAGATTCCACTTATGTCTTCGCGCACAACGGTATGGGGAACGCATATCTGAAACTGGGCGATCTGGCGCGTGCGGAATATTATTTTCGGAAAGCCTTGCGTTTTGGCGGCACTTATGCCTTTCCCTATAATAACCTTGCAAATCTTTACATGCTGCAAAACAAGCGCAGCGAAGCCCTGCCCTTGCTGATGACCGCCCTGAATCTCGATCCCAACAGCGCCTATGTATACTACAATGTCGGCAATTATTATTTGCACGAAGGCAACAACGTCGTTGCACAGTCCTATTATATTAAGGCGCTTAAACTGGACAAAGATCTTTGCGATGCACGCTATAACCTGGCACTGACCTACGGACGGCAGAACCGGCCCTCCATGGCCGTATCGGAATACGAAAAGACGGTAAAAACATGCCCCGGTCACGAAAAAGCCGTGCTGAACCTGGCGGCCCATTACCTGCAGAACCGCCAGACCGACAAAGCGCTGATCCTCTACCGCCAGGCGCTTCAGGTCAATCCGAAGTCCGACATCTACCTGGCGATGGGACATGCGCTGTATAATCAGAACTATTACAAAGATGCCATCCAGGCTTACCGCGAAGCCATTGCTCTGGACAGTACGAATATAAAGGCCAAATATTTCCTTGCCTTATCCTACTACGAACAAGACATGCTCTATTCCACGCATGAGATCCTGAAACAGATCCTGGAGCAGGATCCCGATCATGATGAAGCAAAGGAATTGCAAAGCAAGATCGGCTTATAAAATACGGACTTTCTCAAGCCGCCCATCAATCCCGGGGATTTGGATGCGCTATGCCGTTTTCCCGTAGTTTAATCCGAAATAATACTTCCGAATTCCTTATTTTTTCCCTATTTTTATCAGATATTTTTCACATTTACGGGCGGAAAATCCATGCTGCAAAAGAATATTGTCATCCGGGGAGCCCGGGAACACAACCTTAAGAATATCGACGTCGAGATACCGCGCGATAAACTGGTAATCATTACGGGATTAAGCGGAAGCGGAAAATCTTCGCTGGCATTTGATACCTTGTATGCCGAAGGCCAGCGCCGCTATGTGGAATCGTTATCCGCCTATGCGCGCCAGTTCCTCGGGGTTATGGAAAAACCCGATGTCGACAAGATCGAAGGGCTGTCACCGGCGATCTCTATCGAACAAAAGACCACACACCGGAATCCGCGTTCGACGGTCGGGACCATAACGGAGATCCACGATTACATGCGCCTGCTCTTTGCGCGGATCGGGATCCCGCATTGTTTTATTTGCGGAAAACCCATCAGTAAAATGACCGTCCAGGAAATTGTAGACCGGGTCATGGAAATGCCGGAAGGCAGCCGCATTCAGGTAATGGCGCCGGCTTTCCGCGAACGCAAGGGGGAATTCCGGGAATTTTTCAATCAGCTGAAGAAAGAGGGCTTTTTACGTATTCGTCTGGACGGCAAGTTCCAGCTGCTCTCTGAGATTGAAACGCCCGAACGCAACAACAAGCATAACATCGATATCATCATCGACCGCCTGATCATCAAGCCTGAAGTACGTCAGCGCCTGACCGAAAGTGTGGAGCTGGCGTTGTTGAACGGGAACGGGAACGTGATCATTTATGAAAGTCCCGAAAAGGAAAGCAATTTCAGCGAGAATTTCATTTGTCCCGATCATCCCCAGGTAAGCCTTGAGGAACTTTCGCCGCGCATGTTCTCTTTCAATAATCCCATCGGTGCCTGTTCCGCCTGCAACGGACTGGGATATCAGATGGAATTCAGTCCGGACCTGGTCGTTCCCGACAAATCCAAAAGTCTGCTGGAAGGCGCATTAAAACCTCTGGGTGAACAACCGCGCGGCACCTATTACAGCAGTTTGCTGAAAGGAATGGCAAAAAAATACAATTTCCGTTTTACCACGCCCTGGTACATGCTGAGCAAGGACGTGCAGGACCTGCTTCTATACGGAAGCGGGCGCGATCAGTTCAAGATCGATTATGAAGGCAGTCACTTCAGCGGTCAGTACATCAGCGGCTGGGAGGGTGTAATCCCTAATCTGGAGCGCCGTTATCAGCAGACCGGCAGCAATCGTATTCGCGCCTGGATCGAAAAGTTCATCTCGCAGCAGACCTGCCGCATTTGCGGCGGCAGCCGCTTAAAACGTATTTCCACGTCGGTTTATATCAACGATCACAGCATCGATGATCTGGAACGCATGTCCATTCGTGAGGCACTGGATTTCATCTCGAATTTAAAGCTCAGCGCCATGGAGACAGTGATTGCAGAGCAGATCAGCAAAGAAATGCGGCAGCGGCTGGCTTTTCTGAACAATGTGGGGCTGGATTATCTGACGCTGAACCGCAGTGCGGGGACACTTTCGGGAGGCGAAGCGCAGCGCATCCGGCTGGCGACCCAGATCGGATCGCAGCTGATGGGCGTGATGTACATTCTGGATGAACCCAGTATCGGACTGCATCAGCGGGATAACCAGAAACTGCTGGAGACGCTTAAAAATCTTCGTGACCTGGGGAATACCATCATTGTGATCGAACATGATCAGGAAACCATGGAAGCGGCCGACTGGATCATTGATATGGGCCCCGGTGCGGGACTGCACGGCGGCAATGTGGTCTGTGCAGGGACGCCGGAGATCCTGCACAATTGCGAAAGCTCCCTTACCGGTCAGTATCTTTCGGGGAAACAAAGCATTGAAGTACCTGAAAAACGCCGGAAAGGAAAGGGAAAATACCTCAAACTCTTCGGCGCGGAAGGAAACAATCTCAAGAAAGTGGATCTGGAGATCCCGCTTGGTACGATGACCTGTATCAGCGGGGTCAGCGGTTCGGGAAAGAGCACTCTGATCAATGAAACGCTGGTGGAGATCCTGAACCGCGATCTGATGCAGGCCAGGGGGACGCCCCTGAAATATGAGCATATCGAAGGAAAGCAGTATCTGGACAAGATCATCAGCATCAACCAGGCACCGATCGGCCGCACGCCGCGTTCCAATCCTGCAACCTACACCGGTGTTTTTACCCAAATACGTGATCTTTACGCGTCGCTGAACGAATCGAAGCAGCGCGGCTACAGTCCGGGACGCTTCAGCTTCAATGTCAAGGGCGGCCGCTGTGAAGCCTGTAGCGGCGACGGGGTTAAAAAGATCGAGATGCATTTTTTATCGGATGTCTATGTAACCTGCGAGGTCTGTAAGGGGAAACGCTATAACCGCGAGACCCTGGAGATCCGCTACCGCGGGAAAAATATTGCCGATGTCCTCGATTTGACCGTCGAGGAAGCCTTGGAATTCTTCAAGAATCATCCGAAGATCCGCAACAAGCTAAAAACCCTTTACGAGGTGGGACTCGGATATATCCATTTGGGACAGCAGGCGACCACTTTGTCCGGTGGTGAGGCGCAGCGTGTCAAACTGGCGACGGAACTGAGCCGCATTGGAACGGGTAAGACGCTCTATGTGCTTGATGAACCAACGACGGGTTTGCACTTTGCCGATGTGCACATGCTGCTGGATGTACTGAACAAGCTGGTCAATAAGGGGAATACCGTTCTGATCATCGAACACAATCTGGATGTGATCAAAAATGCGGACTGGCTTGTTGACCTGGGACCGGAAGGCGGTGACCGCGGCGGCAGCATCGTGGTCAGCGGTACTCCCGAACAAGTAGCCGCTTATAAACGCTCCTATACCGGGCAATACCTGAGGAAAGTATTAAAAACCAAGAAAGCGCAGTCTTCATGAAAGCTGATATCGTTATCATCGGAGCCGGAATAATCGGGTGTGCGATTGCCAATACGCTGGCAAAGTATGACCTTTCGGTGCTGGTGATCGAAAAAAATAACGATGTTTCCGGCGGCGCCAGCAAGGCGAACAGCGGGATAGTGCATGCGGGTTACGATGCGGAGCCCGGGACGCTCATGGCGGAATTCAATATTTCCGGCAAGCGGATGTATCCCGCACTTTGTGAACGCCTGGATGTTCCTTTCCGTAAGACGGGCTCTCTGGTCCTCGCCTTCAGCGATGCCGAGATGCGAACCCTGGAAGCGTTGAAAAACAGGGGAGAGGTCAACGGCGTTCAAGGTCTGGAAATTCTGGATGCCGGGACTGTCAGAAAGCGGGAAACGCATGTCAATCCCGGAGTCAAAGGCGCGCTTTATGCGCCCGATGCGGGAATCGTAAGCCCTTACGAACTTTGCATTGCCCTGATGGAAAACGCGATGGATAACGGAGTGTCCCTGTGGCTGGATTCGCCGGTAGCGAATATCCGGCGTTCCGGGACGGCTTATGTGGTCCAAACGCCCGGAAAAAGTGTCGAAACCGCCGGTATCGTCAACTGTGCGGGAGCATACGCGGACAGGATCCACGCTATGCTGCTTCCGGAAACCTTCAAAATACATCCCCGGCGCGGGGAATATTTTCTGCTGGATAAATACGCGGCCGCAGAAATCGGGCATGTGCTCTTTCAATGTCCCACGGAACTGGGCAAAGGAGTTCTGATTGCGCCGACTGTGCACGGAAATGTGATTGTCGGTCCGAATGCGCATGACGTCAGCGATCCCGAAGCGCTTGAAACTACGGCTGCAGGATTGAAGGAAGTCTGGGAAACCGCTTTAAGAAGCATACCTGATCTTCCTTATAATCAAGTGATAACAACATTCTCCGGTGTCAGGGCGGAACCTTCGTCCGGAGATTTTATTGTCCGGGATTATCCCGGAATGCCGGGCTTTATCGATGTGGCGGGCATCAAATCTCCCGGTCTGACGGCAGCACCGGCCATAGCGCTCTATGTCGAGAACATCATCAAAACGCAGCGGGGCGGATTGTCCTTAAGATCCGATTTCCGGGAGCGGCGAAGAGAACTGCCGCATTTTCACGGGCTTTCCCATGACGCACGCCGGGAACTTGTGAAAAAAGACCCCCGTTTCGGGCGTATTATCTGCCGTTGTGAAAGCGTAACGGAAGCGGAAATTGTCGATGCCATCCATCGGAATGCCGGAGCCAGGACACTGGACGGCGTCAAGCGGCGCACCCGCTGCGGCGGCGGTCGCTGCCAGGGCGGCTTCTGCGGTCCCCGGATCATTGAGATCCTTTCCCGCGAGCTGGGCATTCCCCGGGAAAAGGTCCGCAAGGACAATGCCGGTTCCGAGATCCTTGTTGAGTCGGCCGTACAGGAGAACAAGCATGGAGCAGTATGACGTCATCTGTATCGGCGGAGGGCCCGCCGGCCTGGCAGCCGCGCTCTCGGCGCGGGAAAACGGCGCGGGGCGGGTTTGCATCCTTGAACGTGATGTGGAGCTGGGCGGCATCCTGCAGCAATGTATTCATAAGGGTTTTGGACTGCATATTTTCGGCGAAGATCTCAGCGGCCCGGAATACGCCCAGCGTTTCATCGGTGAAGTCCGCAACAGCGATATTGCGGTAAAAACCGATACGATGGTGCTGGAGATCACGCCGCAAAAACAGGTTTATATTCTGAATTCACGGCAGGGATATCAGGTTCTAAAAGCAAAAGCGATCGTTCTGGCAATGGGCTGCCGGGAACGGACCCGCGGAGCACTGGCCATTCCCGGGACCCGCCCCGCGGGCGTTTTGACCGCCGGCGCTGCGCAGCGACTGGTCAATATTGAAGGCTCTATGATCGGCCGGAAAATTATCATTCTGGGTTCGGGCGATATCGGACTGATCATGGCGCGGCGCATGAGCCTGGAAGGTGCCGAAGTTCTCGCGGTTGCGGAGATCATGCCTTTTTCCAGCGGACTGACCCGCAATATCGTTCAATGCCTGGATGATTTTCAGATCCCGCTTCTTTTGCAGCACACCGTAACGGACATCCGCGGAAAGAACCGCCTGGAATCGGTGGTCATTTCTCAGGTGGATGAAAAGCTCCAGCCCCTTCCCGGCACCGGGAAAGCGTATTCCTGTGATACGCTGCTGCTGTCCGTCGGCTTGCTGCCGGAGATCGAACTGCCCTTTGCGGCCGGCATGATCCTGGATAAGCGCAGTCGGGGTCCGCGCGTCAGCGAATCGATGGAGACTTCCATTCCCGGTGTGTTTGCCTGCGGCAATGTTGCGCATGTACACGATCTGGTGGATTTTGTGACGGAAGAGAGCCGGAAAGCCGGTCGTTCTGCAGCCCGCTACCTCCGCGAAGGATCCCCGTCCGGAAAAAGTATCGCTTGCATCGCAGGAGAGGGGATCGCCTATATCGTGCCGCAGCAGATCAAGGTTCAGAATTGCATGAAAGAGCTCGAATTGTATTTCCGGGTCAATACCGTCTTTGACAACGCCAGGATCGTTCTGAAAATTGACGATAAAGTGTTCAAAGAGGTCAAAAAAAGGCACCTTGCTCCGGGAGAGATGGAGAGGATCAAAATAAATTCCGAGGTCTTAATTGGCGCTGAAAACTTAAAACTGGAGATTGAAGGAAAGTAATGTTGATGTGTTGAAATTAAGATTCGCTTAAAGGCTTGGATACGAAAAATAAAAAAGAGGCGGATGGAATGAAAAACAGGGAATACCGGTGGGGTTTTGAAAAATTGTTTCAGTGGAGCGATGCGGAATATTTTATAACAAGAAGGTATGTCAATAAAGAAGTGTTAATGAAAATCAGGGATAGGGTAAGAATGATATCCGTTAAATTGAATGCATTAAGCAAATCGCTCAAATAGAATAATTATCAGCATTTTAACAAAAATTTATCATGGACAAAACGAATTACAGACCCCTATACCTCGGCTTCGGCTCAAACCTGGGTGACCCGGGCCATCTGGTGACCCGGGCCATCAAGGAAGTGGCGTCAAATCCGCATATCGGCTTTGTAAAACAGAGTTCTCTCTGGCGGACGCAAGCTCTTTATGATCTTCATCAGCCCGATTTTGTCAATGCGGTGGTAAAATACCGCAGTGATCTGGATCCTTTTGAACTCCTGGATTATTTAAATCTGATCGAAACCCGTTTTTTGCGCCGCCGGGATCCGCTGCGCCCCAAAGGTCCCCGGACCCTGGATATCGATATTCTTTTTTACGGCGATCTGCAAATACGGGATGCGAGGCTGCATATTCCGCACCCGCGTTTTCATGAAAGAAAATTTATTCTTTTCCCTATGGCGGAAATTGATGTAAATTACCAAGTTCCCGGAACATCGTTCAGCATCGCGGATTACATAGAACGCTGTCCGGATAAATCAAAGGTGGAAAGGATATGACGGGTCCCGCATACTATATTGCAATTGAAGGCGTTATCGGCGTCGGCAAAACCAGCCTGGCGAAAATTCTCTGCAAACAGCTCGGAAGCCGGCTGATCCTTGAGAAATTCGAAGAGAATCCTTTCCTTTCGGATTTTTACAATGACCGCCAGCGCTATGCTTTTCAAACCCAGCTCTTTTTTCTTCTGAGCCGCTACCGTCAGCAGCTGGAACTGATGCAGACCGATATGTTCCACCGCAGTCTGATCACGGACTATATTTTTGCCAAAGACCGGCTTTTTGCATATATCAATCTGGATGAAAAGGAACTGCATCTTTACGATCAGCTCTATTCCATTTTATCCCGCGAGATCACCAAACCGGATCTGGTGATCTATTTGCAGTCCGATACCGAGCGCCTGATGAAGAACATCGATCTTCGCGGCCGCAGTTATGAGCGGAATATGGATCGGGAATACATCGATTCGCTCAATCAGTTTTATAACCAGTTCTTTTTTCATTACGACCAGACCCCGCTTCTGATCATCAACACCACGGATATCGATTTTGTCAATAAAAAGGAAGATCTGGAAGAAGTGATGAAATATATACAGCAGCCGCCGGCCGGAACCAAATATTACAAGGCAGGGTCGCACTAATGGGTGTTTTATTGAACATCATTCTGGTAGCGATCTTCTTTTATCTTCTTTTCAGGATATTTGTACGCCGCCGCTTTTTTAATTTTCCTAAAGGTCCCGATGATCTGCACGCATCCCGGGATGAGGATACGGCCGGAGAGGACGTAGTCCGGAAGAGCATTGATATGTCCAATGTAGAAGATGCGGATTACAAAGAGATCGAGGAATAACAAAGGCGTCAATCCAATGCAGCAACTTCAGCATGTTTTGATTACGGGTGCCTCATCCGGGATAGGAAGAGCCATAGCGGAATTACTGAACGAAAAAGGGTATGCGGTTACCGGAACTTCCCGTCATCCCGAAACGATCAAGAACCCCATTCCCGGCGTACGCTATTTGCGCCTTGACCTTCAGGATCCCGAAAGTATCGATCTTCTGGCTGCAACCGTTCCCGATACCGATATTTTGATCAATAACGCCGGACAAAGTCAGATCGGACCTCTCGAGGAGATTCCCATGGAAAAGATCCGGAGTCTCTTTGAGGTCAATTATTTTGGTCTGGTCCGTCTGAGCAAAGCGCTGATCCCGGCAATGCGTCAGCGTCGAAGCGGCGCGATCATCAATATATCTTCCATGTCGGGCGTATTCGGAGTCGCCTATACGTCGCAATACTGCAGCAGCAAATTCGCACTGGAAGGATTCTCCCGTTCCCTGCGGCAGGAACTGGCACCATTCGGGATCCCCGTGGTACTCATTGAACCCGGCTACATTGCTACGGGACTGCAGCAGGAACAGCTTTATTCCGGAACTTCGGAGTATTTTCCGCGGCTTTCCGCATTCAAGACCGTACGGGACCGTAACATTGAAAACGGCGCGGATCCGAAGATCATTGCCCGGAAAGTTTTAAAGGTACTGAAGAGCAAGAATCCCAAAGCTGCTTACCCGGTCGGCGGTGATGCCGCACTTCTGGCTTTTTTCAAACGCGTGCTTCCCGCCCGCATTGCGGAGTATTTCCAGCGTAAAAAATTTAAAAGCTTGAATATCCGCCTCATTATTCATTAAATTTCGTTGCTATTTAGAATAATCACTGATAAAGGGGATTATAATGAAGAAAAGTTGTTTGCTTCTTGTTTTAGCCTTTTTGCTGGGAAACTGCGCCGCAGACCGGCGTCCGAATATCATTTATATTATGACCGACGATCATGCCGAGCGCGCGATCTCCGCCTACGACAGCAGTCTTATCCGGACGCCCAATATTGACCGCCTTGCCAGGGAAGGCATCCGCTTTACCAACAGTTATGTAACGAATTCCATTTGTGCTCCCAGCCGTGCGGTCATGCTGACCGGAAAATACAGCCATATCAACGGGTTACGCGATAATCGCGACCGTTTTGACGGCAGTCAGCCTACCTTCCCGCGCATCCTTCAGGAAGCGGGATATCAGACGGCGATGCTGGGCAAATGGCATCTGCAGTCAACACCGGTGGGCTTTGATACCTGGAAGATCCTGCACGGCCAGGGTTCCTATTATAATCCTTTGTTCTATGAAAACGGGGATACGGTGGTGCACGAAGGGTATGTTACCGATATCATTACCGACATGGTAATAGATTTTATCGAAAAACGGGATAAAGATCGTCCTTTCTGCATCTTGTATCACCACAAAGCGCCGCATCGCAGCTGGATGCCGGCCGAGCGGCACATCGGGATGTTTCGGGACCGGAAATTCCCTTTGCCGGAAACCTTCTATGACGATTACGGTACCCGGGAACGCACGGCGGGCGACCAGGATATGGAAGTCAGGAACATGTATCTTGGATACGACATGAAGATCCATCTTCTGCCCGGCGAGAAGGAACCTTACAGCGGGGGAGGGCGCAGTATCAACTGGGACGCCACCAACAGCTGGAAACATCTCTACGACGCTCTGACACCCTCGCAAAAAGCCGTATTTGATTCGTATTACGATCAGGTGAATCTGGATTACCGCAACAGCAACTTTAACGACAAGGAACTCCGGGAATGGAAATACCAGCGCTATATGGAAGACTATCTGGCCTGCATCGTTGCGGTGGATGAAAATATCGGGCGTCTTCTGGACTACCTGGATACGGAGAAACTTGCGAAAAATACCATTGTTGTCTATACTTCGGACCAGGGTTTTTATCTGGGCGAACACGGCTGGTTCGACAAACGTTTTATGTACGAAGAATCTTTTACTATGCCGCTGATCATTCGATATCCCAAAAAGATCAAGGCGGGGATCGTCAGTGATGCCTTTGTGATGAATCTCGATTTTGCACCGACCTTCCTGGATTATGCCGGGGTTGCGATCCCGGAGGATATCCAGGGCGAGTCCATGCGTTCCGTGCTCGAACATCCTGCTGAAAGCGATTGGCGACAGACCGTCTATTATCATTATTACGAGTATCCGGCCTGGCACGATGTGCACAAACACGACGGCGTCCGCAGTAAAGACTTTAAGCTTATCCATTTTTACGATATCGGCGTCTGGGAACTCTTTGACCTGAACAAGGACCCGCATGAACTGAAGAACGTTTACGACGATCCCGCATACAAAACGGTGAGAGCGACCATGCTGAAAGAGTACCGGGATGCACGTGAACGCTATCAGGTCAATGATTGATTGAGCCGTCGCCCTAAGCGATAAATTTGATTCCCAAATATTAACAAAAAATAAACTTGACAAGGCTGTTGCATTTCTCTATTATTAACTTGTTGGTACAACCATACAACCAAACTACTAAACGGACAGGAAATGCAGCTACGAAGAACAAGCATGTACCTTGCGCTGGCGGCGCTAGCCGTTTGCTCCTGCGAACAGGAGGGGATCCGGATCGGGATCCTCGGTGATCAATTTGGCTCCTATTCCTCTGAAAACAGCTATTCCATTATGCAGCAAGGTGCGGAGGAACTAAGCGAACTTTCTCCGGACATTGTTTTGCATGTTGGCGATATGGTGGAAAGCGTTCAGGGCATTTCCGGTTTTGACGATTACCGCGCCGCTTTTGTAAAGGCGCTTTCCATCATGGACCGCTTTGACTGTCCCTGGCTTCTGGCGGTGGGTGACCATGACGTGGTTCCGCCCGATTACCGCCCGCTCTCCGGCGACCGGTCCCGCGAGCAGTGGTTTATGGACCTGATACAAGGCACAAGCCTGCCTTTGGAAGGCAAGCCTTATTACAGCTATGATCATCAGGGTTATCATTTTATCGTTCTGTATTCGCTGGAAATGCTCCATACCGATCCGCGCTGGGGTTCCATCTTTTTAAATAAGATTTCCCGGGAACAGCTTGCCTGGCTCAAAGAAGATCTTCATAACAGCAGAAGATCAAAAGGTGTTGTTGTTCTGGTGCATCATCCGCACTGGTATGTCTGGCAGAACTGGCAGCCGGTGCATGAACTTTTAAAAGCGTACAAGACCCGGGCCGTGATCGCCGGACATTATCATTACGATCAGGATGAAGGGCTCATCGACGGTATCCGCTATCTGGTAATGGGTAGCAGCGGGGGTGTCATCAAGGAAACCGACATTCACAGCGGTACCCAGGAGATCGGATTGCTGCAGATTGATCCGCACGGGATTACAGAAATGAAACTTTTTGAGATCGGCAGCGGCAGAGAGGTCGAATGGACACCCCGCGTCTCCATGGACCGGATGCAAGCATTGTCATGCATGCTGGATAATCTCTGGGATGAAATCCGGGTATACAGTGATGGCAATAAACTTCTGTTGAAGGATCCCGATGGCGCATTCCGGACACTGGAACATGTATCGCTTTCCACGCTTTCCAATCCCCTGGATCTGCCGCTCCACATCCGGATCAGCCCGGAAAATGATTTTTATTCCGATAGTTACTGGCTCCTGGACGGTGATACGCTTCGGGAGGCGGAACTAACGCTTCAGCCGGGGCAGCGCAGCGGATGGGCAAACTATTCAACCGTTGGAAACTGGTACCCGCTTCCGGTGATCTGGATGGCGGAAATGCGGCAATCCGATGCCGCTGTTCCCGATCTTCAGTTCCGGATCAGCCTTCGTATTGAAGATACGCGCGTTCGCGAATTGAATAAAACGCTAAATTATACTATTAAGAAGAAAGAGTTATGAAAGCAAAAGAGATCGATAAGAAAAGCTTTGTCCCCATTTATTATCAGTTGCAGGAGCTTCTTGTTGGCTTGATCGAAAGCGGCGAACTGAACCCCGGCGACAAACTGCCCTCGGAAAACGAATTGGTCACCCTTTACAAGATCAGCCGGAATACCGCGCAAAAAGCTCTGCGTGCCCTTGTGGACTGGGGACTTGCACAACGTATTCAGGGTAAAGGGACCTTTGTCTGCAATAAATCCGTGACCTTCAGCATTACGGCTTCACTGAGCATGACTTCCGAGATCATCGGACTGAACAAGGAGCCGTACAGTAAAATGCTGCAGGCAAAGATCATCGGAGCGACTCTGGATATTGCCAGAAAACTTGGAATCGAAAAGGACGATCCCGTCTATATTCTTCAGCGGCTGCGTTTTGTCGATAAAATGCCCGTAATGATCCAGACCTCCTATATCCCCGTAAAATTTTTGCCCGGTCTTTTGAATAAAAATCTCGAAGATGCTTCTCTCTTTGGGATTTTTATGCGCGATTACAACATTGGTATCAATAATGCTTCCGAAGTTATGCGCGCTGTTTCCGCAACACAGTTCGAAGGCGAAATGCTGGGTATCGCGGAACATTCGCCGGCTTTTCTGCTGCAGCGCCTGACCTACCTGAAGAGCGGAGAGGTCTTTGAATATGCAAAGACCATCGTTCGCGGCGATAAGAGCAAATTTTTTGTGGAACTCAATCACCGGGAGCTGAAATAATGGAGATCACCACCGAAACCATTTATCGTTCAATTTTAAACAAAGAGCAGGACCTCTTTGTCCGCACTGTGCGCGATCTGACCATGATCCGCATCAGTAACCGGCATTCCGTCGTTATTGCCGTAGATTCCGACGGAGGCATCGGTCCCCAGGAAGGCGATGTGGTCAAAGTCCCGGCTTATGTTTCGGGTCGTTTTGCCATCCGGGTGCCATTACTGGAGATCTTGGCTTCGGGGGCAACGCCGCTTTGCGCCTTTGATATGTTAACAACGCCGATGAATGAAATAGGCAAAGAAATATTGCGCGGTGTGCGCGACGAACTGAAAGCGGCGGGTTTCGGTGAAAATTTTATCGTTTCGGGCAGTACAGAGGACAATGTGCCCACCAATATGACCGGGATCGGTACCAGTATCGTGGGCATGATCGAACATACGAGTTTGCGCATTGGCACTGCCCAAAAGGATGACATACTGATCTGCGTAGGTAAACCCAAAAGCGGCCCGGATGATGAAGTTCGCCTGGATGATCCGGAGATCCTGTCTCAGGAATCGATGAAAACACTGCTGCAAATCGAGGGTGTTCATGATATACTGCCGGTAGGTTCACACGGCATCGCATACGAGGCCCGCATGATGGCGGAAAGTGCGGGTTTACAAGCGGATCTCACGGAGAATAAAGTTCTGAATACCCGAAAATCCGCAGGACCTTCCACCTGCGTTTTGCTCGCCTGCACGCGGCAAGCTCACCTTAGTTTGCAGGAACACATCTGGACTCCGGTTTACAGACTGGGAATATTCAAGGATTAACGCATGCACAAGTTAAAGAACAAGATCAAAGGTTGTTTGCTGGGTGTCGCTGCCGGCGATGCGCTGGGAATGCCCTCCTCCATGATGGGACCGGATGAAATAGAGCGGCGCTTTGGCGAAATTCGCCAGTTTTTACCTGCACCCGAAGATCATCTGCTTCATCGTGGCATGGTAGCCGGAGAGATCACGGACGATACGCAGCAGACACTGGCGATCGCAGATTCCATCATTGAGGAAGGTCGCGTGGATGCCCGAAGTATTGCACAACATCTTATTCGCTGGGGAGAGGAATATGGAATATTTAATACAAATATTGCCGGTCCCAGCACACTGCGTGCACTGAATATGATCCGAAACGGCCGCTCACCGGAAGAATCCGGAAATGTCGGGGATACCAACGGAGCATGCATGCGCATTGCCGCGGTCGGCATCTATGGATACGGCGATCTGCAACGGACCCTTGATTCCGTGGAAAAAGCCTGCAAGGCAACGCACAATACGAATATCGCCATTGCGGGTGCGTCAGCGGTAGCCATTGTGATCGGCAAGGCGCTGCAGGGAGAAAAAGATATCGATGTGCTGATCGCATCCGCACTTGAAGCCGCTGCCCTCGGAATGCTGCGCGGGAATATCTGGTATGGTGCATCGATTGAAAAACGTATACGGCTTGCAATGGAGATTGTGGAAAAAGCGCCGGATCGTAAAAGCGCCATGCGCGATATTTATGACTACGTCGGAGCGGGCGTGCAAATTTCCGAGACCGTTCCCACTTGTCTTGCGGTTCTGAAAATGGCAAACGGAGATCCCCTGGAAACGATCCGCATAGCAGCAAATCTTGGAGGAGATTGTGATACAATTGCAGCGATCTCCGGTTCCATGGCCGGAGCGCTGGGCGGTGCCAAACTTTTCCCGGATTCCTGGATCCGGACACTGGAAAATGTCAATAATATCAATTTTGACCATTATTGCGATCAACTGTATAAAATTATTACCGAGGAGTAGATCATGAAGAAGTTTGTCTTGTTCGCAGCTTTGTTTATCTTTGTCTTTGCACAAGGAGCGGAAACGGAAGCAACAACGGATACTGAAGAAAGTAAACAGAAATCAAGTTCCGAGGTCATTCTGACCCAGGAAGATTTCAAATTGAACAATTGTGAAAATGTCGGAGACGCGCTGCAAACCATAACGGGTGTTTTTGTCAGTTCAACCGGAGAGATCGGATTGCGTGACGTATCTTCAAGCAAAGTGGTCGTTATATTGGATGGCCAGCGCCTGAACACGGCCGGAGGGACCGGTGTGAACATCAGCTCAATGCCCATCGAAAATGTAGAGACTATCGAATTGCTGCGCGGCGGGCGTTCCGCTCAGTACGGCGCGGATGCGGTCGGCGGCGTAATTGTTGTAACCAGCAAAAAGGGACTGCAGGATGTTCAGGAGAACAAAAAGGCATTTTACGGGGTTCGCGTGGGGGCGGGCACTTACGGAAAATTGATGCTGAACCTCAATAACAGCCTTTCCCTGGGTAAATTCAGCAGTTTTATCTCCTACCAGTTTGACCGTTCTACCGATGATTTTGTCTACGAGTATCTCAATTACGGTTCCTATAACATTCCCCGGGATACCGTCGTCAATAATCAAAAAATGTCCAATAATGTTTTTGTCAAGCTGGATTATATCCTTGATAGCGAACAGAACCTTTCGGCATCCTTCAATCATTACGGTTCTAAAAGCGGCACACCGGGCATGATCGAAAGTCCGACCCCCAATGCGGTGCTGGAAATTAACAATCAGTCGTATAATGTCGCATATACCAATATGGATCTTTTCCGCGGATTTTCCCTGAAGGGACAGGGATATTTCCTGGACAACGAGACGAAATTCAACGATCCCGATGACATCTATTCACCTCCCAGCGATCACGATAACTATGCGATCGGGCTGGAACTGAGCCAGAACGGAAATCTGCTGAATGATCTTTTGAACCTGAATTACGGTTATTCCTACCGGAATGACCGCATCAACAGCACCAATGTCGGGAATAAGGTCCGGAATACGCACAGCGCCTTTGCCGCCCTGACTGCGGGCAAAGACCTGGATTTCTTTATTTCACGCATCGAAGCCTCGCTGGCAGGCCGTTATGATGCACCGTCGGATTTTGCCGATGCCCTCAGTCCGCGTTTCAGTTTTTCTATGGTCCATGCGGGGAGCAAGTACGCACTGAACCTCAAAACCCATATTACGCGTTCCTATAAGGCGCCGACCTTTAATGATCTGTACTGGCCTCAGGATGCCTATTCCGTCGGGAATCCAAACCTGCAGCCGGAATACGGCTTCAATTATGATGTCGGACTGAGCCTGAACCTGAGCAACTTTATGATGAGCACCAATTTCTTCAGCAACGACGTCACCAACCTGATCCTGTGGCAGCAGGATCCGGCGCTGAACAACCTGTGGACGCCGAAGAATATTTCCAAGACCAGCACAAAGGGGCTTGAAACATCCGCCACCCTGACTTTATGGAAAGTATGGGGACTGCATATCGAACATACTTTTATGCGTGCCCTGGATGTCGGCCCGGATATCAACCGTTACGGAAAATTTCTCATATACAAGCCACGGAACAAATTTGACATCAGCAGCAGCCTGAAGATCGCCGGTATCGAATGGAATTTCAATTTCCATTTCATTGACTACCGGTATACGGATGCTTCAAACGTCAAATGGCTGCCGGCCTACAGCACCTTTGACAGCAATATATCCTACCGCTTCAACCTCGGTAATGTCAGCATGAACGTGATCGGAGAGGTCAATAATATCTTTAATACACCGGTAATGCTGACCGCCGGAACCGCGGAAGCGGGGCGGCTGATGAAACTGACCCTGGGTGCGAATTTCTAAACATTAAAATCCCCCGAAGGGAATCATGAAACGCCATTTTAAAATTCTGCTCATTTCCTGCTTCCTCCCGGTCCTCTTGCTTGCCCGGGAGGAAGCCACTGTTATTGGTACCATCTCCGACAAAGAAAGCGGAAGTCCGCTGATTGCCGTCAACATTTACCTGAAAGACACTGTGATCGGCACCATGACAAATGATGAGGGTTGTTTTATCATCACGGATATTCCGCCGGGGAACTATGAACTGATCGCAAGCATGATCGGTTATGAAAAGATCGTCCGAATTCTGCGTTTATCGCCGGGAGAACGTCTGCAATTGGATATCCTCATGAAACAAACGGTGCTGGATTATGGCAAGAATGTCATGGTTACCGCTTCGCGCACGCAGAAATACATTGAGGAAATTCCCGGCTCCGTCGATCTCATTTCCCAAGAAGTGCTGCTGAACCGCAACCCCCAGGATCTCGGAGAAGCGCTACGGGACATCAAGGGTGTAATGATCAAAAGTTACGGTGGGCTGGGTTCCAGCCAGATGATCTCTCTGCGCGGTTCCAGCAGCGAACAGGTACTGGTGCTGATCGACGGTCAGCGGGTCAACAACGCCCAGAACGGTTATGTGGACCTCAGCAACATCCCCTCGAACGAGATTGAAAAGATCGAGGTGGTAAAAGGAGCGAATTCCGCGCTTTACGGTTCCGATGCGGTCGGAGGCGTCATCAATATCATAACAAAAAAAGCGGGAGAGAAGGATATGCTGGGCATCACCTTCAAGGGAATGCTGGGTTCCTTCCACTCACGGGCACTGGAATCATCGCTCCGTTACGGAGTTAAAGGGGTCTCTCTGCGCGCCGCCTATAAATTTCTGAATTCTTTGGGTGATTTTCCCTATACCGACAATTACGGAAGTCCGCAGGTCCGTATCAATTCCGATATCCGTTCTCACAGCATATCGGGACGTCTGGGCTATGTTTTCAGCAATTCGGACATGAAACCGGGAATTGACCTGAAATATACGCATTTTCGCTCGGAAAAAGGCGCGCCCGGAACCATCGAACCTTATTATTACGAAGCGCGAATGTGGGATCGCAACAGCAACCTTTCGCTGAATATCAACTCGAAAGTATTCGATCAGTTCAACGATATTCGATTTAGCGCTTCTTATCAGACAACATATAACCGCTACCTGAACAACGAAATGCTGGTTCCTACCGACAATTCCTTTGCAACGCGCTCCCTGAACAGTGAAATACAGGGACATTCCGTGCTCAATTCCTATCTGATGCTAACTTACGGCATTGGAGAACATACCAGCAGAATGGATAATTTTCAGCAGGATACCAGCTATCGGCGGCTCACCTATTACGCATTTATTCTCAATGAAAGCGATATCAGATTCGACGGTCGCTACCTGCGTTCGCTCATCATTAGCCCTTCTATCCGTTATGACAGTCATTCCGATTTCAATAACGTCTTCTCTCCTAAAATCGGGTTTGTTCTGAACATCGGGGATGCGTGGAAGACCGGCATCAAATCGAATTTCGGACTCAGTTACCGGGCGCCGACCTTTAATGATCTTTACTGGCCGGAGGATGCTTATACCGTCGGGAATCCCGATCTGAAGCCGGAATCGGGCATGGACTTTGATATTGGAGCGCGCCTGCAGTATCCCGTTCTGGACGGACTGTACTTTGAAAGCGTCTTTTTCCATAATTACATGACGAACCTGATCATCTGGGAATCCAGCGGTGAAAAGTGGAAACCCGATAATGTCGACGTAGCCCGGATCTACGGCCTGGAAAACGGCCTTAAACTGGACATCATCAACGGATATCTCAGCACGGATATCAACTATACCTATCTGCGTGCGATCAATCTTTCCCAAAATGTAACCGAATACGGGAAGCAGCTTGTATACCGTCCGCGGCATAGCATTAATGCTTCCCTGACCGGAAGTTATAAAATATTTACCTGTCAGTATTCTCTGAATATTACCGGGAAACGGTATACGGACCGCAGTAACGTCGAACTGAACGCACTTCCCGCATATGCGGTTTCGGACCTGAGCTTTAGTATACGGCCACGGATCCGAAGTACGGAGCTTAACGTGAATCTGCAGATAAAGAATCTGTTTAACGCGGATTACCGCGTTATGAAAAATTTACCCATGCCGGGAAGAGAATTCCGGATGTCTCTTGAAGTACAATTAAACCAAAAAACCAACAAAAGGAGAGTGTCATGAAAAAACTGACAATCATGTTAACAGTCATTTTGACTGTTATCGCCTTCAGCGGCTGTGACTGGTTCAAGCCCCCTTACACGCCGCCGACAGGAGCGGATGCCAACGTTGCCGTATATGTCCTGAATTCCGGATCAACGAGTATCTCGGTCATTGATCTTGAAGAAGATTCCGTATATAACAACGTTGCCACCGTG
The DNA here is from genome assembly GCA_028699915.1 of Fidelibacterota bacterium. GTDB lineage: Bacteria > Fidelibacterota > Fidelibacteria > Fidelibacterales > Fidelibacteraceae > M50B103. Next base: position 29,626 of record JAQVTR010000012.1, read on the forward strand.
GGTACCTGGCCAAACCAGCTTGTTTTTCACGACGGGAAACTGTATTGTGTGAACTCGGGTTCGAACAATATCACCATTTATGATGTATCCACCTGGGAAGCCGAAACGCCCATAGCGCTGGGAATCGGCCATAATCCGATGAATATGGTCATTTATGATGATGCTACTGCCTATGTAAGCTGCTCGGTATCTAACAAGGTCTTGAAGATCGACCTGGACAGCAAGACCGTAGTCCGTGAAATGAAAGCCGGAGTCGGTTGCACGGGTATTGCCATAGCCAATGCCAAGGTTTACGCGGCCAATACCGGTTACATTTCCTGGGATCAGCCCTACATGACCGGTACCGTGACGGTTTTCAATGCGGTCAACGGCGATTCGATCAAGACCATTGAAGTCGCAACCAACCCGCAGGCGATCGGCGTTGCCGGCGACGGAAAACTCCATGTCGCAGCCGCCGGGAACTGGTTTGATATTCCGGGTGCAATTTCCGTAATTGATCCCGAAACCGACGCTGTTTCAGCCACCTATCCCGTGGGCAGCACCCCCGGAAGTATCGCGATTGATGAAGTGAATAACGTCGCTTACTGCGGCATCTGGGGTGCCGGCGCGCTGGCGTACAATACCGCGACCGGAACCGTTGTCGACGAGGTTTTTGCCGGTCATGGCGGATCCGGGGTCCTCTCATTTGACGGGATCTGGATCTCCGACTGGGATGCCGACATGGTGTACAAGTACAACAGCGAAGGTACTGCCGTTGATTCTTTCCTGGTAGGTGATTCCCCGTCTGCGCTTGCTTTCCGAAACGAACCCCAGGAATAATGCATTGTTTATCTTATCGGAGGGGCCCTTATACGACTCCTCCGATAAGATAAAATGGAGGATTAGAACCATGTTAAAAAATAAAAGATTTCCCGTTTCCGTCCTTTTTCTGATATTACTGCTGATGCTGACCGCCTGTGCTCCTTCCGGACTGCGTATTGTTTCCCTGTCCCCGAGTCAGACTGAGATTGTCTACAATCTGGGGCTGGAAGACAAACTGGTCGGATGGTCGCGTTACGATTGCTATCCGCCCGAAGTACAGGAACGGAAGGGCTGGTTGCCTTACGATGAATACGAATTTGTATCGAATGAAGACGAACTCAGTAAGGACGTTGCCGTTGTCAGCAATTTTACAAGTATCAATTATGAACTGATAAAACTTCTGGATCCCACTCTGATTTTGGCGATCGAGCCCATTCAGAAGCCGTTTGCGGACTCACTGAAAGCGCTCGGGTTCAATGTGCTTTATTATCATCCGGTGACCTTACAGGATGTATGGGATATGATCAACGATATCGGCGAGAAGGCCGGTGTCGGGATGCGTGCAAAACGCCTGACCGCAAAAGCACAAAAAGAGATCGCTGAGATCAGAGCTGTCACGGAGAAACTTCCCAGGATCAAAGTGTACTTTGAAATCAACCACATGGGACCTTATGTGCTGGGCTCCGGTTCTCCCATGGACCAGCTGCTTGAGATTGCCGGCGGCGTTAATATCTTCAATGATACGAAAGGCATCGCATTCAAAGCCGAACTGAGCGATATTATCGAACGCGATCCGGATGTGATCCTGACCCCGCTCTGGCCGCACGCCGGAACATACGAGGTTACTACCATCAGCGAGATCGTAACGCGTCCGGGTTTTGAGAACATAAGCGCGGTAAAGAATGACCGGGTTTATCATTACGATTCAAGCCTTTTGAAGTGTCCCAGCCTGCGACAGGTAACTGCAGCCAAAAAGATGGCGTACCTGCTGCACCCCTATTATTTTAAAAACCCGGATAATTCCGTTTCTCCCTGGGAACTGGGAAAAATCGATGCCACATATCCTCCTGAAAAATCACCGAAATAACATGTATCGGGAGTCCTCATGAATCACGATTATACGATTAAAGATCAGTCCATGCACCGGGAAGGTCAACAAAAGATCGATTGGGCGGCCAAATGGATGAAAGTGCTGAACCATCTGGCGGATGAATACCGAAAAGAAGGTGTTTTCAAAGGGAAACGCATTACAATGTGCATTCATTTGGAGGCAAAAACCGCCTATCTGGCAACGGTGATCAAAAGCTTGGGCGCCGATGTCTGGATCACCAGCAGCAACTCAATGTCCACAAAAGACGATGTCTGCGCCGCCCTGGTGAAAAACGGCATTCATGTGCATGCCATTCATGCGGCCGATAAAGACGCATACCGGAAATACCTGCATGCCGTCGTCGCCTGCAAACCCCACGTTGTCATTGATGACGGCGGCGATATCTGCGAACTTCTGCACACGCATCCCGAATATGCCGAAAATCTGCAGGGTATTTGTGAAGAAACAACCACCGGCGTGCACCGGCTTAAGCAAAAAGTAAAGGAGAAATCCCTTAAATATCCGGCACTGGCCATCAATGATGCGCAGTCCAAATATCTGTTCGACAACCGCTACGGCACGGGCCAGTCGACCTGGACCGCCGTTACACATCTGACCAATTTGACGGTTGCGGGCAGAGTGGTGGTTGTGGTCGGTTACGGATGGGTAGGGCGCGGGGTTGCCGTCCGGGCCGCCGGACTCGGTGCAGAGGTGGTGGTTACCGAGATCAATCCCTGGAAAGCCATGGAAGCCCGACTTGACGGCTTCCGGGTCATGCCCATCGATCAGGCGGCAAGCTTGGGTGATTTCTTTGTTACGGCTACCGGTGAAGATGATGTGATTCGTGTAAAACATATTGAGAAAATGAAAAACGGCGCTTTTTTGTCCAATGCGGGCCATTTTGGTTACGAGATCTCCGTCCCGCAGCTGTACGATGCAGCCAAAAAAGTGGAAACCGTCCGCGAGAATGTCGAAGAGATCACGCTGAAAAGCGGTAATAAAGTCTATCTGCTTTCCAAGGGCGACATTATCAATATTGCCGGCGGACTGGGGCATCCGGTAGAGATTTTGGATATTTCCTTTTCCCTGCAGCTTGCATCCATTCATCATGTTCTGATCAGTAATTTCCGGGAGCCCGGCCTCTACCGCGTTCCGGAAGAGATCGATGAAATGGTTATCCGCGAAAAAATGAAGGCAGAGAACATACAAATCGACGAGGATATCAAAGGAGTGTTAAAACGGTGAATTTTACAGGACTATTAGGAATACTGGTGATCCTTCTCCTCGCATGGGGATTCTCCAAGGACCGCCGTGTGATCAACTGGCACGTTGTGGGATGGGGCATTGGGATACAGACGCTTTTTGCACTGTTCATATTTGTCGTTCCTGCCGGGTCAAAAGTTTTTCTCTTTATAAATAAAGTTGTGGTGGCTGTGCTTTCCTGTGCTTCCGCAGGTACGGAATTCGTGTTTGGAGCGCTGTCTATAGGACCCGGGAAACCGGGATCCCTGGGTTATTTCTTTGCTTTTCAGGCAATGCCTTCCATTATCTTCTTTGCAGCCCTGGTTGGAGTATTGTATTATCTGGGCATTATGCAGCTGGTCATTAAAGGCTTTGCCTGGGTATTTACCAAACTCATGCGAATCTCCGGCGCAGAATCGCTGAGCGCATCATCGAACATCTTTGTGGGAGTGGAGTCCTCGCTGATCATTAAGCCCTATCTGGCAACGATGACCAAATCCGAGTTGAACACGGTGCTGACGGTCGGCATGGCAACGGTGGCCTCCAGTATGCTTGCCGTATACATTATGGTCCTTCAGCATCAGTTTCCCACCATCGCCGGGCACCTGGTCTCCGCCTCGATCATGAACGCCCCGGCAGCTATTGTGATCTCCAAACTGCTGTATCCGGAAAAGGAAAACCCCGAAACACTGGGACTCAAGATACAACCGCATTTTGAAAAACAGAGCAGTATGTTCGAAAGTATTCTGGACAGCGCCCAATCCGGAGTTAAACTGGTCGTGGGCATTGTCGCCATGCTGCTGGCATTCCTGGGATTGGTCGCGTTAATTGACAAGATCATGGTCCTCCTGGGAATTCCTCTGAACAATCTCTTTAACTCCAATATCGATTTCAGTCTCAAGGGATTATTGGGCTATCTCTTTTTCCCCATGACCTGGCTTATCGGAATTCCTTCCCAGGACGTGAGTGTTATCTCGGGAATTATCGGGGAGCGTGTGATCCTTTCGGAAGTAACGGCTTTCCAGGATCTGTCAAAAGTAATTGCACAAGGTTTGATCTCACAGCGTTCCGCGGTCATTACGACTTATGCGTTGACCGGATTTGCCCATATAGCGTCGATCGCCGTCTTTGTGGGAGGATATGCAGCTCTGGCACCCAAACGCGCCAGGGACCTCTCTACACTGGGTTTCAGAGCACTGCTTGGTGCGACGCTGGCAACACTGCTTACAGCGAGTATTGCGGGTATTTTTTATCAAAATGCATCCATTCTTGCGATGTAAAAAATAAGGAGGAACCATGACGGGTTCAATTCTGCTGGCAATGCTTTCGGGCGTTTGCTTCTCGGTAATCGGGATCATGATGCGGCTGGGGCAGAATAAAAACGTGGTGCCGCTGCATATCTCTATGTGTATGGGGATCGTCGGTGCCCTGTATTTCGCCTTCCAGATCAACTGGAAAACCTGGGATGTGCCGCCCTATGTCATTATCATGTCTCTCTGCGGCACGGTCGGGATGATCGCTTCCATGATCTTTAGCAAAATGTCCTTGAAACGCGGGCCTTTGTCACCTCTGTGGACGGCCACTAACCTTACCTTTATCGTCGTGACCCTCTATGCCGCCCTGATGTTCGGGGAAAAGATCGCACTGATGCAGGGACTGGCTCTGGCCTTTGGCATTATCTGCGTGATATTTGCCGCCAATCTGGGCGATCAGCCCAAGGACGCCGAAAGCGGCGGGAAAGGCATGCGCACACGCCTGGAATACGCTTTTCTGCTGTTTCTGGTCCTTCTGGGCAACAGTTTTTCTTTTTTGGTCATAAAGGACCTGGGGACCCGAATGATGCCCGGAAGCGAAATACCCTATATCGCCGTTTACCGCTCGCACATGTATTTTTTTATGTACGCCAGCATGGCCCTGGCCTCCTTCCTGATCGTCAAATTCATCGACAAGAGCAAGCCGGTATCCTACAAATGGGTCTGGGGACTGGGATCCCTGGCTGCGGCAGGATCCATCAGCGGTATGCTGATGCTGAGTTCCGTGGTGGATAAACTTCCGGCTTCGGTAGTGTTTACGCTAAATTCCATCTGCTGTATTTTGGTCGCCTGTATTGTCTCGGTAATCGCTTTCCGCGAAAAGATCAAAGCCGCCTGGTGGGGAACGATTGCATTTGGCCTGATAGCGGTGATACTGGCAAATATTGTGTAAGAATAAATAGAATAATTTTAGAGATCAATGTCGTTGTCTTGTTGGATAGAACGCAAAAGACAGGGGTAAATTTGTATTGCTGATGATTTTTCAGCAAACCTTCCCCGGATTCAGGATGCCCTTCGGATCAAAGACTTTTTTGATGCCGCGCAGCAGGTTCATGTAGGTTTCCCCGTTCATGCGTTGCAGATATTCTTTTTTTGCATATCCGATGCCGTGTTCGCCGGATACATGGCCGCCCAGTTCGGCGCCCTTGGCATAAAACAGGTCAAATGCCTTGCTGAGCTTTTCCTGAAAAATATTTTCCGGGAGCTCGTCTTTCAGGACATAGACGTGCAGGTTGCCGTCACCGGCATGGCCGAAACTGGCAATGCGCACACCCAAATCCTTTTCAATTGCCTTGGTATAATTGATAAAATCCGCAACATGGTCCCGCGGGACCACTACATCGCATTCGTCCATTTCGCTGGTGGAAGCCTTGATCGCTTCAAGAAATGCACCCCGGGCGGACCAGATGGATTCATTCCGTTCTGCGGTATCGGAGATAAAGACATCCAGCGCACCGGCTTTCAGGCAGACATGGGCAACCTGTTCATAGATATTTTCCACGTCCGGTTTGCTGTTGCCGTCAAAGGTCAGAAGCAGGTAAGCGTCCGAGCTGCTGTCCGGAAAACGCTTTCCCAGATAGTTCTCGGCGGAAAGAATGACATTGCGTTCCATGTATTCGATGGCAGTAGGAATGAATTTGGAGCGAATAATGACCGGCACGGCGGAGATGGCCGTCTCGATGTCGGGGAAAGGAACCAGCAGGGAGATCGCTACCCTGGGGAGGGGAAGAAGCTTTAGGACCGCCTTGCTAATGATGCCCAGCGTACCTTCCGAACCGACGATCAGGTCTTTCAGGCTGTAGCCGGAACTGTCCTTGACGATCTTGCCGCCGACGGTGATCATTTCTCCGTTGGGCAACACTACATCCAGTGAACGGACATAATCACGGGTTACTCCGTATTTTACGGCGCGCATTCCTCCGGCATTCGTGGAAATATTCCCGCCGATCGAGGCGCTTTTTTCACCGGGGTCCGGCGGGTAGAACAAATCGCGTGCCTCCACGTATTTGGATATTTCCATCAGCAGCACGCCCGGCTCCACGGTCAAAGTCAGATTTGCCTCATCAAGCTCCAGAATGCGGTTCATGCGTTCCGTTGACAGCATGATCCCTTTGTGAATGGCTATGGCGGCACCCACGAGTCCTGTACCCTGTCCCCGCGGGGTTACGGGAATATTATGCTCATAAGCATAGCGCATCACGGCTGCAACCTGCTCCGCATTTTCCGGCAGCACAACAACATCGGGAAAAGAACGGATGCCGGCGAGTTCGTCACGGCTGTAATCTTCGTGGATCGCCTCGCCGTACAGCACATTCTCCGTGCCGCAGATCGCAAGCAGCGCTTCGATATCCGTTTGTGTCACTTGTTTATAGTTCATGGCATTTACCTGTTATTTGTTTTAAGCGCCCTGAGCTTTCCGATCATTTCCGGAAGGATCTCGTAAATATCCCCGATCACCGCATAATGGGCAACACTGAAGATCTGCGCTTTCGGGTCTTTGTTGATGGCGATCACCGTATCTGCATTGTTCATGCCGGCGACGAACTGAATCGCTCCGGATACACCGCAGGTGATAATGAGCTTGGGCTTGACGGTCCTGCCGCTGAGTCCGATCTGCAGACGCGGATCCGCCCAGCCGGCTTCGATCAGCGGACGGGTGACGGCCACCATGCCCCCCAGGAGATCGGCAAGCTCGTAAGCTATAGAAAGGTCATCTTCTTTTTTAAATGCACGTCCGGCAACGACGATCACGTCCGCATCCTCGATGCTTTTGACCTTTTCCTTCTTTTTGACCTCAAGGACCTTAATACGAGAGGCCAGTTTATCGCTGCCGATATCCAGATATTCGGGTTTTCCGGAGGCGTCGTCCTGCCGTTCGGGCGCATCAAAGATCTTATAGCGCACCGTGGCGAACTGCGGACGATGGTTGGGTGTATGAATATGTGCCATGATGTTGCCGCCGTATGCAGGACGGATCTGGTCGAGGTCCGTATTTTTCTGCACATCCAGCATGGTACAGTCGGCCGTGAGACCGGTGCGGAAACGTGCGGCGACCCTTGGGGCCAGAGAGCGTCCGACCGTTGTGCCGCCGACCAGTACGATGGATGGCTTGATACGATTGATAAAATCTTCAAAAACAGCGGTATAGGGTTCGATGCGGAAATGAAGCAGTTCCGGTTTATCGTAAAGGTAGACGCCGTCGGCGCCGTAGTGCAGGAGCTCCTCCGCCATGCTCCCGACCTTGCTGCCCATCAGCAGGCAATACACCGGATGACCGATCTTGGCCGCCATTTCGCGTGCCTTGCCGATCAGCTCGAAACTGACGGGGTGAATGGAATCTTCAATATGATCAATATAAACGGCAATGCCGCGCCATTTGCTTTTATCGATCTCGGCGACTTTTTCTTCGACAAACTCAAAAACATCCGGATAGCGCTTTACGCAGATTTTGCACATGCGGCAACCGGAATTAATGGAGATCTCTTTGCCGTCGGATTCGATTGCGTTAAAGGGACAGACCTTGATGAGTGCGTCGTGACTTTTTCCTTTTACCGCGTTCTGGTGGACAATGATTTTTGACATGGTAGCGGATCAACCTATATAAATTTCAGTTCGTGGAGTTTTTCGGCCAGACGCTGTCCCAGCTCCTCACCCTTGCCTTCCCAGCGTTCGCTGGTGGTTTTGGCGGGCGGCGGAAAGATCTTCAGCACCTGCGTCGGCGAGCCCTTCAGTCCGTAATGGGATTCGTCTTTATCTTCAAGATCGTTGAAAGTAATATAATGCACCGGCCGGTCGGCGGTTTTCAATTTTAGCTTGAATGAGGGGAGGCGCGGCTGATAAATGTCCTTTTCCACCGTGATCAGGCAGGGGAGGAGGACCTCCTGGATTTCCACGGATTCCGCCATGTTCATCTCGACGGTAATGGATTTTTCATTGAGCTCCAGAATGCGCAGCACGTTTGCCACATGCGGGATCTGCAGATATTCGGCGATCTCCGGACCGACCTGGGCGGTGTCGCCGTCGGTGGTCATTTTGCCGGTAATGATCAGATCGCTGTGACCCAGACTGCGGATGCCCTGAGAGAGGGCATAAGATGTCGCCAGCACATCCGCGCCGGCGAATTTTCGGTCCGTCAGCAGATAACCCTCGTCCGCACCCATCATGTAGGCTTCGCGGATCACCGCTTCCGCTTGCGGCGGGCCCATGCTGATCACACGCAGCCCGGCATTTTTATCCGACTTGATCCTCAGGGCGGTTTCCAGGGCGTACAGATCGTAGGGATTCATCTTGGAATCAATACCTTCGCGTTTTAAAACGCCGGTTTTTTCGTCGATCTCGACCTCTGAAGTTCCCGGGACCTGTTTAATACACACCGTAATATTCATGAAATTCCTCAGTTTCAATTTAATTCGAATTATAATAAAAAGCGGAACTATTTGCTATAAAAAACCGATAATGTATCCAGAGTATTTATATAAATATAATATTTATGATCATTATTCTTTTCGCAGAAGCGCTGGTTATGGATGGAACTGCGGAAGAGTAAGTTTTGCAAACAGGCTCAATCCTTTCCGCCGGCAGTATCGGAAACGGATTTGCGTTGTTTCAGCGCATGTTCCGGGGTCATGATCTTTTTCAGGGTTTGAGGGCTAAGGCTCTCGTGAAATTCTGCAAGACGGTGAGGGGGAATATCGCGGATAAGCAGCTTGTTATCGGCCGAAAAACGGATCAGTTTTCCAACGATATCGTGTGCATCCTTAAATGCGACACCGTGATGTACCAGATATTCGGCGATCTCAACGCCGTAAAATTGCTCATCTTCCAGGGCTTGCCGGATAGTTTCGCTTTTCAGGGTGATCTGCGGCACAAATTTTAGCAATAATTCCAATTCCTCCTGAACAATATCCAGGCTTTCAAACAGAGGCTCTTTATCCAGCTGCATGTCCCGGTTATAGGTGAGGGGCAGGCCCTTCATCATCATCATCAGAGAAATGAGATTGCCGCTGATCTTGCCGCTGAATCCCCGCAAAAGTTCCAGAAGGTCCGCATTCTTTTTATGCGGCATCAGGGAAGACCCGGTGCAGAACGCTTCCGGGAGATCGACATAATCAAATTCCGCCGTGGAATAGAGTATCATGTCCGCCGCAAAACGTGAAATGTGCATCTGGATAAGGTTCAGGATGCTTAGCAGCTCAATCACATGGTCACGGTCGGAAACATGATCTTGGGCATTGCTTAATTCCTTCAGCTGCAGCAAAATTCCCTCGTCTGCCAGTTCGGAAAGCGCTTTTTTGTAGGATCCCGCGGAAACCGAGGATCCCGCCAGCGCGCCGGCGCCGATCTGCAGACGAAGATGCTTCGGATAATCCTGCAGGCGCAAACGATCGCGTCCGAACATCTCTGCATAGGCGTCGCAATAATCCCGGAAACGGATGATCTGCGCACGCTGCGTGTGCGTATAACCTACAAAAGCTGCGTTGGCGTAGGCTTTTCCCAACCCCGCAAAGGCTGCTGTCAGGTTTTCCAGGATCTGCAGTAAGATTGAGGAACGCGTAAGGCAGTAAAGCTTGACATCAAAGGCGATCTGATCATTGCGCGAGCGCAGCGTGTGGAGCTTATGGGCAAGTGCGCCGACGCTTTTTTCCAGCGTATTTTGCACGGCGGAATGGATATCCTCTTCGGCCGGATCGGCCTGGAATGCATTGCTGCGAATATCAGCCAACAGCGATTGCAATGCGGCATTTAGAATCTGTTTTTCTTCCGGAGTAAGCAATTTCTCGAAGTAAAGGGCTTTTACATACAAAATGGAATGAAGGACATCATATTCCGCAAGTCTTATATCATAATGGAT
>JAQVTR010000114.1 GCA_028699915.1 Fidelibacterota bacterium
TTTTTTTATTCCGGAACCGCCGGGATCTTTTTGCATATTGTCAACGGGAGCTAGTTTATGAAAGTCATTACCATTGCGCTGGGGGGCAACGCTCTGGGAAACAACCCCAGAGAGCAGCAGGAAAATATTGACAAGGCAGTACCTTCGCTGGTGGATCTGATCACTCAGGGAAACAAGATCATTTTGACTCACGGGAACGGCCCCCAAGTGGGGATGATCTACAAGGCTTTTAATTTTGCCGCAGCACACACACAGAAGATCTGTCGTTTCGAACTGCAGGAATGTACGGCCATGAGCCAGGGTTATATCGGTTATCACCTGCAGAAGGGGATCCGCAAGGAATTGCAGCGCCTGGGTATGCCCTGGCACGTATCGACAATCGTCTCCCAAGTGGAGGTATACCGTCATGATCCCAGTTTTCAGAATCCCGACAAGCCTATCGGGGATTTTTACAGCAAAGAAGAAGCAGAAGCCGTCATGAAGGAGGATCCTTCCCAAATTTTCAAAGAAGATTCCGGTCGCGGATGGCGTCGGGTGGTGCCCTCACCCAAACCCGTGCGCATTGTCGAAGCGGAATCCATATTAAACCTGCTGGACCATAAATTTATCGTTATCACCTGCGGCGGGGGCGGTATCCCGGTCGTTAAAGATGAGGAAGGCAATTACCGCGGCATTTCTGCGGTCATTGACAAAGATCACAGCGCAGCCCTGCTGGCGGATCTGGTGGAAGCGCATTTCCTGATCATTCTGACGCCGGTGGATCGCGTGGCCCTGAATTTTGGCACGCCGCAGCAGCGGGAAGTGGCGGAAATCAGCAGCAGCGAAGCACGGAGCTATATTAAGGAGGGGCATTTTGCCGCCGGCAGCATGTTGCCCAAGATCGAAGCAGCCCTTCGTTTTGTCGAAGGAGGCCGCGGCCGGCAAGCGGTAATCACTTCTCTGGAAAAAGCGCATCTTGCGCTTTCGGGGAAAGTGGGGACACGCATTTATAAAGGGTAAATCCGACTCCGGTTTTTCCTCCGGAACCCTTGCCGGACAATTATTTCCGGTTTATAAATCTTTTTGTATACAGGGAATTTATTCTGCAGAAGGAAGGCGATCTTCGACATTCAAATGTTCCCATCTTACTTGCTTTTCGTTTCCGAATCGTATATATTCCGAATCTAAACAGAAAGGAAAGAAAACATGAAACACGTATATTTGTTTGGCGCCGGCAAGGCAGACGGAAAAGCCGGCGATAAGAACCTGCTCGGCGGCAAAGGCGCGAACCTTGCGGAAATGAACCGTATCGGAGTCCCGGTACCTGCCGGTTTTACCATCACAACCGAAGTCTGTACGCTCTGGAATCAGGAAGGCAAAGAGAATGTGATCAAAAAGATCACCCCGGAAGTTGAAGACGGTGTCCGGCATATGGAAAAAGTCATGGATGCCACCTTTGGCGATCCGGCGAATCCGCTGCTGATCTCGGTCCGTTCCGGTGCCCGGGTTTCCATGCCCGGAATGATGGACACTGTCCTGAACCTCGGAATGAATGATTCGGTCGTTGAAGGACTTGCAAAAAAATCCGGGAATGAACGCTTTGCCTGGGATTCCTACCGCCGTTTTGTGCAGATGTTCGGTGACGTGGTACTGGGAATGAAGCCGGAGAACAAGGAAGACATCGATCCTTTTGAGGCTATCATCGAAGAAGTTAAAGAAGCGAAAAGTGTCGAACTGGACACCGATCTGGAAGTCGGGGACCTTAAGGAACTGGTCGCAAAGTTCAAATCGGCAGTAAAAAAAATGACGGGCCATGATTTCCCTGCGGATCCCTGGGAACAGCTCTGGGGTGCGATCGGCGCCGTATTCGGAAGCTGGAACAATTACCGGGCAAAGGTTTATCGCAAGATGCATGGATATCCCGATGAATGGGGGACCGCGGTAAATGTCCAGGCCATGGTTTACGGCAACATGGGCAATAATTCCGCCACCGGCGTTGCCTTTACCCGCGATGCCGCTACGGGCGAAGATATTTTTAACGGCGAATACCTGATCAACGCCCAGGGTGAAGACGTGGTTGCCGGTGTGCGCACGCCGCAGCAGATTACCCTGGAGGGAGCCCGCCGCTGGGCGAAACTGGCCGGCGTTTCCGAAGAGGAACGCGCCCAAAAATTCCCCTCCCTGGAAGAAGCCATGCCCGAAGCCTATAAACAGCTTGATGCGATCCAGCAGAAGCTGGAAGATCATTACAAAGATATGCAGGACCTGGAATTTACGATCCAGGACGGCCGCCTCTGGCTGCTGCAGACCCGTAACGGCAAGCGTACCGGCGCGGCCATGGTCAAGATCGCCATGGACCTGCTTCGCGACGGAAAAATCAGCGAAACCGATGCGATCAAGCGCGTTGAGCCCAATAAACTGGATGAACTCCTGCACCCGGTATTTGACAATGCCGCGATGAAAGCCGCAAAAGCAATCGCAAAAGGACTGCCGGCGTCTCTGGGTGCCGCCACCGGACGTATCGTGTTCTTTGCCGACGAAGCCGAAGCCTGGGCCGCCAGGGGAGAAAAAGTCGTGCTTGTCCGCATTGAAACCTCTCCG
>JAQVTR010000055.1 GCA_028699915.1 Fidelibacterota bacterium
AATTTCGGGATCACGGCGCCGGTATTGTCGTGGGTTAATACGTGTTCCGGGTGGATACTGATATAATCACCGCTTTTTACGGGAGCGAAAGTCCCCGTAACGTAGCGCTGTACGATCTTTTCAATACGGGTTTGCGGCATGCTTATTCTCCATGATTTATCCGTGAAAAATTAGTGAAAATAAAACTCAAAAGCTATAAAAAACCCCGGTGATCCGGGGTTGGGGGGTGAGTGTGGAAGGAATCGAACCTTCGACCAACGGCTTAAAAGGCCGCTGCTCTACCGGCTGAGCTACACACCCGTTTATAAAAAAGCTAAAAAGTATAATTAAATTACCCAGCTAAAGCAAATAAAAAGATGAAAAAAACATCGATTTCATCATCTTTTCCCGATATTTAACGCAGATCTCAGAATTCGCGGCATATCCCCTGATACAGCTTGTTTTCCCGCATATACTTCTGCAGGTCCATCACAAAAGCGGTTGTGGTATGCTGCCATAGCGGAGCGATCAGGCAGCTGTCGGGGGAGCTGCTGAGCACGCGTTGCAGGATGAATTCCGGTCGAAGAAGCGCTATGAATTCCGCGACAAAAGCGAGGTATTCTTCGTAAGTGAATAAAGGAAAGGGCTTTTCGGCATAATGTTGTGCAAGGGGGGTATCTCGGATGATCTGTAAATGATGCAGTTTAAGGAATTTCAGGGGCAGGGCGTTCAGTTTTTCGGCGCTTTCCAGCATTTGCTTCCGCGTTTCCGTCGGGAGTCCCAGGATCATGTGGCCGCTAACATCGATGCCAAAAATCGCAGCCCGTTCCAGCGCGTCCAGCGTGCAAGCAAGATCGTGGCAGCGGTTCATCCAGTGAAGCGAAGTATCCGAAAAGGACTCAATCCCGATCTCGAGATTGACATCATAATCCTTGTTTATATCCTTTAATATCTCCAAAACACCGTTATCCAGGCAATCCGGCCGCGTAGAAACGGCCAGACCCACGATCTCCGGATGATCCAGCGCCTGACGGTAGAGCGCTTCCAGTTTTTTTAACGGTGCGTAGGTGTTGCTGTAACTCTGGAAATAGGCGATGAATTTTTGTGATCCGAAGCGCTCCTTTAAAAACCGGATACCCGCTTCCAGCTGTTCGGGGATGCCCGGTTTTCCGGCGGAATAGGGGGGCGAGAAAGAAAGGTTGTTGCAGTAGATGCAGCCCCCGTTCCCGCGTGTTCCGTCTCGGTTTGGGCATGTGAATGCGCCGTCCAGGGAGACACGTTGTACCCGTTCGCCGAAACGGTCTTCAAGATAACAGCTATAAGTGTTATAGTGAAAACCCCGCCGGGCATAGGGCAGGGAATTCATAAGCAAAGGTCCTCATAAAAGCGGGTGTAGTCGGGAATTACAAGACGATGTCCGGATTTTTTGATATAACCCTGCTTTTCCAGGTAAGATAATTTGCGCGAGACAGTTTCTCTGGTCGTTCCCGCAAGCGAGGCAATTTCCTGCTGGAAGGGGATCTTTTCAATGATCACGGATTTTTTTGAACGGTAGCCGCACATCATCGCGATTTGATTAATGACCATGCTGACGCGCCTTAAGGAACTGCGGCAGTTCAGATTTTCGATACAATGATTGGTAAAGCGCAGGCGCTGGCTCATTGAGGATAAGAGGCGAAATGATAGTCCCGGAATTTCACGAAGCATTTTCCGGAACTTGTCGGTACGGATGCTGAAAATGTCACATTTTTGCATACATTCGGCATCCGCGGAGCAGGAGTCATGGTCCAGTATCGACATTTCACCAAAAAAATCGCCATCCTGAAGAAAGGCAAAAATGATATCTTGCCCCTGTTCCTGGGGGGAAGAGATCTTGACCTTCCCCTTTTTTATAATATAAAAATTGTGATTTCCTTTTCCCTGGCGGATAACAAACTCATGGCGCTTATATCGCTGACATGTCATTTGGCTGCTGATCAAGCGTAAATCGGAGTCCTTTAAACGTTCGAACAGCGGGACGACTTCGAGATCCTTGTACATGGTCCTTAACCCTCATGGTATTTATTCTTCCTTCCCGTCTTTTTTTACCTGGGGGGCAAAACGTTCTAAAATACCGGGCACAAGATCAATGAGTTTGTTAATCGACCTGTCTTCCTTATCAATCCACAGCAAACGGGATTCCTGGCCTTTTTTTACGACTACGATCACAAGCGGCGTAATACTGATGCCCCCTCCGGCTCCCTCCCCGCCTTTCTTTCCCGGTTGCTTATCCTGCTCGGCGCTTCCGGCGGCAAAACCGACACTGATCCTGGAAATGGGGATAAGCGTCACATCCTGAACAATAATGGGTTCTCCCACGACCGTTTCGGTTTTCGCCAAAGCCCGGACCTTGTCCAGCAGAGTGGAGAGCGTGTCATTGACTTTCATGTTTTCTTTCCTTCCTGATCTTCAACAATAGTTGTAATAATGTAACACAAATACCATATAACTTCATAGAAAATTTTGTTTTCAGATCCGCATGGAAAACCGCATCTTGAAAATTCCAGTTCAGATCGATGTGTTCGGGTATGGCGTAAGTCTTTGTAGAATAATAAATTGCAGCTGCCATTCCGGTCTGTGCGGGATCCTCAAATCCGATCTCCGCTTTCAGGGAGAATGAAGAAAATGTGATATAACGCACAAAAATACGCTTTAAATAAGCATAATGCTTTTCCTTTGCCGCTTTTAGCCGTTCCGGCAAGGAATCGAATTGTCTGAAACGTTCACGCAAGGGTTTTTTTGCTTCTGCGGCTTGCTTCTCTTTTTCAAAGCGGGGTTGCGCCGGGGCCGTTCCGAAATCTTGCACGCTTTTGCTTAAGGGCAGTTTCAGGGGAACGGGAATACCGAAGATCCAGAGGCGAAGGTCCAGATTTTTCAGATCGTGAACGGAGCAACGGACTCCCAGAAAATATTTGATCCAGAAACATTCCATCTCGGCAGCGGAGGCCAGTCCGGAGTATTTCCCGTGGATATGGATGCGAAAACGCACAAAGAGCAGAAAGGCCAGCAGCAGCAGCAGGAACAATAGAAGTCCGCCAAGGATATAAAGCACAAGCATCATAAATTTTCCTTTGCCCAGACGAGCTTAAAGCGCAGACGATAATTTTAAGCTCCACCTTCCGTTTGACGACGGAGCGCCGCCACTCTTTGTCTCAACCTCTACCTTAACCTTAATTGCTGTTTATAGCGTTGGCGCAGGGTCAAAAAATCGGCATCGTAACGGCCGGATTTAAAATCGGGGAAGCTCCATTCGTGGGCATGGAAGCTTTTGTCAAAATAATACAATGTCGGATCGGCGTAGATGCCTTTACCAAGGCAGATCTTCTGACGTCCGTATTTGGCGGATGCAAGCACGAACTTATCCAGGTCCAGATAGCCCGGATCAAGGTTAACCACTCGTTTACCTGCAAGCGCAAAGTGTTGTTCGATCACATTGCAGAGCCGCTTGATCTCCGCCAGATCATCGGGTTCGATGAGCTTTTGGTAAGCGGTAAAAATCCGGATCAGTCCCGCGCCCATTTCCGGTGCATAGTAATCTGTCAAGTCAAACGCATAAGCCGGACTCTGAAAATCCTGTTTTCCGAACACCCGCTGCAAATGCAGGGTAAACACGGCCGGATCTTCCTGTGCTGCAAGAATGATACCCATCACCAGCTTTACGGGTTGAACGGTTTTTACATCCATGAGGTAAAGATACGGAATATTTTGTTCAGGCACAAATAATCAGATCAGCTACTTTTTCATGACCGTAAGTGAAGCCGCTTATTTCAAAGCTTATTTGATCAGAAGGCATTTTTCCATGAAGATTTGCCGGTATCCGGCTTGGGCGGCTTCCGTACGGAGCAAGTAAATGCCGGAGGGAAAGTCAGCGGCATCCCAGATCAGCGTATGCGTACCGGCCGGCAGCCACCCCTTATTCAAAAGTGCGACAGAACGCCCCTGCAGGTCTGTTATCTCGGTTCTGATGTGCATGTCAGCCGGAAGTCCGATACGGATCTGCAGACGCGGATTAAAGGGATTGGGGAAGTGGCGTATTTCGGGGGACAGCGGTATCCGGGGAGACAGTGAAGTCTCGGGGATATCTTCGATTTCCATGGAGACAGTGACCTGGCTGTTTGCCGGCAGATTTGTCCGGGCGTAAACCATTTTTGGAATGCTCAGACTGTCGATCTGATACAGTTCCGCATTTTCCAGGGAAAGCAGGCGTTTTCCTTGCGGAAGCGGAAATTTTACCCGGCAATCCTCAAAATCCATCACCGAATTGTTTGCTAAGGTCACGCTTAGGGCATCCGCGCTGTAAACTTCATTGAGAATCTCTCCCTGTTCGCCAGCCTGAATGGACCAGGTCTGGGTGATGCTGTTATCTTCAACCTTGACGATGCGGTACCAGCGGCGTCCGTCGCACACCGCTCCCGTACTGAGGTTCAATGGTTTTGCAGAAGTATTTCCGCTATTATAGTGAACATGTCCCCAAAAGGCAGCATCTACCCCCAGCACCTGCAGGTCAAGCTGGTCCTCAAAATCATAATGATAGAACAGGACTTTCAAATCGGCATCCGAATGTGCGTCCACGGTACTGTTCAGCCATTGCAGCTGAGCCGAAGTAAAACCCTGGTAGCCGTAGATATCTTCGCGCCAGCGGTCGTAATTTACATAAGATTCCAGTCCGATATACGCGTGAGCGCCGTAGCGGAAGGCATAATTCTGGGTATTGACGGCAGAAGCAGCGGTATTGTTCAGGCTGTGCCATCCGAAATACTTCCACCAGAAGCGGCGGGCGGTTCCGTCGGGGGCGGGCGTGGCATCCCAGCCGCCGAGATCATGATTTCCGGGGACCAGAAAAACGGGAACCTCCAGTTCTTTCAGGATCTTTTTCGCACGGGAAATTGCGGGAATTCCCAGCGCTTCCAGTTCACCGTCGTTGATCAGGTCGCCGGTATGGAGAACAAAAGCCGGATTGATCAGGTTGATATCCCGGATCACTTCGCGAAAATCGTCCATTTCGCTGGAATCGTTCTCTACTCCGTAATCATCCCAGAATTTATGCGAGGGCAGATGCGTATCCGTGATGTGGATAAAGGTATATTTTTCCTTGTAAGAGGGTATGACATAAAGCGCATTTTCCGACAGGTCCGTTCCGGGATTCCCGCTGCTGTAAATTTTAATGTCGTACATCCCGTACAACATGGATTCCGGAAGCTTTGCCCGAATACGTTGTTCGCCCGCAAAGGGCGCTTCCGGTCCCGGACGGAAAGGCAGTTCAATTTCCCGTTCATCCTGCAGGAGGCTGACAAAAACGAGCTGCTCCGCTTCGGGCAAAAAAATATCGACACTGATGCTGTCGCCGGGAAGTGCGATCACAGGGATATTGACAAGAGGGGACTGGATCATACGCAATGTATCAGCAGATGCTCCTTTCAGAGGGGAAAGGGGGGAGAGGGAAAGAATGATGATCAGAATAAGAGCCGTTGAAAGGGGGAGGTATGATAAACGCATGCGTGTCCTTTATTTGTCAGGTCCGTATAATAAGCATATACCATAAAAAACGCCAGCGATATTGAAGCGGAAATAAAAAAGCCTCCGGTATGGAGGCTTTTGAAAACGGAATGAATCGGGATTATTCCGCCATTTTTTTGTAGGTTTCCCAGCGTTCTTTAATGAAAACCTGCAATGCTTCGCGCAAGCCTTTCACGTTTTCGGGGAAGGTCGTTTCCAGCATCGTATAGCGTTTTTCGCTTTTCAGGAAATCCAGGACCTCAAAATTGGGTTCCTTTGAATCCAGAACAAAGGGATTCTTGCCTTCGTTCTTGAGCAGCGGATTATAGCGGTAGAGGATCCAGTAACCGGTTTCCACGGCTTTTTGTTCGTGTTTCTGACTGTAACTCATATTGATGCCGTGGTTGATACAGGGTGAGTAAGCAATGACGATAGAGGGACCGTTGAAAGCTTCGGCTTCCTGCATGGCTTTGACCAGCTGGTTCTTATTGGCGCCCATCGCAACGGATGCCACGTAAATGTAACCGTAGGTCATCAGCATGCGGCCAAGGTCTTTCTTGATGGTTTTTTTGCCCGATTCGGCAAATTTTGCCACGGATCCCAGGGGCGTGGACTTTGAGGCCTGACCGCCGGTATTGGAGTAAACCTCGGTATCCAGAACAAGAATATTGATGTTCTTTCCGGAAGCAAGAGCATGGTCCAGACCGCCGAAACCGATATCGTAAGCCCAGCCGTCGCCGCCGAAAGCCCAGACCGATTTATCGATAAAATAGGATTTGAGTTCATTGATCTTGCTGATCAGCGGATCCTTGGAATCTTCTTTACTCAGGAGGGACTTAATCTTTTCGGCGTTAGCTTTTGCCTCGTCGGAAACATCGTCCCAGTTTTCCAGAGACCGGGAAAGGGCTTCTTTCAATTCGGGAGTGATGTTCTTGTTGAGGAGTTCCTCAACCTTGCTCTTTAACTGTCGGCGGTTGGAGTCTACGGCAAGGCGCATTCCCAGTCCGTATTCCGCATTGTCTTCAAAGAGAGAGTTAGCCCAGGTGGGGCCGTATCCATCTTTGTTCTTGCAGTATGGGACGGTGGGGAAGGTACCGCCGTAGATGGAGGAGCAGCCGGTGGCATTAGCAATGATCATCCGGTCGCCGAAGAGCTGAGTGACGAGCTTGATATAGGGCGTTTCGCCGCAGCCGGCGCAGGCTCCGGAGAATTCAAAGAGCGGCTGTTTGAACTGGGAACCCTTAACGCTGTAAAGGCGGTTAAAACCGATATTGTCACTCGGAAGCTGATGGAAGAATGCCTCATTGGCATTTTCACCGGCTTCGCGTTCTTTTTCGATGGGACTCAGTTCAAGCGCCTGTACCGGGCATTCGTTGACGCAGACCGCACAGCCCTGGCAGTCTTCAATGTAGACCTGGATCTTGAATTTCTTGTCGGCATCCTTGCCTTTGACATCCAGGACCTTAAAGGTATCGGGAGCGTCTTTGAGATCTGCCGGATCGATGAGCTTTGCACGGATGGCGGCATGCGGGCAGACGAAAGTACACTGGTTACACTGGATGCATTTATCGGCGAGCCAGTGCGGAACAGCCGGTGCAACGCCGCGTTTTTCCAGCGCGGCGGTTCCCGTGGGAATACAACCGTCGTAAGGCATTTCAGAAACCCGGATATCGTCGCCTTTTTCGCGCATGATACGTTCGATCACATTTTTGGTGAAGTCATCCGCATTGTCCGGTACCAGTTGCCGGGGCTCCGCGGCCTTGTCGGGCAGGCTGGAAGGAATATTGACTTCCAGCAGCGCGGCTTCGGTCGCATCCACGGCTTTCCAGTTCATGTCAACGACTTCCTGGCCCTTTTTCTTGTAGGTTTTTTCGATGGCTTTCTTGATCAGAGCGATCGACTCTTTTTTGGGCAGAACGCCGGATATAATAAAGAAGGCGGCCTGCATGACCGTATTTATCCGTCCGCCGAGTCCGACTTCTTCGGCGATCTTGAGAGCGTCGATATTATAGACCTTGATCTTTTTATCGATGATGGTCTTTTGCATGTCGCGGGTAAAATGATAGAAAACTTCTTCCGAGCTCCATGCGGAATTCTGCAGATAGACACCGTTTTCTTTGATGCCTTCAAGAATATCATAGCGTCCGATGTAGGCGGGGTTGTGGCAGGCGATAAAATCCGCATGCTGGATCAGGTATTCGGACTGGATCGGAGATTTTCCAAAACGCAGATGCGAACGGGTAATCCCGCCGGATTTTTTGGAATCGTACTGGAAATAGCCCTGAGCGTACATATCGGTATTGTCGCCGATGATCTTGATGGAGTTTTTGTTGGCGCCGACCGTACCGTCCGATCCCAATCCCCAGAATTTTGCCGAGAAAGTGCCTTCGGGCTGCGTGTTGAGTTCTTTTTTGATCTCAAGCGAAAGGTTTGAAACATCGTCGGTAATACCTACGGTAAAGCCGTGTGTGCATTTGCCATCCAGGTGTTCGTAAACGGCATTGACCATCGAAGGTGTAAATTCTTTGGAGGAGAGTCCATAACGGCCGCCGATAACGGTGATATCTTTATCCTTCAACGCAGCAACGATATCCAGATAGAGAGGTTCGCCCAGTGAGCCGGGCTCTTTGCTGCGATCGAGCACGGCGATCTTTTTGACCTGTTTCGGCAGGGTCTTGAGCAAAGCTTCGGCCGAGAAGGGGCGGTAGACGCGGACTTTGATCAGGCCGAGTTTTTCGCCTTTTTTGTTCAGGTGATTGATGGTCTCTTCGATCGTGTCGCATCCGCTGCCCATTGCAATAATGACATTTTCGGCATCGGTAGCTCCGAAATAATCGAAGAGGTGATACTGGCGTCCGATGACTTTTGCGAGTTTATCCATATATTCCTGGATAATGCCGGGTGTTTCGTCATACATCAGATTAGTGGTCTCACGTCCCTGGAAATAGGTATCAGGGGCTTCCTGTCCGACTTTCAGGTACGGTTTTTCGGGATCCATGGCGCGCGCACGGAAATCCTTGATATATTTTTCTTCGACCAGTTCTTTCATCGTATCGTAGTCGATGATCTCGACTTTCTGGATCTCGTGGGAATTCCGGAAACCGTCGAAGAAATTCAGGAAAGGTATTTTCGATTTGAGTGTAGCCAAGTGAGAAACGATGGCCAGGTCCATGATCTCCTGAATATTGGATGCAGCGACCAAAGCATAGCCCGTATTGCGGGCAGCCATCACGTCCGCATGGTCGCCGAAAATGGAGAGGGATTGGGCGGCGAGGGAGCGTGCTGAAACATGAAATACGGTCGGCAGCATCTCGCCTGCGATCTTATGCATATTCGGCAGCATCAGCATCAGTCCCTGGGAGGCGGTAAAGGTTGTCGTGAACGCACCTGCGGAGAGTGAACCGTGAACCGCGCCGGCTGCGCCGGCTTCGGATTGCATTTCGACAACGTCGACGATCTGGCCAAAGATATTTTTCCGACCGTTTGCGGCCCAGGCATCGGCGTATTCGCCCATATTTGAGGAAGGTGTGATCGGGTAGATCGCGGCGACGTCACTGAAGGCGTAGGCCACATGCGCGGCAGCGGTATTCCCGTCGATAGTTGCTTTTTTGAATTTACTCATGTCGACTCCTGCTATTTTAAATCAACTTGTTTTTAACAACTTTAAAGATACGATTAAAAAGTATGGAGATAAAGAGAATTTTCAAAAATCGGGGAGGATGGGGCTGATTGACTCAATCAAAATATATCTGATTGAGTCAATGAGAAAATATTGCATTGATTCAATCATTTAAAGATAAATTGATTCAATGCGGATTTGTTAAAATGAATCAAAGAGTTTAATTAAAATTAAGTCAATTGAAATAACCAATTTGCAGGCAAGCAAAAATATTAGCTAAAATAATAATATATGGAATTATATAACACTAATTGAGTTTACATAATTAATATAATCCTGTGGATCCGGAAAATAGATTTTATGAATATTTTCTTTAAAAAACTGGCTTTTTCGTTTATTAATCCATTCCAAATAATTGGAATACTGCCAGTCTTCAGGTTTATCGACCAGGTTTGCGTACACGGGATTCAGGTGGATATACTTACAAAGCTGTATCAGGTATGTCTTTGTGCTTACATAAATATGTTGAAGCGGAGAACGAAAAATATGTCCTTTCCTGTTGTAACGGTTGTTGTAGTATTTTGCATAAGAAATATAAGCATGATTAAACAATCTGTAGATTTGTATTTCGCTTTCCTGACGAATTAAAAAATGGTAATGATTTGGCATCAGGCAAAAAGCGAAGATTGTTGCAGGAATTCTTTCCAGTTTGTTTTTAAAAATATTTAGAAAATGATCATAATCTTCTTCATCGTAGAATAACATGAAGTTGTCAATAGCGTGATTATAAATATGGAGAATTGCCCCTTTTACGAATTCTTTATTTAAACATCGCATTTTAATCCTCCTCTTTTTACTGCGCGTAAAATATAAGCCTAAAATATTACCTAGATTCAAGTAGTAAGTGCAACTTTATGACTTCCAAAAAATACTTCATTTGGCGTTAAAAAGCCAAGAGTTTTTCTGGGTCTGTTGTTTAGTTTTTTCATTGCCATTATGAGCTCTTCATCCGT
>JAQVTR010000013.1 GCA_028699915.1 Fidelibacterota bacterium
GGGAACGCAATGTGGAGATCCGGAATTATACCGTGATCTATGATGCGGTAGAGGACGTCCGTCTTGCACTGGAAGGTCTGCTGGAACCCGAAAAAGTACGGGAAATCCTCGGCACTGCCGAGGTGCGCCAGCTGATCTCCATTTCACGGATCGGAGTGATCGCAGGTTCCACGGTTCTGAGCGGCGTGATGAAACGCAATACCACCATCCGCATCATTCGTGATAAAGAAGAGATTTTTAAAGGCTATCTGACCTCACTCAAACGTTTCAAAGACGACGTAAAAGAGGTTGCCGAAGGCTATGAGTGCGGTATTTACATCGATTCCTTTGTGGATTTCCGCGAGGGCGACATTATTGAGAGCTATACGGAAAAAGCCATCAAACGGAAACTGGGGAAATAAGGCATGCGCTCCAGAACAGAACGGCTTTCGAGAGAGATCCGGCGCACGGTTGGGGACCTGCTGGTTCACGCCGCGCCCCGGGAATGCAGTCACGTCATGCTGACGGTCTCGCAGGTCGAAATGACCCCGGATTTGAAAGAAGCGAGGATCTATATAAGCGTCTATCCCGGCGATGAGACGGTTCGCGGGAAATGCCTGAAGGTCCTGAAAGAATATAAGGGGCGGATTCGCCTTGAGATCGGGAACAAGGTCAAAATGCGCTTTGTCCCGGAAGTAAAATTGTTTATTGACAACAGTCTGGATCAAGTTGAAAGAGTTAATACCCTTTTGCGAGATATCTGATCCGGGAGTGATCACCGGCATAACCGTACCGCTGTATAAACCCGCGGGCTGGACATCTTTTGATGTCGTCAATAAATGCAGACGCATTACGGGTTTTCGCAAGGTCGGTCACAGCGGAACGCTGGATCCTTTCGCAGAAGGATTGCTGATCCTGGGATTCGGCACGCACACACGGCGTCTGGGCCCTTATAAGGACCTGGACAAAGTGTACCGGGTTGACATACGGCTGGGCGCCGAGACCGATACGCAGGACAGGACGGGCAGCATCATTGCGCAAAGCGGGCAGGGAACGCCACCGGACCTGCGTGCGATTGAAGACCTTTTGCCGCAATTCACGGGTATAATTAAACAGACCCCGCCCATGTACTCGGCAAAAAAGGTCAATGGCGAACGCCTGTACACCCTTGCACGCAAGGGAACGATCATTGAAAGAGAAGCGGTGCCGGTACGCATCGAGACTATTACGATACTGGAATATGACTGGCCGCTTTTGCGCTGCCGTATCCGTTGCGGAAGCGGGACCTACATCCGCACGCTTGCGGCGGATATCGGTAGAGCCCTGGGCTGCGGTGCCTACGCCCTAGAACTGCTGCGCGAGCAGATCGGTCTCTGGGGCCTGAAAGAATGTCTGACACTGGATGAGTTTACGGAAGCATGGAAATCTATCAGAGAATCGATGCCATAAAGGACCGGCCGGCGGTCGTACTTGCCATTGGCGCCTTTGACGGCGTTCACCGCGGTCACCGGGCGATCATTGCCAGAGTCTGCGAAGAAGCGCGGCGCAGGGGTGTAAAAAGCATGCTGATGACCTTCTCGCCGACGCCCAGGGAAATTCTGGGTAGCGAAAAAGAGATTGCACTGATGAAAGCCGATGAAAAGATCGCAATGATACGCGATCTGAATGTTGACATGCTCTGCATCCGGGCTTTCAACCGGCATTTTTCCGGGATGAGCCGCGAAGCCTTTATGGCGCGTTTATTGAAATATCTGGATCTGAAAGCCCTGGTGGCCGGACCCGATCACCATATCGGGAAACGGCATGAAGGCGGTATTGCATTTCTGCAGAATTATGCCCTCGAACATGCCTTTGATCTGCTGATCGTTCCCAAGAGCAGCGATGCCGGCGGGGAGATCAGCAGTCAGCGCATCCGTCAGGCCCTCAAACAGGGCCGTATTGAAGATGTGAATGCCATGCTGGGGTATTCCTACCGCATCTCCGGTACGGTGATCCCGGGCAAAAAACGCGGACGTAAACTGGGTTATCCGACCCTGAACGTCAAACCGCATCTGGAACGCTGCCTGATTCCCGCCTGCGGGGTCTATTGCGTACGGCTGACGCTGGACGGCAGGGAATATCCCGCGGTCTGCAATATCGGAACACGGCCCACCTTTGCGGAAAACGGCATTTCCCTGGAAGTGCATGCCATCGGAGTGCAGCTGGAGCAACAGTACGGGAAAACGCTTGAAATACATTTCGAACATTATGTTCGCGAAGAACGAAAATTCGATAAGGAAGCTGACTTGATCAGCCGGATTGGGAAAGATATTGAAACATGCAAAACATATTTGACGGAGGAAAAATGTCAAGTTTAACAAAAGATCAAATCGCGGAACTGGTAAAAAAATTCGGTAAAGACGAAAAGGACAGTGGTGCGCCCGAAGTACAGGTCGCCATTTTAACAAAAAGGATCAGCGATCTGACCGAACATGTAAAAACGCATAAGAAAGATCACCACAACCGTCGTGGTCTTTCCAAGCTCGTCGGCCAGCGCCGCCGTCTGCTGCGTTATGTCCAGAACGAAGATTACAATCGTTACCTTGAATTAATCACGAAACTCGGATTAAGAAAGTAACAAAATTTAACAGTGCAGGATAAAAAGTCCTGCCGTAAGGAGTATATTTTGATCATTAAAGAAAAAACCATTGCTGCAAAAACGATCAGCCTGGAAACGGGAAGAATTGCCAAGCAGGCGGATGGTGCTGTTCTTGCAAGGGTAGGCGACACCATGGTATTGGCGACCGTCGTATCCAACAAAACGATGAACGAGGGTCAGGATTTTATCCCCCTGTCAGTGGAATTCCGCGAGAAATTTTATGCCAGCGGAAAGATCCCCGGCGGTTTTTTACGCCGTGAAGGCAGGCTCTCGGACCGGGAGATCCTGGTTTCCCGCATCATCGACCGCCAGATTCGGCCCTTGTTGCCGAAGAACTGGTTCTATGAAACCCAGGTTATTGTGAACGTATTGTCCTATGACGGTGAAAACCAGCCGGATATGCTGGGTGCAGTTGCCGCTTCGGCTGCTTTGAGCATCTCGGATATTCCCTTTGAAGGGCCCATCGCATCCGTCCGCGCGGGACGCGTGAACGGAGAGCTTATCATCAATCCCACCGCTCCGCAGATCGAAGAAAGCGATCTGGAGATCATTGTGGCGGGATCTGCCGATTCTATCGTGATGGTCGAAGGCGAAGCCAAGGAAATTTCGGAAGACGATTTGCTGGATGCGGTCAAAACCGGCCACAAGCAGATCGTTGAATTCATTGCACTGCAGAACGCGCTTGTTGAAGCCCTTCAGCCGCAGAAACGTGAAGCTCCTGCCGAAGAGGTCGATACGGCCTTTGTCGAAACCGTTCGCAAGAAGGTTGGCAATTCCATGCTGGATATTCTCTCAAAAACCCTAAAGCAGGAACGCGCAGAAGCCGAAGA
This sequence comes from Fidelibacterota bacterium, assembly GCA_028699915.1. Taxonomy (GTDB): domain Bacteria; phylum Fidelibacterota; class Fidelibacteria; order Fidelibacterales; family Fidelibacteraceae; genus M50B103. The sequence continues at coordinate 3,448 of JAQVTR010000013.1, forward strand.
CGCCCTGGTTGAAGCGATCACGGCCGAGCTGGAAGAAAGCTATCCGGACTGCCTTGAAGCGGTGAAAAATATCGTGCATGAAATTCATAAGGAAGTGATCCGGGAAAAGATTCTCAGCGAAGGTGTTCGTGTTGACGGACGCAAGACGCAGGAGATCCGGAAAATTACACCCGAAGTGCAGGTTTTGCCGCGTGCACATGGTTCGGCTCTGTTCACCCGCGGCGAAACCCAGGCCTTGGTTACCACCACTCTGGGATCCGGACGCGATGCGCAGATGCTGGACAATATTGACGGCGATTCCGAAAAAGTCTACATGCTGCAGTATAACTTCCCGCCTTTCTGCACCGGAGAAGCCCGCATGATCCGCGGTGTCAGCCGCCGTGAAGTGGGGCACGGGAACCTCGCAGAACGTTCTTTGAAAACCGTTCTGCCAACTCCTGAAGAATTCCCTTATACCATCCGCGTGGTGAGCGATATTATGGAATCCAACGGTTCTTCGTCAATGGCTTCCGTCTGCGGCGCCTGCCTTTCCCTGATGGACGCCGGCGTACCCATTCGCAAAATGGTTAGCGGCATTGCCATGGGTCTGATCACGCAGGGTGACAAATTCGCCGTGCTTTCCGATATTCTTGGCGAAGAGGATCACTACGGAGATATGGATTTTAAAGTGACCGGTACTCAGGACGGAGTTACGGCGATCCAGATGGACCTCAAGATCCTCGGACTGTCGTTTGACCGCATGAAGATCGCATTGAATCAGGCCCGCGAAGGCCGTCTCTTTATTCTGGACAAGATGCGCGAAGCGCTTTCCGAACCGCGTCCGGAACTGAGCAAATGGGCGCCGCGCATTACGACCATGCGCATTGACGTCGACAAGATCGGCGCGGTGATCGGTCCCTCCGGAAAAGTGATCAAAGACATTATCGCCAAGACCGGCGTGGAGATCGATATCGATCAGGACGGAACGGTGCATATCTTTACCATGGACGCCGCCAAAGCGGAAGAAGCCTGCGATATGATCCGTGCGCTGATCGCCGAACCCGAAGTGGGCAAGGTCTATGACGCAACCGTTACCCGTCTCATGGAATTTGGTGCCTTTGCGGAATTTATGCCGGGCAAGGAAGGCCTCATTCACATTGGTGAAATGCAGTGGGGCCGGACCAATTCGGTCAAGGATATCGTCAACGAAGGCGACAAGGTTAAGGTGAAACTCTTTGAGATCGACAGCCAGGGTAGAAACAACCTGAGCATGAAACGTCTTACCGAACCGCCCGAAGGCTATGTGGAACCTGAACGCAGGCCGCGTGACAACAACCGGAAACCGAATTTTTCCAAAGGTCGCCGCGATAATCATCGTCGTAATTAATGCTTTCGATCTATCATAAAACCGTTCTGAAAAACGGGTTAACAATCCTGACGCAACCGGTGGATTCTGTTCGATCGGTTGCGTTGGGCATTTTTATTGAAACCGGTGTGAACGATGAGAACGCAGCCAATAACGGTATCGCGCATTTTATCGAACACATGTCCTTTAAGGCCACCCAAAGCCGTTCCGCCTATGATATTGTCGAAGATATCGAGTCGCACGGCGGCCACGTCAACGCCTATACTTCGCGGGAAATGACGGCTTACTACGCCCGCATTCTTGACAGCGAACTGTACCCCGCGCTGGAAGTGCTGAGTGATATCGTGCTGCATTCCACGTATCCCCGCAGGGAGATCGAACGCGAGAAGACCGTGGTCGCGGAAGAGATCCGCGATTCCCTGGATACCCCGCAGGATGTGGCAAACGATGCCTTTGCAGCACAGATGTTTCCCGCGCATCCCTACGGATACCCCATTCTCGGCAGCCTGGAAACGGTCAAATCGTTCAATTCCACGAGTATCCGGGAATTTGTGAGTCGCTTCTATGTGCCCGGCCGCATCATTGTCGCTGCAGCCGGTGCGGTTGAACATGCGGGATTTGTCGAAAAGGTCGGAGCGCTTATGGGCGGGGTGGATAGAATTATAAGCCCGCATCACATTCCGCCCCTGACGGAAGCGGGAGAAAAGGAGCAGGTCGTTGAGCGGGATATCGCTCAGTGCCATTATATTATCGGTCGCCGTTCACTGGGTTACAGCGACGAACGCCGGCACAGTTACATGATCCTGAACGCCGTTTTAAGCGCCGGCATGAGCTCACGGCTCTTTCACCATATCCGTGAACGCTACGGATTTGCTTACACCATCTTTTCCTTTATCGATGCTTTCAAGGACACCGGCCTCTTCGGCGTCTATACGGCTACAGACCGGAAGTATGTGAAAAAACTGCACGATCTTATCTGGATAGAGTTGAACAAACTGAAAGAAAGCGATATCTCGGACACCGAGCTGAATAAGGTCAAAGCACAGGCAAAAGGATCGATGGTCATGGGGCTTGAAAGCATGCACAACCGCCTCGAGCGCATGGTGCAACAGCATATCCGCTATGGAGAACTCATCAGTATCGACGAATCCCTGAAGCGTATTGAAGCTGTGAGTGCGGAGGACATCCGCAGGCTGGCAAACGAACTCTTTGACGAAAGCGCCTTTCGTTCCCTGCTGTTGAAACCGAAAGGAAAATAAATTGAAACCTTACCCGGTTCTGGCATACCACAAGATATCCCGGCAGTGGGAATTGTCGTTCACAATGATGTATCCCCGCGCATTTACGGCTCAGATGCAGCACCTTGCCAAAAAAGGGTATAAAGGCTGCAGTCTGAAGGAATATCTTGCCAAACCGGAAGAAAACCGTTTTGTTCTGACCTTTGATGACGCTTACGAAAGCGTTTATCACTATGCCGCACCGGTTTTGGAAAAACTGGGCTTCCATGCAACCCTTTTTGTCCTGAATGCCTATATCGGGAAAGACAATGTCTGGGATTTCAGACCCGGCGACACCCATTCCCGCCACATGAGCGCCGCTCAGCTTTTGGAATTACAGGAAAAGGACTGGGAGATCGCTTCACACGGCGAGCGGCATCGGGTGCTGACCGGCATGAAAGACGATGAATTGAAATACGAGCTGGAACATTCCAAGGCCTCGCTCGAAGCGCTGACGGGCAGGGAGATCCCGACTTTCTGTTTTCCTTTCGGGGTCTATAACAGAAGGGTTGTCGACGCCGCCAGGCAAGCCGGATACCGGAATCTGGTCGGTTTTACGGGAGCTTCCCGTTACGGAGTGATCCCGCGTTCCGTTGTCTACCGCACGGTGGACAATTCTCGCAGCGTACTCCGCAAGATCCGCATCCGTTCCGCCTGCCACAGCTTTGAAAACTGCAAGGAACAGCTTTTCCATTCCTTTGCCTTTTTTACCCGTATTGCGCAAAAATTCATGCATTGATCCTCAATGTGATCATCCTGAGAAAAAGTATAAAAAATGCTTGAAAATAAGCTGATTAAAAGCGTATTTTTAAGCAATTAATAATGAGGCCTTCCATGAAGTATACGGGTATCAGGAAATTATATTATTCGATCAGCGAGATCAGCGAAATGCTGGATATCAAACAATCGGTGATTCGCTACTGGGAATCGGAATTTAAAGACCTGAAACCGCAGAAGAACCGCGCAGGTAACCGAATTTATAAAAAAGAGGACATTGCCCTCATCCGGCTTATCCACTATTATGTCCATGGCAAACATCTCTCGATCCAGGAAGCGGCGGAAATGATCCGCTCTTTGCGGGAAGAAGGTCTCTACGAACGGAAACTGTCGGAGATCGCTCCCATGGAAGAGGAAGCAGCGGAAGCGGCCGCGGATGCAGCCGTTGAACCGCTCGAGGAAGAAGCGGAAGAAGAAATGACGGAAGCGGCGGAAGATAAAACCCAAGAAACGCCGCCGATATCGCAGGAGCCGGAAATTATTCCGCTACCCCTGCAGATGCAAGCTTCCGCTGCGGAACCGGAAGAACCGGAAGAAAATCTGCCTTTCCCCGGCGAAAGCGAAATCGCGGATGTGGAAAGCAGTCCTGAAACCGCTGTCGAAGCAGCTTCGGAAAACGCGGAACCCCGCAAGGCTGAAACGGATCCGGTCAACAGCGAAATGCGGGAACTTCTGCAGAAAATAGCTTCCAATATCCGCGATGTCATTGCTATCCTGAACGAATCGCAAGAAGAATAATCGCCCTTAAATAAAAAGATACATGGAAAACAGCCGGGTAGGGCCTGCGCTGACCATTTTGAGTCCCGGGTCCCGAATTTCCCTTTTATATCCGGAATCTTTTAAAAATGCGTTGCATCGCGCTGATAAAAAGAATAAATTAACCTGCTTTTTTCGGAGCGTAGCGCAGTCCGGTAGCGCACTTGAATGGGGTTCAAGGGGTCGCAGGTTCAAATCCTGTCGCTCCGACAGCAAAACAGGAGGATCCTATATTCTCCTGTTTCATTTTCCGCCGGGATTATTTACATTTGGTCGATGCAGATAAACACAAGGGGTATTATGAAACGATATGGCACATCGGGAAGAAGACAGGTCCTGCGGATCACACTGATCTTTTTGCTGTCGGCAACGGCATGGATCATGGCGGCGGAAGCCGAGTTTCGCGGACTGATGATCCGTGGCAGTGACTGGGCATACCAAAGCGGCACAGAGGCAAAGAAAACTGCGATCAGCCGGCTGATCCGCGATGCCGGCGAACAGGGCTACAATAGCATTATTTTCCAGATAAGCGAAGCCGGAGAAGCCTTTTATCCCGCTCCGTCGGAAACCTGGTCGGCGATATTTGCAGAAACACATCCCGGTTTTGATCCCCTGGAGTTTGCTATCCGGGAGGCAAGAGCCCATCGTCTCCAGCTGATCGTCAATATGGATGTCCTTACCGCCTATAATTCCGTCACTAAACCGCATTCTCCCGATCATATATTCTTTAAAAATCCCAAATGGATCCTGACGGACGATAATTCTAAGGCGCTGCGCAGCGATTTGTACCATTATCTGGACCCTTCAAATCCCGAAGTTATCTCTTATCAGAAGCATCGGGTGGCACATGTCCGCGACCGCTACGAAGTAGACGGTTTTTATTTTTCACAGCTTAATTATCCAAACGATGCCATTATCAAAAGTGCGGTTTTTCAGAAACAGTATGAGAACCTCCGCACTTTAAGCGGGAAAACGATCGAAGCCTATGCCCAGGACATCCTGAGTTCCTGCCTGGAAGCCATGGTCGCGGAGATCCGTCTGCGCAAACCCTATCTGCTGATCTTTGCGGAAAGTGAACCCCTGCCTTTTGAAATAAAAGGGATCCGGGATCTCTTTCCGGCGGATCTGTATTATTTCCAGAAAGGGCTCAGCTGGCTGGAAAACGGTCTGATCGACGTGCTGGTACCGCGCCTTCTGATGCGTAACAAAAATTTTGAAGATCTCTATGAAGCCTATCGTGAAGCCACAACCCTGAATTTTGCGATTATTCCATTGCTGCAGGGAGACGTGGAACAGTTCCGGGAATCCGATCTCCGCAAATCGCTGGCATATATCCGCAAGAAAGGTGGATGCGGCCTTATTGGCATGCCCGCTTCGGATATTTTGGAAAGCAAATCGCTTTTTGAAGAGAAAGCCGGACTTCCGTACCTTGCCCGCACACATAACCGCTATGTTCCGGTCGAAATTGATATGGATGCTCTGCATATTCCTTATGATATTGTCAAGATCCCACAGGACGGACGTTTGCGCGTGGTGGATCAGCATAACCGCCTCTGCTTTATTCAGGAAGGGCTTCCGCGCACCCTGAATCTGCAAAGTACGGATGCGCAGTTCCGCTATTCGACGCGCGAGTGGGTAAAGCCCTATCGTTACAGCGCCATATCGAACCGGGAACTGAGCCGTCCGGAAAAATTCATTGAACTGCGCAGGGCGCCTTCCTTTATCACGCAGGATTCTGCATTTCAGTTCCTCTTCCGCGCCTCTCCCGGAGAAACCCGTATTAACGGTGAAACACTGAGCGCTTATCTCTATACCGGCGTCTTTTTTAAATGGGTCAAGCTTGCGCCTTACGGAAAACGCAGCCGGGTGCGGGGCACATTGTATGTTGACGGCGATTCCCTGTATTACGAGGATGTCTACTTCGGCAATATGCCGGATACCAGTACACGGCATGCGCTGATCCTAAGCAGCGTAAGTCCGCAGGGAAGCGTAATTCTGCCCCCGGACGACTATTTGCGGATAAGCTTTGCATCGCATCTGGCGGATGTAATGGATACTATCCTGCTTTACGCAAACGGAAAAACTTATCCACTATGGTACAACGGCAATCAATACGTGGCTGAAATTCCCACCCGGCCCTTTACCGCGGATGATTCGGTCCGCATTCAGGTGGCCGCACGGGACAAAAAGGGCAAAGACTATTCCTATAATCTTCCGCTGAGTCTGAAGGTGCGTCCGGCGGAAAGCTTCCCGCTGATCGAGATCCTGGAAGACTTCACACCCGTATCGTATTCCCTGGGAGAAGTGCGTTTGGGCGGACCTTATATCCACGAATATTCCCGGGGGGTCCGCTTTGTGACGGACGGAAAATTCGGACCCGATTACCGGGTGCGTTTGAACGGGACGCAGTATGGGTATGTCAACGAACGGCATGTCCGTACGCTGCCGACCGGAATGCCGCGGCCGAAATACAACATAAGTTCCATCAGCATTCAGAAGGATTCCGCTTTTGAAAGCGTTACCATCCCGCGGCCCGAACCCGTTCCGTATTCCGTTCATCCCGAACCGGAACTGCAACGCATTCGGATACGCCTTTACGGAGTGCATTCCAACAGCACCTGGATCACTCACCGCGAAGGACTGGAAATCGTCGATTATGTTACCTGGCAACAGGTGGATGCCGAAACCTATGATGTTCTGGTATATTTGCAGGATACGGAGATCTGGGGTTACGATCTGAAACAGGACGCGCGTTATCTCAGTCTGCAGCTGCGCTATCCGCCTTTGCGAAAAAATATGCTGATAGCGCTGGAAGCCGGGCATGGTGGAGAATGGAACTGGGGAGCCCTGGGATTATCCGGAATGAAAGAAAAGGATGTCAACCGGGATGTTACGGAAAAAGTTCGCGATATGCTGATAAGTATGGGCTACAAGGTCGTTGAGATCCGTCCCGGTGACAGCAGTCCCACGCTGCGTGAGCGTTGGTTGACAACCGACTCGCTGCAGGCGGATGTGTTTGTCTCCATCCATGCCAATGCGGCCGCCGGCGATTATCTGCGCGTATCCGGAACCAGTACTTATTACAACAATCCATACTGGCGGGATTTTGCCGAACTGACGTATGCGACCATGCGGGAACTTCCTCTGGAAGAATTTGGCGTGGTAGGTTCTTTCAACTACATGATGTGCCGGATGAGTCAGCGGCCTTCCATTTTGGTCGAGCTGGCATTTATGAGCCATGCCGAAGATGAAAATAAAATGGCCAATCCGGAATTCCGTACAGAAATGGCAAAGAAGATCGCGGAATCGGTCAACGAATACATCGGAAAAAAGCTGAAACGCAGATAAAAATGAGCCGGGCAAGGGAAATGCCGATTCCGGCTGTCGGTTTAAAACACAGAAAGTTAAACGTGATCGGCGTTTCTCTGATGTAATTTTAAACGGGATCTTTCGCTAAATATTTTAATGACTTGACTCAAGTTTTTGCCGCAGTTCGCGGATATCCCGGGAGGAGATGCCCTGTCCGAGGGCCTGCCGGGTAATCCTCAAGGCCTCCTGTCGCTGCCCGCTGCGGTAAAGAAAATAGGCATACAGGTAAACATAACGGGGGTCGGATTGCACGGCTTCATAGGCAATGCCCGCCCATTCCAAAGCTTTTCCCAAATCACGATCTCCGTAGAGTATGGCCAGATTGTAGGCACTCAGAGAATTGCCGTCCAGCGCATAGGCCGATTCGAAGCTCTGAATTGCTTCGCGATGTTTTCCGCTTTCCGAGTACAATAGTCCCAGATTGATTTGTGCCGCCGGGAGTTCCGGGTGTTCCCGCGCCGCTTTCTGCAGAAAAAACATTGCGGAATCCGTTCTGCCGCTCTCATAGTACAGCAGCCCCAGGTTAACGGCAGCTTCGGCATAATCCGGCCGTAGCCGCAGCGCCCGCCGGTAACTTGCCGCAGCTGCCGGCGGATTTGCAGCGGCACTGTAATAATTTCCAAGATTGTAATGGGACATCTCGTTGTCGGGAAAACTCTCCAGGCTTTTCCGGTATTCCTGTTTTGCCCGGAGAAAGGCGGAGCGATAACGCTGCGGGATTTCCGTATCGGGAATGCCGCTCAGCGCTTCCGCGGCACGGATGCGGACCAGCAGAATGCTGTCGGAGCAGGCGGCAAGCAAAGATTCATGCAGTTCCGGGTAACGCGCGTCCGAAAGGTTCATTATAAGCGCCGCACGGACCAACGGAGAAGGATTGCGCAGCAATTCGCTAAAGAGCGGAATGAATGATGTTTCTCTTTCCGGGGGCAGACTGCGCAAGATAGAACTCCGGACAATTTCCGAGTCTTCCTCGCGCAGCACGGCAATGATTTCTCCGGCAGGAATTTGCTCCGAACGGCGCAGCGCCTGAAGGACATCTGCCCAGCGTCGGGTATTCGACTGAAAACGGCCGCTGTAACGTTTCCGGATGAGCGAATCCGCCCAGGCGGTGCTTTTGCTGCGGTGACAGAGATTGCAGGCATTGGGCGATCCGCAGGCATCGCTTAATGCGGGCATGGGCGGGCGCATGGAGTGATCGGAGCGGGTCATGCGGGCAAAATCCGTTTTGGGCATATGACAGTTGATACAAATGTTTCCCGGAGAAATTGCACGGTGAAAAGTATGGGCGGAGGCATTGGAAACGCGTTGTTCATGGCAGGGAAGGCAGGAAGTGTTGGGATCGTCTTTCTGAATATAGCGTCCGCTGCTGCTGTGGCAGTGCAGGCAGTCCATGTTACTGTTCTTTACACAGTTCGACATCAGCCAGCTGGTATAAGTGTAATTTTCGCCCAGATCCCGTCCGTCCGGATAATAATCCGGATTTTCATAGGTAATCAGGTCGTAATGATCAAAAAATTCATCGCCGGGGACATATTCCGGTGTTAGCGAAATGATCTTGGCATGGCAGTAGGAACAAACGGCATTTACCTGTGCCGCCGAATAGCCGCGGTCTTGGGTAATAGTCCTGATATAGGTCGAATCCGGTACATAGCCCCGCCTTTCGGCATCTTTAAAGACGGTATTGTGCAGTTCCGCAGGTCCGTGACAGGTTTCACAATTGATGCCGGCTTCCAGCCAGCGTGTACGGTAACGGTCCCGGGCAAAATCATATTCGGTACTGAGCTGACTGACATGACAGGAAAAACAGGCGGTATTGAAGGTATAACGGCGGTCGGTCCATGGCAGGGCCCGGTCCGGAACATCCGGATGCATCCGGATCGCCGAAGCTGTGATGTCGAACCATGTTTTACTGCGCACATCGTAACCCAGAGGTAAGGTCTGCAGTTTGCCTTTTTCAAATGGCGTCAGGAAATAATAGACATATTTGCCGCCCAGCACATAGCGGATGCGAAAACGCCGCTTATCTTCGCGGCGAACGATATATCCGCGTTTTCCCCGCATTATAAAACGGTAATTCGCATCGGCTACCCGGATTCCGCTGTCGCAGGGACTGAGCGATGAACGGGCAAAAGCGGCATTAAAATCCTGCATTGCCAGACCGTGATGCGAATCTTCCCAAAGCGCATAAAAATTTTCGTGGCATTTGCGGCAGGATCGGGAACCGCGATACGCGCTGTGATTGTCCCCGCAGGCCGTCAGGAGAAGGATGAGAGCAATAATTAAATAATAACGCATCAATTGCAATTTAATAAATAAAGCGGTTAATCAAAATAAATGATGTATTAAAAAGGCAGCAGGTGCTGAATGGCTTCCTGGTCGCTGAGTTCCTGGTCAAGGCAGAGATCGATAAAGCCGGTGTAGCTTTTTACAACGGGTATCCTGCTGTTATTATTGACATATTTCAGGAGCCCTTCGCTGCCTTGCGGAATGATCAGGTCGATCAGATCCGGAAGTTGCAACATCTCCGCCATTGCAACACGATCGGTAGTGGGAGCAAGGGCGACGATCTCTCTCGGAAGCCCGTTTTTTTCCAGTATATCGCAGAGAATGGAAACAATGGCTGTATTGGAATGAAAAGCTTCTTTGCCGCCGCGCAGGATCACGGACATGCGGGCCGTAAGGGCAAAGAGGGGAGACAGGATAGTAATATAGGGACAGGATTCGAAGATCAGTCCCGCTACGGACGGCTGACAGGGGAACTGGCAATCCGTCTTGATGAGCCGGGCAAAACGCTGTTCGATCTCTTTATCGGCGCCAAGACGGGGCAGAAGTCCGGTAATATGCCGGAGCCGTTCTTCGTTCAGGAAAAGGCGGTCGATCATGGAATCGGACAGGCGCATAGCCTTACCGTTTTCCAGATCTTGACGGTTGAGACGGAGTATGATCTTCTGATTGTCCAGAAGTGCAGTGCTCATTTCGCTCAGGATCTGTCTTATTTTCTCCGTATCCAGCAAACGGAGCAGGAGAGCAGCGGCTTTTGCTTTTTCGGCCAGGTGCCGGATGGATGTCATTTTTTTTCCTGCATTTTAATTGTCCTGCGCATCGAGGATGTAATTTATTCAATATGGGGAGAATTCATAGCCTTTTTTTGAAAATCTATTTTTTTTGAGGGCGTTATTTGTTACAGGTTTAATATATTTATTTTTTAAAGAATTTTCTTGTTATGATATCCGGGAAGAATTATTTTTTACCATCTTTAGAAGCAATGATCGTAAAGGAGCTAAAAAAATGAAAAAAGGTATCGTGATTTTGATGTGTGTGTTGTTTGCATCGGCTGCCTTTGCCCAGTTTGATCTGGGTATCAAGTTGGGTGCAAACTACTCATATATTCAAAGCGAAGAATTTGATTTCCAGAGTTACGTCGAAGAGTTCAGCGATCTGGGCAACATCACGGGTTTTGTCGGCGGCCTTTATACGGCGATCGGATTTGGTTCTTTTGCCGTTCAGGCCGAAGGACTCTTTTCGATGGAAGGATTTTCCATTGAAGGCGTTCTTGACGGAGAACCCTCGGACGTGATCGAAAACACAATCATCCGGACCAATTATCTGAATGCCGTGCTTGCCGCACGCTACAATCTGGATCTGGTTGTGATAAAACCCTTCATTCTGGCGGGCGTCAATGTGGGAATTCCCCTTGGTGAATCCGTGGTTGAAGGCACTGAGATCGATCTGGCGAACTTTGATTTCACAAAACTCGGACTCGCGATCGGAGCAGGTGTAAAGATATTTGATATGGTCGATGTTGAGGTCCGTTATGTACAGGGCATCACCGACATCTATACCGCCGAGACCGATGACGCCGCAACGACCTTCTCCAATCTTGTGCGTCTCTCACTGGGCCTGTATATATTCTGATCCGCGCAGCCACCTAAGTTATGAACCCGCCAAACGGCGGGTTTTTTTATTAAATTAAAAGTTCAATAATTATTATTGTTACGAAAAAAAATATTTGTTAATGAATTACACCCGGATTATATTTATAAAAATATCACAACAAAACAACGAGCGTAATATGAAAAAGCTGCTGTTGACGATCATCGCTTTGCTGATCCTGACACCGCCGCTGCCTGCGCAGATCGATCTGGGTGTCCGGCTCGGGGCGAATTATTCCTTCCGCGGATTTACGGGAGATGCTTTTCAGGGATACATCGCGGATATCAGCGATCCATCGCCCGCATTATCGAGGGCGATCCATTTATGGATGTGATCGGCGGAACCACCGTGAACACCGAATATATCAATGCCTTGCTAATGGCCAGATATCAGGTGGATATCCCGGTCATTCAACCCTATGTCGCGGCAGGAATCAATGTGGGCCTGCCCCTGATGGAGATCATCGGGAATCCGGATATCACATATCTGGAAAATTATGAATTTTCTCAAACGGGATTCGCGGTCAGTGTCGGACTCCGTTTGCTGGGCATCGTCTCTGTCGATCTTCGCTATTCCGGCGGGATCACGGATATCTGCAGCGGCCGGCTCGACAGCACACATCCGCTGTTCGGACAGCTTCTGCGGCTTTCCCTGGGCCTGCATATCTTTTAGATGATCCCGCTCCGTATTTTTCGTGGCGATAACGCTTAAAAAACACCGAGAGCGCTGAATGTAAAATGTCATTTCATTGACAATATTTCCTAAATAAGAAGAATTTGTTTGAAATGGCGGAAATATTTTGTCATTTATCAAAAACGAATTGACATCGGCTTTCTATTATTATAAATTCGACAACGTGAACGGAATGAATATGAAAGCAATGTTGCAAAATGCACGCCATCATACCGCTCCATAGGGAGCCGGGATTTGCATGGCGTTGAAATAGTTTGATCCCGATTCCCTGATTGAATCGGGATTTTTTTTAAGAGCCGGAAAAATACGAGGTAATTATGCTGACACTGGCAATTCAGAAAAAAGGGCGTTTGGCGACCGGGAGCCTGGAGCTGCTGGAACACTGCGGAATCCATTTTGAGCATAACGGACAGGATAAGCTCAAAACGGAAGCTCTGAATTTTCCGCTGGAAATGCTTTTCCTTCGCGATGACGATATTCCCCGTTATGTGGAAGACGGTGTTGCGGATATTGGCATTGTGGGCGAAAATGTAGCGCTGGAGTCTGCAGCGGATATTCTGAAGGTTTTGCCGCTGGGTTTTGGAAAATGCCGGATGTCCGTCGCCGTCCCCAAACATCTGACTTACAGCTCGGTGCAGGATCTGCAGAACAAGCGCATTGCCACATCCTATCCGCGCCTGCTGAAAAAGTTCCTGAATAAGAATAAGATCTCCGCGCAGATCCATGAAATCTCCGGATCCGTTGAGATCACTCCGGGCATCAATATGGCGGATGCCATCTTTGATATCGTCAGCACCGGAAGCACGCTGATCAGTAACGGTCTGCGCGAAGTGGAACTCGTTCTGCAATCGGAAGCTGCGGTTTACCGGAACCGGAAACTGCCTTCCGGGAAGCTTGTCCTTTTAGATGATCTCTGCTTTCGTATTCAGGCTGTCAATAAAGCCAAGGATCACAAATACATCCTTTTGAACGTACCGAACGAGAAGCTGGAGCAGATCTGCCGGATTTTACCCGGAATGAAAAGCCCCACCATCATGCCACTGGGCGAGCCCGGCTGGAGTTCCGTACATTCGGTGATCAAGGAAGATAAATTCTGGGAGATCATCCAGCAGCTGAAAGATGCCGGCGCGGAAAGTCTCCTGGTTACCGATATTGAAAAAATGATCCTGTGAGGAATGATGAAGATCTATCATTATCCGGATGCAAACATCCTTGAAAGACTATGCCGGCGGCCGCAAATAGGGCGTGAAACGCTTTTGGTGACGGTTCGCGGGATCATGGAAGAAGTCCGGCAGGAAGGTGATGCCGCCCTGATCCGCCTGACAGAACGCTATGACCGCGCCGTGATCGATACAGTCCTTTACCCGGAAGCGGAAATTGCAGCCGCTGCGGCGTTTGTACCCGAAATGCTAAAAAAGGACATCCGCAGGGCTGCGGACAATATCCGGCGTTTTCACGCGGCACAGGAAGGGGGAGAGACGAATATTGAGACGGAACCCGGTGTCCGCTGTTGGCGCGAAGCCCGGCCCATCGAGAAGGTCGGACTCTATATTCCCGGCGGCAGCGCTCCGCTCTTTTCCTCGGTGCTGATGCTGGCGATCCCCGCTTTTCTGGCCGGCTGCGAGGAGATCGTGCTCTGTTCGCCCCCGCGCAGGGACGGAACCCTGGATCCGCTAATTCTCTGGACTGCGGCGGAATGCGGTGTCCGCAGGATCTGCCGTATCGGCGGCGCACAGGCCGTCGCCGCTATGGCCTACGGTACCGGATCGGTGCCGGCGGTATTCAAGATCTTCGGACCCGGGAATCAGTACCTTACTGCCGCAAAACAGCTGGCTTCCATGGAAGGGGTCGCCATTGATATGCCGGCCGGTCCCTCCGAAGTACTGATCATCGCGGACCAAAGCGCCGATCCGGCTTTTCTGGCCGCCGACCTGCTTTCCCAGGCGGAACACGGTCCCGACAGCCAGGTACTGCTGCTGAGCAATGATAAGGATCTTTCCGAAAAGGTCCTGGAACAGGTCCGGATACAGTCCGCCGGACTGCCCCGGGCGGATATTGTGAAAGAATCCCTGGGATACGCGGCAATCGTGATCCTGAAGGATATTGAAGCCTGTATGGATTTTTCAAACCGCTACGCACCCGAACATCTGATCCTGCAGACCCGGGAAGCCAAAAAGCTCAGCAGAAGCGTCCGGAATGCCGGCTCCGTATTTATCGGTCCCTATACGCCCGAATCCGCAGGCGATTATGCTTCCGGAACCAATCATACCTTGCCGACTTCGGGTTTTGCCCGCAGTTACGGCGGTGTATGTCTGGATAGCTTCCGGAAATGGATTACTTTTCAGAATATCACGGAAAGCGGACTTGCCGGAATCGGCCCCTCCGTGGAACGTATGGCGGAAGCCGAAGGATTGCAAGCACATAAAAACGCCGTTACATTGCGCCTGAAACACAGCGCAAGGAAGAAATAATATGACATTCGAACTTGAGTCTCTGGTCCGTAAGAATATTCTCGGAATGATGAAATACGCGTCTGCGCGCGATGAATTCAGCGGCAAGGCGAAAATCTTCCTGGATGCCAACGAAAACAGCTACGGTTCTCCGGCCGGCGGCGCATTGAACCGTTATCCCGATCCCCTGCAGCGGGAACTACGGAAAAAGATCGCCGAAGAGCGAGGGATCGCCCGGGAGGAGCAGATCTTTCTGGGGAACGGCAGCGATGAGGCTATTGATCTGCTGATGCGCGTCTTTGGCGAACCGCGTATCGACAGCATCATGGTCATGCCGCCGACCTACGGTATGTACAAGGTCTGCGCTGATATCAACGATCTTGCCGTACTGCAGGTCTCCCTGCGTCCGGATTATTCTCTGGATACGGAGCTGATCCTGAAAACAGCCGCAGAAAAAAAACCGAAACTGATCTTTATCTGTTCCCCGAACAATCCCAGCGCGAATCTGATGGATACGGATTCTATCCGACGTATTCTAGACGAAAGCAATGCTATCGTGGTCGTGGATGAAGCCTACATCGATTTTGCCGACGCGGAGTCCTGGACAAAAGAAATTGACGCGCACCCCAATCTGGTCGTACTGCAAACCTTTTCAAAGGCCTGGGGGATGGCGGCGCTACGGCTTGGCATGGCCTTTGCCTCTCCGGAGATCGTCGCCCTGATGAACAAGATCAAATATCCCTATAATATCAGTGACCTTACCGCAAAGACGGTTATTTCTGCCCTGCGGCAAACAAGGGAAAAAGAACATATAGTCAGGCAGATCAAGACGGAACGCAGCAGACTGATGACGGCAATCGCGGACTTGCCCTTCGTAAAGGAAGTGCTTCCCAGCGCCGCGAATTTTTTTCTGGTCCGTTTTACCGATGCCGCAGCGGTTTACCGCTATCTGCGTGAAAAAGGGGTCATAGTCCGCGACCGTTCCGGCCAGATGCACTGCCGGGAATGCCTGCGCATTACCGTAGGAACCCCGGATGAGAACCGTTTCCTCTGTGCAGTACTTGAAGATTTCGGAAAGGAGATGGCTTTATGAAAAAGCTTTTATTCATTGACCGCGACGGTACCATTATTGCCGAACCCGAGGACGAACGTGTCGACACGCTGGATAAGCTGCAGTTTCTGCCGGGCGCTATCCGTGCGCTGGGCGATCTGAGCCGTAGCGGCGAATACGAGCTGATAATGGTCAGCAATCAGGACGGTCTGGGGCGGCCGGATTTTCCCCGGGAACGTTTTGAACGGGTACAGGAAAAGATGCTGCAAATTCTGAAAAACGAAGGTGTACGGTTTTCCGCAGTGCATATTGACGGCCATTATGAAGACGAAGCCGCGGCGACCCGTAAACCCGGGACCGCCATGCTGACTGCCTATATGAATGCCGGATACGATCTGGCGGCCTCCTTTGTGATCGGGGACCGGGACACGGATATGCAGCTGGCAAAAAACCTGCACGCTAAAGGTATTTATTTCGGCCAAAAGCACCCGGATGCCGCATTTTGCAGCGAATCCTGGGAAGCGATCCGGAATTTTCTGCTTTGTTCCCCGCGTTCGGCGCGTGCGCAGCGCATGACTGCCGAGACGGAAATTGCCATAGAAGTACAGCTTGATGGCAGCGGAAAGGCGGATATCGATACAGGGATCGGGTTCTTCAATCATATGCTGGAACTCTTTGTCCGGCACAGCGGAATCGACGCAAAGATCTTTGTGAAAGGCGACCTTCATGTTGACGCGCATCACAGTATTGAAGATACGGCGCTGGTTCTAGGGGAGGCTATTCGCAAGGCGCTCGGTTCAAAACGCGGAATTGAACGCTATGGTTTTTATCTTCCCATGGATGAAGCGGCCGCCACGGTTGCACTGGACCTTTCCGGACGAAGCTATCTTCAGTGGGACGTAAAACTGCAAAACCCGATGTGCGGAGATTTTCCAACCGATATGTTAAAGCATTATTTCCGTTCCTTTGCCAATGCGCTGGGCTGTAATCTGCATATCCGCGCGCAGGGCGAGAACGATCACCATGTGATCGAAGCCGTTTTCAAAGCAGTAGCCCGTTCCTGCCGGCAGGCTTTTGTCCGCAGTTCCGATATCCTGCCCAGCACCAAGGGAGTTCTTTAATGTCCCTTATTGTCATCAAATACAATGCCGGCAATATCCGTTCGGTACTAATCGCACTTGAACGCCTGGGCGTGACCGCACAGATCAGCGATGATCCGGGCCGTATCCGCGCGGCGGAGAAGGTCATTTTTCCGGGAGTGGGGGAAGCGTCTTCGGCAATGCGCTATCTGCGCGAAAAAAAGCTGGATACGCTGATCTTCGCCCTGAAACAGCCAGTCCTGGGCATTTGTCTGGGACTGCAGTTGATGTGTGCTCACAGTGAGGAGGGAGACACACAGTGCCTGAATGTCTTTTCAACCCGGGTGCGCCGCTTCCCTCCGGAACAAAAGGTCCCGCATATGGGCTGGAACGCGATCCACGGTCTGCGCGGACCGCTTTTCAAAGGTATTCCCGAAAATGCCTGGTGTTATTTTGTACACAGTTATGCGGCCGAATGCTGTGCGGAACAGACGGCGCAGACGGAATATATTTTCTCCTTTGCCGCCGCTCTGCAGAAGGATAATTTTTTCGCACTGCAGTTCCATCCCGAGAAAAGCGGCGATACGGGTCAGCGTATTTTGCGGAATTTTCTGGAATTACCGCCAATACAGGAAGGATGGCATTCATGATCGAGATCATTCCCGCCATTGACATCCTTGACGGTGCCTGTGTTCGGCTTAAACAGGGCCATTACGAAGAAAAAACGGTGTATGACGGCGATCCCCTGAAGGTTGCACTGCGTCTTGAGGCTGCCGGTATTCGCCGCCTGCACTGTGTGGACCTGGACGGTGCACGGCAGGGATATTTGATCAACACGAAGATCCTGAAAGCGATCTGCACAAAGACCTCTCTGCGGGTGGATATCGGCGGCGGTATCGGATCGGATGCGGATATCGAAAAGGCCTTTTCACTTGGAGCCGCTCAGGTGACGGCAGGCAGCATTGCCGTGCGCGAACCGCATACGGTCGTAAGGTGGCTGAAACAATACGGAGCGGAACGTATTATACTGGGAGCGGATTTTCTCTACGGACGTATCGCGGTCTCGGGCTGGCAGGAAAGCAGTTCGCTGGATCTGCCGGGTTTTCTGGACGACTATGTTTCCCGTGGCATTAAAACCGTCATCAGCACCGACATTTCCCGTGACGGCATGCTGGGCGGCAGCGCGGAAAAGATCTATACTCAGATCAAAGCCCGTTATCCCGAACTCTATCTGATCGCCAGTGGCGGTGTGTCGGACATGCAGGACATTCAGCGCCTGAATGAAGCCGGGATCGACGGCGTGATCGTGGGAAAAGCTATTTACGAAGGACGTATCCGTTTAGATGAAATACGGGAGTTCATGACATCATGCTGACAAAACGCATCATTCCCTGTCTGGACATTCGTGACGGCGAGACTGTCAAGGGCGTCCGTTTTACGGAGATCCGCCGGGCCGGCGACCCCGTGGAACTGGCGCGCCGTTATGCGGAAGCGGGAGCGGATGAACTGGTTTTTCTGGACATTACCGCAACGGTAGAGAAGCGCCGTACCCTCGCGGAACTGGTAGAACGTATTGCGCGTCAGATCAATATTCCCTTTACGGTGGGAGGCGGCATACAGAACGAAGCGGATGTTGCGCGCTTGCTGGATGCCGGTGCGGATAAGATCAGCATTAATTCTGCCGCGGTCCGGGATCCCGGACTCATCGATGCTTTTGCCGCGCGGTTCGGGAGTCAGTGTATAGTTTTGGCTGTAGATTGCAAGCAGGAAGGAAGCCTCTCCCGCGTCTATCTGGACGGCGGGCGCAGGCCCTCGGAACGCAGGACTCAGGAATGGGTTTGCGAAGCGGTGCAGCGCGGAGCGGGGGAGATCCTGCTGACGTCCATGGATCATGACGGCACCAAAAATGGCTTTGCCCTGGAGATCAGCCGGGAGATATCGGAATCGGTATCGGTTCCGCTTATTGCCTCGGGCGGCGCCGGCACTCCGCAGCATTTTATTGAAGTCTTCAGCATAGGCAAGGCCGACGCCGCACTGGCGGCCAGCGTCTTTCATTTTGCGGAGATTCGCATTCCCGAACTGAAAATGCTGCTCCATCAGCAACAAATACCGGTCAGGTTAACAGGAAAGGACAATACGCATGGATCTGGATTTTAAAAAAGGAAAAGGCCTTGTTCCGGCCATCATTCAGGATGACCGCAGCGACAAGGTCCTGATGCTGGGCTATATGAACCGCGAAGCCCTGGAGATCACTAAAAAAAGCGGAAAAGTTACCTTTTACAGCCGCTCACAGAAAAAACTTTGGACCAAGGGCGAAACTTCCGGCAATTATTTGCATGTCCGGGAGATCCGTGAAGACTGCGATGCCGACACGCTGCTGATCCGGGCGCTTCCCGACGGCCCGGTCTGTCATACCGGCGACGACACCTGTTTTGGCGACACAAACCCGGAATTTGCCCGTTTTTTGGAAGAACTGGAGCGTATCATCGCAGATCGGAAGAAAAATCCGCAGCCTGCATCCTATACCAAAGCTCTTTTTGAAAAAGGGACGGCACATATCGCCCGGAAAGTTGGCGAAGAAGCTCTGGAAGTCGTGATCGAAGCCCTTGGGGAACGTCCGGATCTGCTGAAAGAAGAGATCGCCGACCTGCTCTACCATCTTCTGGTCCTGATGGCCGACCGGCAGATCAGTCTCAATGATATCAATCTTGTTTTAAAGAACCGGCACCGGGCATAAAATCCCTCAAATCGGGATGCCGGAAGCACTGCGGAAGAAGCAGCGCCGCCATCGAATTTCTATGCTAAACAAATATTTGAAGTATTAAAAATTAACGATATAAAAGCGAATTGATAAAACTATTAACGATAATCACCAAAATATTAAAAATTGCTTGTAATACACGATAAATTATTTCATATTAGTAACGATAATTAACATTGGGATGTGGTCTAAAGGCAAGGCGCTCGGCTGTTAACCGAGAAGATAGGGGTTCGATTCCCTTCATCCCAGCAAGGATTCCGTCACACAAAACACAAGATCTGCGGACACCCGGACAAAAACATTCTTTTTTAAACGGAAAAAAACAAAATATCCGTTTTTTAAAGGCGCTTTATCTGTTATATTTCGTTTTGTTTTTAACGGAGGCTATCGCATGAAGGTTTTGATCATTAATTCCGGCAGTTCATCGGTGAAGTATCAGGTCGTGGATACCGAACAAAAGAATTATCTTGCAAAGGGTCTTGTTGAGAGTATTGGATTGGAGCGTTCCCGTATCAAGCATGAAAAATGCGGAAATGAAAAGGTGGTCTTTGAGGAATACATGCCGGACCACAAGGCAGCTATTGCCAAAGTCTTGTCCATGCTGATCGACAAAACGCACGGTGTTTTAAATTCCTATGACGATATCGATGCCGTCGGTCATCGCCTGGTCCACGGTGGAGAGCGCTTTAAATCCAGCGTCCTGATCACCGACCATGTCATGGATGTGCTTAATGAATGCATCCAGCTTGCGCCGCTGCACAATCCCGCCAATATCGAAGGTATCCGCGCAGCCCAGCATTCCCTGCCAAAGACAGCCATGGTCGGTGTTTTTGATACCGCCTTCCATTCCACGATGCCCGATTATGCCTACATGTACCCGCTGCCATACGAATATTATGAAAAATATGCCATCCGGCGTTACGGCTTTCACGGGACTTCGCATTATTATGTGACCCGCCGTTTTGCGGAATTGATCGGCCGTCCGGTAGAAGAACTGAACCTGATCTCCTGCCATATCGGGAACGGCGCTTCGGTTACGGCGGTTAAGAACGGCAGATCCGTGGATACTTCCATGGGCTATACTCCCCTGGAAGGCCTGATGATGGGCACCCGCTGCGGTGATGTGGACGGCGGCGCTTTTCTGAAGATCGCGGAGAACGAGAACATGAGCATCAACGATATGAACATGATGCTCAATAAAAAAAGCGGGATTATCGGGATCTACAAGAAATCCAGCGATCTCAGGGATGTTGAAGAAGACATCGAGAAGGGTGATGACAGAGCCCGGCTTGCTCTTGATATGTACAATTACCGCATTAAGAAGTATATTGGTGCCTATGCGGCGGTCCTGGGACGTGTCGACGGCATTATTTTTACCGGCGGTGTCGGTGAAAATGCCGATCTGACGCGCGGACCCGTCTGCCGGGATATGGAATATATGGATTTAAAGCTCGATGAAAAGAAGAATCGTGAAACGGTCCGGGGCAAAGAGGGGTTCATCCATGCAAAAGATTCAAAGGTTATGATCGCCGTGATCCCCACGAATGAAGAACTGGTCATCGCGCTCGAAACTGAAAACAGTATAAAAGAAAATTATTAAAACACAGCGTCAGGTGCAGCAATGTTGAATGCTGAACAGATCCGTGAAGATTACGAAAACGTACTTCAGAAGTACGAAGAAGTCGCTTCTTACATGAATCTGGAAGAAAAAGAAACGCGCATCCGGGAGCTTCGTGAAAAAACGCTGGAAGCGGATTTCTGGCAGAACAAACAGCGGGCTCAGGAGGTCAGCAAAACGATCGCCGATCTGGAATTTGAGATCGAACGCTGGAAAAAACTGGATATGCTCAAACAGGATATCGAACTGCAGTGGATGCTGCTGGAAGAAGATTCCGGCGACCTGAAAGAACTCTCCGGAATGGTGGAATCCCTCTCTCGCAGGATCCTAGATCTGGAGACCGAGAAGCTGCTGTCCGGAAAGCACGACCGCAGCAGCGCCATTCTGATCATTCATCCCGGTGCCGGCGGTACGGAATCCCACGACTGGGCCAGCATACTCTACCGTATGTATGTGCGGTGGATCGAGCGCCGCGGTTTTGATTACGAGATCCTGAACTTTCAACCCGGGGACGAGGCGGGGATCAAGGAAGCCGTGATCGAGGTCAGCGGTCCCTACGCTTACGGATACCTGAAAAGCGAGATCGGCGTGCATCGCCTGGTGCGTATTTCCCCCTTCAATGCCCAGGGTAAACGCCAAACCAGCTTTGCATCGGTCTTTGTCTATCCCGAGGTCGAAGACGATATCGAGATCGAGATCAATCCGGCGGACCTGCGCATCGACACCTACCGTTCCAGCGGCGCCGGCGGACAGCATGTCAATAAAACCGATTCTGCGATCCGTATCACGCACATCCCCACCAATATCGTCGTGACCTGCCAGAACGAACGCTCACAGCATAAAAACAAAGAATCTGCGATGAAGGTCCTGCGTTCCCGGCTTTACGAGGAAGAACGCAAAAAACAGCAGGCGGAAAAAGCGGAACTGGACAAGGCAAAGACCGATATCGGCTGGGGAAATCAGATACGCTCCTATGTATTCCAACCCTATACCCTGGTGAAAGATACCCGTACCGGCCACGAGACCGGCAACCTGCAGGCGGTGATGGACGGCGATATCGACGATTTTATCCAGGTGTTTTTGAAATGGAGCATGGAGAACTAAGTATACCGAACGCGATAGTTTTTGCTTTTTGGTCGAATCTATAATTTTTAAGCATATTCCGGCATTTGTTTCCTCTTGACTTTTATGAAATCCCGGCATACTTTAAAAAATAAATAATGCGTAAATAAACGAGATAAGCAGCGATGAAAAAAATCCTGACAACAATGATGATCGTCATGATGAGCGTTCTGTTGTATTACGGCTGCAACCTCTTTGTTAAGAATACCGACGACTTTGATCTGAACGATACCGTCAGGATCGCCATCGGCGAGAAACTGTACGAAAATGAACGACTCTGGCTGCACCTGGATGAGATCAGTCACGACTCCCGCTGTCCCGAAGGCATGCAATGTTTGATCGCCGGCCATGTTGAAGGGCAATTCACTGCCGGCGGCTGGGGGGGGACGGAAACGCTGGGTTTCCGCACGGATTCATTAAGTTCACCTTCTTTTATGGTGCCGTTTGAAGGAAATATCGGCGGCGGCAATTATTACATACTTCATATTATTGACATAATCCCGCAAAGGACCGATCTTGAAACAACGATTCCCCAAAAAGATTATCGGATCGATTTTGTACTTGAACCGGGAGCGGTGGCGCGAAAACCCAATATCTATTTATATCCCGAAAAAACCGTCAAACTGGATGTTTCTTTATTTTTTCCCCAAGGCGGCGAGGTGATTGAATCCGATCCGCCGTATCCCGGAGACTGGACCGATATCAGAGTGCGCCCGGACGGCCGCATCGACAGGAAATTCGGCTATTTGTTCTATGAAGCGGTGATCCCGGACCTTTGGCAGTATTCCGAGGGATGGGTGGTGAAACGGGACATGCTGCCGTTATTCTTTCGCAGCAATCTTGAGGCTTACGGATTTAACGACAGCGAGATTAAAGACTTTATGGATTACTGGATCCCGCTGCTGAATGCCGCTCCTTATTATGCCGTTTATCCCCAGCATACCGCAGAGGTCAATTTCGCCGTCGGGCTCAGCATCTCCGAACACCCGGATGCCATGCTGCGCCTTTTTTATGTTATCCATCAAACACAAGAGGCATATCTGCTTCCCGAACCCGTTATCCCGGTTTTTGAACGAAAAGGTTTTAGCGTCACCGAATGGGGCGTGATATTGCATAAATAATAACGCCTTATATTGCTGACCCGCTTAGGCAAGTTATCTGCTGTCTACCATCTACCGTCTACCGTCTACCGTCTACCGTCTACCGTCTACTGTCTACTGTCTACTGTCTACCGTCTACCGTCTACTGTCTACCGTCTACCGTCTTATTATTGTTACCAAAACATCGGTATCAACAACATTTCAATTGTTATTCGGAAAAATTCATTGATTTTTTTCTGTTATCCCGGCAGATGATTTATTACATTATCCCGATTCTTATCACGATGTGATAAAAACAGGAGAAGATGATCGGCAAAACAGCGGTAAATACCTAAAAAACGGCGGGAGGCAGATGAAAGCAAAACTGGTACTGGAAAACGGAATGGTTTTTGAGGGGGAGGCTTTCGGTGCCCTGCAGCCAGCCGCCGGAGAAGTGGTTTTCAATACCGGTATGGTCGGTTATCCCGAAGCCCTGACAGATCCCTCCTATTACGGTCAGCTTCTTTGTTCAACCTATCCGCTGGTTGGGAACTACGGTGTACCCGATGAAAATACCGGTGACATTTTGAATTTTCAGTGGGAATCGCCGAAGATCCGGACCTTTGCTTTTATTATCAGCGATCTTTCGGAAAATTACAGCCACTGGAATGCAAAAATGAGCCTGGATGCCTGGCTGAAAAAAGAACAAGTGCCGGGCATTTACGGGGTCGACACACGGGCTTTGACCAAGATCCTGCGCGAAAGCGGCACCATGTTGGGAAAGATCGAGCAGGGAGACAATGCTATCGATTTTTATGATCCCAATAAGGACATGCTGATCGAGAAAGTCTGTGTTCGGGAACCGGTTGAATACGGCAGCGGCGAAAAAAGCGTACTGCTGATCGATTTCGGCTGTAAGAACAGCATTATCGCAGACCTCGTTAAAAGGGATCTAAAGGTAATACGGGTCCCTTATTTTTATGATTACACCAATATCCGCTATGACGGCGTCGTTCTCTCCAGCGGACCCGGGGATCCCGCAAAATATGCTTTTATGAACGAGAAGATCCGGGAATTTTTCCGTCAGCGGAAACCTCTTCTGGGTATCTGTCTGGGCCACCAGCTGATCGGACAGGCGGCGGGAGCAAAAACCTTCAAACTGCCTTACGGACACCGCAGTCAGAATCAGCCCGTCATCGACAGGCTCAGCCGGCATGCCTACGTTACGACCCAAAATCACGGTTTTGCCGTAGACAGCAAAAGTATTCCCGCAGCTTGGATACCCTGGTTCGAAAATTTGAACGACGGTACCAATGAAGGACTTTGGCATAAAAATTTGCCCATACTGTCAACACAGTTCCATCCCGAGGCCGTACCCGGTCCTGTTGATACGGGTTTTGTCTTTGATGAATTCAAACGTTTTTTTTAATCCGGCAGGAGAAGCATGAAAAAAAAGATCAAAAAAGTGGTAATCCTCGGTTCCGCAGCGATCAAGATCGGGGAAGCGGGGGAGTTTGATTATTCGGGATCCCAGGCAATAAAGGCGCTTAAGGAAGAAGGTATTTACACGATTTTGATCAATCCGAACATTGCCACGATCCAGACCTCGGATTATCTTGCCGATAAAGTTTATCTCCTGCCGGTCAATGTAAGCTTTGTCGAGGAAATCCTGAAGAAAGAACGGCCGGACGGTATTCTGCTGAGCTTTGGCGGACAGACCGCGCTGAATTGCGGCATGGAACTGGAAGAGAACGGTATTCTGGACAAATACAGCGTGAAAGTGCTGGGTACTCCGGTTGACACCATTCGCAATACCGAAGACCGGAAAAAATTCAATCTTGCCCTGGATCAGATCGCGGTAAAATATCCCCGAAGCAAGGCGGTTGCATCCCTGGAAGAAGCCCTGGAATTCGCTGCGGAGATCCGATATCCCGTCATGCTCCGTATCGCTTACGCGCTTGGCGGACTCGGTAGCGGTGTCTGCCGCAGCGAGGAACAACTGACGGAACTGGCTTCAAAAGCCTTCAGCTATACCAAACAAATTCTCATTGAAGAATACCTGGGCGGCTGGAAAGAGATCGAATACGAGGTCTTAAGGGATCAGTATGACAACTGCATTACCGTATGCAACATGGAAAACGTCGATCCTTTGGGTATTCACACCGGTGAAAGTATCGTCGTGGCGCCCAGCCAGACGCTGAATAACCGGGAATACCATAAACTGCGCGAGATCGGTATCCGCGTGATCCGGCATCTTGGAGTGGTAGGCGAATGCAACATTCAGTATGCGCTGGACCCGGATTCCGAGGATTACCGCGTGATCGAGGTCAATGCGCGGCTTTCCCGCAGTTCGGCGCTGGCATCCAAGGCAACCGGTTATCCTTTGGCATTTATTGCCGCGAAAGTGGCACTGGGTCACGGTTTGCATGAACTGTCAAACAGCATTACCGGGACCTCGGCCTTTTTTGAACCCGCTCTGGACTATATTGTTGTCAAAATGCCACGCTGGGACCTGAAAAAATTCCGTAATGTTTCGCGTTACATCGGTTCAGCTATGAAATCTGTCGGTGAGGTCATGGCGATTGGACGGAATTTTGAAGAAGCCCTGCAGAAAGCGATCCGTATGCTGGGCATTGGCGCCCGGGGTCTGGTGGCCAACGCCCGCAGCGTTTCTGAAGCAAGTCCGGAAGAATTGCTCAGTAAACCCAGTGACGAACGCCTTTTTGCAGTCGCCGACGCATTCCGCCAGGGCTACAGTATCGAACAGGTTTACGAACTGACGCGTATCGACAAATGGTTCCTGGGAAGGATCTTCAAGATTGTTGAGCTGGCTGCGCATTTGGAAAACAAAAAAGAAACGGATACGGAACTTCTGCTAAAAGCGAAGAAAAAAGGTTTTTCGGATGAACAGATCGCCATTCTGAGCGGTAGGGAGGAAGAGGACGTTTATCAAATGCGGGTAAAAGCCGGCATTCATCCGGTAATCCGGCAAATCGACACGGTAGCTGCCGAGTACCCGGCCATTACCAATTACCTTTATTTAACCTACAACGGCAGTGGTGATGATGATACCGGGGATTTGCGTAACGCCGTAGCCATTATGGGCGGCGGACCCTACCGAATTGGTTCCAGTGTGGAATTTGACTGGTGCTGTGTGATCGCCGGAAAAACCGCCCGGGAATTGGGGAAAAAGGTTATCATGATCAACTGTAACCCTGAAACGGTCAGCACCGATTACGATGAATTTGATGCCCTTTTCTTTGAAGAACTGACCTTTGAGACCATACGCGAGATCTACAGAAAGACCGAACCTGAAGGTCTGATCCTTTCCATGGGCGGACAGATCCCCAACAATCTTGCGCTCCGCCTTCATCAAAACGGAATGAACATCCTCGGAACCGTAACGGAAAGCATTGACCGCGCCGAAAACCGCAGCAAATTTTCCGCGATGCTGGACGAACTGGAGATCAAGCAGCCCGAATGGAAGGCGCTGACAGATACGGAATCCGCCCTTGTCTTTGCAAATAAGGTCGCTTATCCGGTACTGGTGAGGCCCTCTTATGTGCTTTCCGGAGCAGCCATGGCCGTTGCAAGCAGCGACCGGGAACTGACCCAATTCCTGCAGGTGGCGGCCGATGTATCCCGCGAATATCCCGTAGTGATCAGCAAATTCTATGAAAATGCCAAGGAACTGGAATTCGATGCCGTTGCCCAGGACGGAAATATTATCTGTTATGCCATTTCGGAGCACGTCGAGAATGCGGGCGTGCATTCGGGGGATGCGACCCTGGTCCTGCCTCCGCAGCGCACCTATTTTGAAACGGAACGTCAGATCCGCAGAACCTCGGCGGACATCGCACGCGAACTGAAGATCAACGGTCCTTTCAATATTCAGTATATTGCAAAAAATAACGAAGTGCGGGTCATTGAATGTAACTTGCGGGCTTCCCGGAGTTTTCCTTTTGTTTCCAAGACCCTGAGAAAAAATTTTATAGAGATTGCCACGAAGGTTATTTTGGGCGAAAAACAGGAAAAGGTCCGTATCCCGCTTTACGATTATGAGTATGTCGCCGTTAAAGCGCCGCAGTTTTCGTTCACACGCCTGCGCGGCGCGGATCCCGCAACCGGTGTTGAAATGTCCTCAACCGGCGAAGTAGCCTGCATAGGAGACAATTTTCACGAAGCCTTTATCAAGGCGCTGATATCGGTGGGCTTCCGCTTTCCGGTCAAAAGCATCCTTGTCTCGTCCGGACCTACGGAATCCAAAGCTGAAATGCTGGAAGGATTAAAAAAGCTGCAGTCCATGGGAGTACGTTTTTATGCAACGGGCGGTACGGCAGATTTCCTGATGCAACATGAAATTCCCAGTACCGTATTGCACTGGCCGCTCGACAAGCTGCAACCGAATGTCCTGGATATTCTCAAGAGCGGTACGCTGGACCTGGTCATCAATATTCCGAAGAACTTTCACGAAGACGAATTGACCAACGACTACATTATCCGCCGCACGGCGGTCGATTATGCTGTTCCTCTTATCACCAACCGTCAGCTTGCCATGCGCCTTTTCGAGGCGTTGGGCGATGTGCGTCAGACGGTTCTGCAGATCAAGAGCTGGGATGAATACCGGGTTTAGGCCGCGGGAAACGGATTGCGTCGTCGCATTGACTCAATGAATTTGCCCAAATTATATACCATACAAAAAACCCCCGATTACAAACGGGGGCTTTCATCGTTTTGATATATACGATCTTTTACTTTGCGTATTGTTCAATGATCCCGATCTGTCGGATCGCAATGGTTACATGCTCGCTGTTGGGATAAAAGGTGATCAGATTCTGGAATTCCTGGATGGCAGAGCGCATTTTGCCCATCTTGAAATAACAGAAACCCAGCTTGAGCTGCGTGTCGTCATACTTGTCGAAGGCATTGGTATTAAAGACCATATTAAAGGCATTGTAGGCTTTCTTGTACTGGCGCAGCGCATAATAACTTTCGCCGACCCAGTACTGAACGTTTCCGGCCAGTTCATGCTGCGGATTTTCCATTAAAAGCCGTTCAAATACTTCAATGGCTTCACTGTAACGCTGATAGTAGAATTTGTTCAGGGCATCTTTGTACTGGGTTAGGTAGGGATCAGCCTTTACCGCTTCCTTGACCTTGACTTCCGGCACAATGACTTCAGGTTTGATAATGATCTCTTCTTCCGGAACCTTTCCAATCAGTTCTTCGGGTGTTTTTACCGTCTGTTCGGCAATTACCTTGGGTGAACCGAAGAAGATCGGCAGACTGTTCAGTTCCCGGAGATAGGCATTCATCTGATCGATTACGGCAATAAGTGTATCCGACTGCATATCCATTTCCATGACCTCGGCTTCCATGCGGTCCAGTTTGGCATGCAGCTTAGTGGTCCGCTGGATATAGTATTCATCCATGGATGCAAATGCCAGGGTCATGGTATCCCGCAGATTTTCGATCTTGTTGTCCAGAAGGGTGATATTGATGTCATCGCTCTGGATCAGGATCGGTGCGGCAGCAGGTTTGGGCTTGCTGGCACAGGAAGAGAAGATGACGGCAATGATCAATAAGGGAAATAGGAGTTTTTTCATGATCGGCCTCGACTTACTTTTATTTTCAAAGATATTAAAAAAAAACGCAGTTCCCAAAAATATTTTAATTTTTATGGGAATATTTCAGCCCTTTTTGCTTATTTTATGCTGAAAGGGACGCATATGAAGGAAAAAGAAGTAAAATTAGTCGAATTTCAAAATGATATGCTGGCAGAAATGGTCAAAAATGTCCTGCGTGATAAGGGAATTCCCTTCCGCTCAAAGCAGGACATCATGCAGGCGGCGCTGAAGGTCGAAGGAAGTTCCGCTTCCGGCTCCTTTACGATCATTTATGTCAAGGAACGCGACCTGGATACCGCCCGGGATGCGATCGCCGGCATGGTATAGGTGAAAGATGCAGGAATTGAAGAGTATCAAGGGAACGCACGATATCCTGAACTCCGGGATCGCAAAATGGCAAAAGGTGGAAAAGGTCCTGCAAAAGGTATTTGCATCCTTTTGCTATCAGGAAATCCGTACGCCCGTCTTTGAAAATACCGCCCTCTTTGCCCGCGGAGTCGGGGAGTTTTCGGATATTGTCAGCAAGGAGATGTATACCTTTAGCGACAAGGGAGGCGAGAGCCTGACCTTGCGACCCGAACTGACGGCATCGGTGGCGCGTGCCTATATTCAGCACCATTTTTGGCAGGATGCTCCGGTTCATAAACTCTGGTACCTCGGAGCGCTGTTCCGGCAGGAACGCCCACAGGCAGGACGCCAGCGGCAATTCCATCAGTACGGTGTGGAGGTGATCGGTTCCGCATTGCCCGAAGCGGATGCGGAGGTCATTGCCCTGGCCTGCAGCATTTATCGTGAACTCGGATTAAGAAATTATGTTCTGCATATCAATTCTATCGGAAGCACGGATACCCGGAAACGCTATACAGAAATATTGAAAAAAACACTGGAACCCCATAAAAATTCCCTTTGCGAAACCTGCAATACGCGCTTTGAAGGAAATATTCTGCGCCTTTTTGATTGCAAAAACCCCGGCTGCGCCGAGATCTTGAAAAACTACGCACCCTCAATCCTGGATCATCTTTCAAGCGAAGACGCAGAACATTTTACCCGGGTCCGCGAATTGCTGGATGTTATGGCTATTCCCTATGAAGTCAATCCCGCACTGGTCCGCGGGCTGGATTATTATACCCGGACGACTTTTGAGATCAAGGGGACCGCATTGGGTGCCCAGGATGCGCTCTGCGGCGGAGGACGTTATGACAAGCTCCTTATGGAACTCGGCGGACCCGAAACGCCCGCTGTCGGTTTTGCCGCAGGAATGGAACGCCTGATCCTTGCAATGGAAGCCGAGGGACTTTTTACGGAGGAGGAAGCCGGAATGGACCTCTACCTTGCACCCATGGACAGTCATGCGCTGAATACCGCCATGCCGATCGCACAAACATTGCGCGATGCGGGTATTTCGGTTTATGTGGACCTGCTGGGACGCAGCCTGAAAGCCATGCTGCGCGAAGCGAACCGCAAAAAAGCAAAACATACCGCGGTGATCGGCGATGATGAGATCAAGAACCGCCGGCTTCAATTGAAATCCATGTTCAACAATACCGTTTCTGAACTGCCTTTTGAAGATCTCGCAGATGCGTTAAAACATAAAAAGTAAGCTATGAAGAGAAATAAAGACCTTTTTGAAGATTTTTTAAAAAACGCTTTTGCTGACTTAGGACCCCGGATCGGCATTGTACTCGGCAGCGGTTTAAACAACCTCGTCGATTCTATGAGAATCCGGAAAAAGCTGTCTTACGCCGATATCCCGGACTTTCCGCGATCAACGGTTGCCGGACATGAAGGCGCCTTTGTCTGCGGTGATATCGGGAACGTACCGGTACTTGCCGCAAAGGGACGATTCCATTATTACGAAGGATACAGTCTGGATGACATTCTTACCATTATGCGCAGTTTCCGTGCGTTGAATATTCCGGATGTGATCATTACCAACGCAGCGGGACTGATGGATCCTTTGCATCAGCCCGGCGATATCCTGCTGATCCGGGATTGTATTGACATGACCCACCTTACGCGCGCATTGAAAGCCGGGACCGCAAAAACAACCGATAAAGAACGGCAGATCGCCATGTTTGCCGCAAAAGAAGCCGGGATCCGCCTTGGAGAAGGCGTTTACATCTGGACGACCGGACCTTCCTATGAAACACCCGCGGAGATCCGCTATTTTCGGGCTCTGGGCGGCGATCTGGTCGGGATGTCCACCATGCCGGAAATCATGTGGGCCCGGGAAAACGGCATGCGGGTCTATCCCTTTTCCTGCGCAACCAACTGGGCTTCCGGAATCAGCGAACAGCCCCTGACCCATGAAGAGGTCAGCGAAACCGCCCAACGCGTCAAACATGATCTTACCCGCTATGTTCTAACACTTTGTCAAGTTATCGGAGACTAATTGTTCATGAAGCATCCACCCGGATGTCAACGCATCGGAAGCCGTACCTATTTTACCTTATATGCGCCTTATGCCAAGGTGCTGCGACTGGCGATCTTTTCTTCCTGCCAGGATGAAAAACCCCTACAGCTATTTCCCATGCGCATGATCGGAGGAGGCTGGTGGGAATATTCGGATATCGCGGATCTCCAGGGACTGTACTATGCTTATTTGATCGACGGTAACAAGCATTATACGGCAGATCCCTATGCCCGGGCGCTTGCGACCCGTAACGATTACCGGCAGGATGCCCGAGGCCGTATCGATTTTGTGCCGTATGAATGGGAAAATGATGATTTTATCCCGGTCCGGGATCCGCGCGATCTGCTGATCTACGAATGCCATCTCCGCGATCTGACGGCGCATCCCGCAAGTAAAACGCCGCAGGGGGGGAGCTATGAAGCAGCGCACTCGCGTATTGCCTATTTCCGGGAACTGGGGATCAATGCTGTGGAATTTCAGCCGCTTATGCTGTTTGCCAATCATGAGCCTCCCTATAAAACGGAAACGGAGAAGGTCTTTAACGACTGGAACCCCTACGCTTACAATCACTGGGGATACATGACTTCCTTTTTCTTTGCGCCGGCAAACATCTACGCGGCGGATGCCAGCCGGGATAAAGGCGTATGGTGCGACCCGCAAGGCAAGGATGTAAAAGCGCTTAAAGACCTGATCAAAGCGTTGCATAAAGCGGGGATCGCCGTGATCATGGATGTGGTTTATAATCATATCAGCCAATACAACCATAATCCGCTGCGGGATTTGGCCGCCGACCATTATTTGCATTTTTCTGAAAATTTTAGCGGCTGCGGGAACGATGTGAATTCCGAATCCCCGGTCATGCGTCAGCTGATCCTTGACAGCGTAGAATACTGGATGCGGGAATATCACATTGACGGTTTTCGTTTTGATCTTGCGGGAATTCTGGAAGATGAAACCCTGATGCAGGTCCGCGAACGGGCAAGATTTGTTAATCCGCATGCTATCCTCATCGGAGAACCCTGGGGAAAACGCTATTTCCCGCAACAGTTGAGCGGGCTGGGATATGCTGTGTGGAACGACCATTTCCGGAACGGCATCAAGGGAGAAAATCCCGAAAAACGGCCAGGATTCCTTTTCGCAGCGGCAGATGTTACGGCAAAATCGGTGTTTCGCTTTTTAAGCGGTTCGCTGCAGGAAGACGGTGGAATCGTTGCGGATTCCCGCTATTCATTGAACTATCTGGAGTCTCATGACGGCTTTACTTTGGGGGATTTTATCCGCATTTGTCTGCGGGACGAAGGCAAACGCGTTCTGAAGGATCACGATAAGCATGTACGGCTGTCACAAACGGAATCCCGCCTGCACCGCATGGCGGCTTTTGTGCTTGCTTTTTCCCAGGGCATTCCGATGATTCACGCCGGGCAGGAATTTGCACGTTCCAAGGTGATTGCAGAAGTTCCGGATGTCAATGATCCGCATGCGGGCGAACTGGATGATGATTCCTATTCCAAGGACAACGAGACCAATTATCTGAATGATGCGGATATGCGCATTAATGCGGAATTGCTTGAGTATTACCGCGCATTGTTTGCGCTGCGCAGACAATTTCCGGAACTTCGCAAAGCTGCGCGAGAAAGTATCCGGGCACTGTATGACAAAGAGAATCCCTTTGCGGTCGGATATCGTATTGATGCTCCGGATCGAAGTCTGGCGGTTCTGTTGAATTGTTCGCCCGATAAAAATGCGCATTTTGATCTCGGCGGATCTCTCTGGCAGGTCCTGGCAGATTCGGACAAAGCCGGAACGCAAGCTTTCGGACAGTTCGATCAAACGCTGATCAAATTGGGCAAACGATCCGCCCTTTTACTGCTTAAGAGTGAACTAGCATGAACAAGCCGGAAAAACAAAAACTGCTGATCTCCGCCTGTCTCCTGGGCGTTCCTTGTCGTTATGACGCAGAATCCCTCCCCATGGAGCAAGAAGAGATCCAGCGTCTGATGGAACATTTTACGCTGATCCCCATCTGTCCGGAACAGCTGGGAGGCTTGCCTACGCCGCGCATCCCTGCGGAAATTCAGGAGGATGAAAGGATTGTAAACGCCGAAGGCCGGGATGTCAGCCGAAATTTTTATCGCGGAGCCGAAGCGGCCTTGCTGATCGCAAAAACCGGCCATGCCGGTCTGGCATTAATGAAGAGCCTCTCGCCCTCCTGCGGCAATCCGGAGATCTACGACGGCAGTTTCCGCAGGATTCGGGTGCCGGGGAGAGGCATAACGGTAAAATACTTTGACCGTGAAGGAATAAAAGTGTATAATGATCACGAAATTGAATTATTGATAAAGGAGAACGGTAATGTACGATCAACGTGAAAAGAAACTGGCGGAATTGCTGGTCAGCTATTCCACTAATGTCCAAAAAGGGGAAAATGTTCTCATTGAAGCGATCGATATTCCCGAATCTTTTGTAAAACTTCTGATAAAAAGCGTCCGTGAGCATGGGGGGAATCCCTTTGTCACCTTGAAATCCAATGCCGTTCAGCGTGAACTGTACCGCGGCGCCGGCGATGAACAGATCGCCTTCAGCGGCGATTATGAAGCTTTCCGCATGAAAAACATGCAGGCATATATCGGCGTTCGCGGCAGCTGGAACATCACGGAACTTTCGGATGTCCCTGCTGCGGATCTGAAACGCTATCAAATGCTCTGGAGCGAAAAGGTACATACCCGCATCCGCGTGCCCAAGACCAAATGGGTGGTTCTGCGCTGGCCGACGCCCTCCATGGCGCAACAGGCCGGAATGAGCACGGAAGCCTTTGAAGAATTTTACTTTAATGTCTGCACCCTGGATTATCCCAAAATGGCTAAGGCGGAAGATGCGCTGGTCGCTTTGCTGGAAAAAACCAACAAGGTGCATATCAAAGGTCCCGGAGCTACGGATCTGTTTTTCTCCGTTAAAGATATTCCGGTCCTGAAAAGCTGCGGCTTGCGGAATATTCCTGACGGCGAAGTCTTTACCGCTCCGGTGAAAAACAGTGTGAACGGCGTGATCGCCTACAATACGCCAACGCTGTATCAGGGTACGATCTTTGAAAACATCACCCTGCATTTTAAAGACGGAAAGATCGTCCAGGCCGATGGCGACGAACAGGAAAAACTGGACGCCATTTTCGATACGGATGAAGGCGCCCGCTATGTGGGAGAATTTGCCTTTGGTCTGAATCCCTACATCAATCGTCCGATGAAAGATATTCTTTTTGACGAAAAGATCTCCGGATCTATCCACTTTACGCCGGGAAACGCCTATGACAATGCCTTTAACGGCAACCGCTCGGCCATACACTGGGATCTGGTCCTGCGTCAGACGCCGGAATGCGGCGGCGGAGAGATTTGGCTTGACGATGTCCTGGTCCGAATGAACGGCCGCTTTGTCTTGCCGGAACTCGAAAAACTCAATCCGGAGAACCTGAAGTAAATGAATCGTTCCGAACCGGATATCTCCAACAAGGTCTCCGTCCGCCGGGTTGA
>JAQVTR010000115.1 GCA_028699915.1 Fidelibacterota bacterium
TGAGAGATCGGTGGATCGTCGATACGCAGCGCGCGCACGGGTGGAGCGGCGGGGATTTTTCCGAATTCGGACTGATGTCCGAAAGAGGCGGGCGGGTACTCTATGCAAGAAGGGCTCGCAAGACGTCTTTCGCATATCGGTTATTTCATGGTTTTCTTGCCTTTAACGAACAATAGTATAATGATTGTAGTTGTTTTGGACGAGAATGTAAATGCAAAACAGTTGACTAAAATCTATGATACAACTCGACGACCTGGCGATTCAGGCACTCACAAATCTCGGATCATCGCTCGCGGGGTTTGGAATCTTCTGGCACTACATCTGTCCAAATCACCGCTGTTGTCAACAAAAACGGGTTAACACGCTTCTGGAGACCGGAGAACGCCTTATATCAAATGACAAGGATAATCATTGATTCGAGGTTGAAATTTTTGGATGAACTCGTAATCATTGGGGCTATCGCCTGCGCGCCCGTCTATGGGTTTGCGATCTGGGCAATGTGGACACATGCATCATATCAGATGCACACGCTCGCAAAAATCGACCAGTCAGCGACAGAAACCGCGACGACCGAAACAATCCCTGCGACAAAGTGAGGAAAGAACTTATGAAAACCTTTGATGCAGGAGGTAATGCTGCATCAAACAGAATGAGTTGCAATCTATGAGTATAATTCCACATGATATAAGTGTTCCGGATAATACACCCGAACAGCCTATTTTCCATCGAATCACTAGAAATCAGAAAACTCTCGACTCTCCCCAGGCGACACTGGCACAATACGGTATTGCACGTCCCGAAATCCCGTGCGCATGGAAAGAGAGTGATATGCCAGGCTGGGATCGTGGGTGGTTTTGAGATGACAAAACGATCGAACTACTCCGGGCAAGAATCACACCGCCGTCATGGACACATCGAGTATCTCGTCCAGACGGGACGGGCATCACGCTGGCTCCCGTTGAGAACCATTGATTAGACCATCCGGCACCTTGAGGAGCACTCATGACGGTTTTTGTGATCGCGGTAGATCATGATCTACGCTATACTACATCTGTAAGGATCTACAGCTGTAATGATCTAAGGGGTACTACGCATGGTAGATCATGATCTACGGGACTTTGAGTCCCAAAATCCGATGTATCTTGATACTGTGCCAAATGCTAAGCACCCCGAAGAACCGGTTTTTGCAATGGTCGGGACAGGTCCACTTTGCGAAAATCCCGGGTTGCCGGTGACTATGGTTTGCCAAAAGTGCAAGTGCGAGATCGAAACCCGGTCCAGCAGCTGCGGACGGGTCGAGTGCCCTCAGTGCTGGGGAACCTGGGCTCGCCGCGCTGCTGAACGGGCAGCCGCCCGTACATGGGGGGCATTCGAGGCGGGCGTCTCACAACACCACCCCAGGCACATTACCTTTGACATCGACACCGTTGACTGGAAACAAGCGAAACAGAAGGCTCTCGATTTCGGATTCACCGGCGGGCTGCTGGTAATCCACCCCTGGAGGATCAAACCGAGTTACCAGGCAGAACTCGCGGAACTCGCCGACAAACTGAAAGTGAACCGCTACGAAGCCTGGAGACGGTCCGGGCTCGGCATGGACGCGCTGCTCTGGTCGCCACACGTCCACGCAATATGCTACGGGAAGGGCATTCCAATCAAACAAGGAACGCACGACTATGAATACAAAATGATCAGAAAACTCAATTCCCTCGACGCGGTCCAGGGAGTCGCGTTTTACGTCTTGTCTCACACGTTCACACCGTTAACAGCCAACCACAGAGCCTATCGATATTTCGGCATCTGCTCACCCCAGAAACTGAAACCCGATTGGGTGGGCCAGGTCTCGGACCTACTACGCTGCCCGAACTGTGGATTCCCCATGGTCTTTGAGGGGAGCAATGAATGCAAGGAAGTCTCGACATACACTGCACGAGGCTGGCATGAGGTGATCAAAATACCTGGTGTCAAAGTTCCCGGTTCTGGTGGACGAAAAAAGCAGATCATCCCCACCCCAGAACCCTTCTATGCCTGGGATATTGCAGTATGAACGGTTGATCGCCCGTCGCCCGCCGAGCGCGCCGCCGCCCCACGGTGGGCTTGCCCTGCTGATGCAGAGGAGCCCACACGAGCGGAGGGGCGCTCTCAGGAGGGCTAGGGCAGCACACACACAAGCCTGGCACTTTCCAGTCTGACCGAATCAACCCGCGCCCTTCGGGCTGATGTGCTGATGCACGCGGGATGATTGGGTCAGCCTTTGTCATGGGGGTCGCCTGTGCGGTGCATGGGCGGGAGTGAGAAGTATGGGAAAGATTGATCATGGACAGGTTGTAACTACGAAATTTGAGAGGTTTGTCGTTCGCGCGGATGCGTCGATAGAACAGATTCAGAGAATGATTGCAGTGTATGATGAACTCGTGAGCATTCACGTGGATGGAGTGAGGATCTTATGACCATCTCTTTTTCCGCTGACATAATCCAAAAATGCCCTGACGATCTGATAAAAGTCTATAATT
>JAQVTR010000014.1 GCA_028699915.1 Fidelibacterota bacterium
TTCCACGGCCTCTGTCTTGAACTCCCGCGGAAAATATCTTTTTGTCTCACGCATCTTTACTCCTTTTTGTTTCTCATATTAATATAAGGCTTATCTGCGTGTCCACAAAAATATAGGAAGTCCAAACATTGAGCTTTGAACCTTGATTCCGGCGCTGGTTCGACGACAGAAGACGCTAAGAGAGGAGCTTGGGAAGTTCGGAACTTCGGAAGCCTGGTCAGCGGAATTACCTTGAATTTTGAATCTTCAATGTTGAATCAAAACGCATATCAACAAATCAACCCGCCTTCGTCAAGACTATGGCGGGCAGGCGCCTCGACAACTCGACATTCTTCAGACAGGGACACAGGATAATTCCAGCGCTTAATCTTAATCTTAACCTTAACCTTTTCAGATAAGATCCGGCAAAATGCTGTCCAGCATCAGCCATCCCTCCAGCGTACAATAAATTCGGGAATCCTTTTGCAGAAGCCAATCCGGGTGGTTTTTTGCGTATTCCAGCACGTTGAAGGAGGTTTCCGCTTTCAATTGCTTTAAATCCAGGCCGATGCTTGTGCGCAATGCGGTAATAATCTTTTCGGACTCCAGGGCAGGCTCGGACTGGTGAAAAGGTCCGGGTTTTTCCAGGTACGCTTTCAGATCTGCGCTATAATGATAACGTGTATTGTAAAGCATAGAGTGCGCCGAGGGACCGATACCAAGATAATGCTGATTCTGCCAGTAAGCGCTGTTATGACGGCTATGAAAACCGGGCCGGGCGTAGTTGGAAATTTCGTAATGTTCATAACCTTTATGCTGAAGATATTCATGCAAGAACAGGAATTGTTCACGTTCCGTCTCCTCATCGGCAAGCCGGACTCTTCCGGCAGCCACGGATCCGGCCAGCGGGGTGCCTTCTTCACAGCTGAGGTTATATGCCGAGATATGTTCGGGAGTAAATCGGAGGAGCCGGTTGACATTGCTTTTCAGACTTGCAAGCGATTGCCCCGGTATGGCGTAGATCAGGTCCGTGGAAATGTTATCGAAATACTTCCGGGCCTGCTTGAGACAGCTTATTGCAGTACGGGATGAATGAAGCCGTCCGAGCAGACGCAGATCGCTGTTTTTGAGAGATTGTATGCCGATAGAAAGACGGTTAAAACCCAAATCCCGGAGTTCCTGCAAGGCCGCGCGGCTAT
This sequence comes from Fidelibacterota bacterium, assembly GCA_028699915.1. Taxonomy (GTDB): domain Bacteria; phylum Fidelibacterota; class Fidelibacteria; order Fidelibacterales; family Fidelibacteraceae; genus M50B103. The sequence continues at coordinate 1,179 of JAQVTR010000014.1, forward strand.
GCGAAAATTCCGGATTGATCTCAATCGTGCTTTCGATGTCCTTTGCCAGTATGAATCGGCTGCGAATCGTTCCCAGTATGTCCGACAATTGTTTTGCGCTTAACAGATTGGGTGTTCCTCCCCCGAAATAGATGCTGCGGATTTCATGTTTGGCAGCCCATGTCCCGCTTTGATATTCCAGGCTCTGGCATACCGCTTCGCAATAAGCGGGAATCTGTTTCTCACTGCAAACGCTGTAAAAGTCGCAATAGCCGCATTTGCGCCGGCAGAAGGGGATATGGATGTAGAGTGCAAGTGCTTTCATTGATACAAAAAACCCCGTTCAGAGAACGGGGCTCTTATTCTTGATTTAAGGATTATTCGTCCAATGTGCGGCCGCCGCCCATGCGCAGGACCTTGCCTTCGATATTCCGGAGTCCCTTTGTGGCATTGCGGCTGTCGATGATCAGCTGGGAATTGTCAACAATAAACTGATAATCAATGCTCTTATGCGCCGTAGTGATCACAACCGCATCCATGGATTTCAGGAGTTCCTTATCCAGGGGCAGAGATTCGACATAAGCGCCGTTCCAGGCGAACCTGGGGCAGTAAGGATCGTGATAAGCAACCGTGGCTCCGCGTTGTTCCAGTGACTTGAATACATCAAAAGCCGGGGATTCGCGCAGGTCGTCAATATCGTTCTTGTAAGCCATGCCCAGGAGCAGAATATTGGAATTTCTCAGGGCTTTGGAATGCATGTTCAAGCCTTCCATCAGGGTCTGAACGACATATTCGGGCATGGAAGTGTTGACTTCTGCCGCCAGATCGATGAACTTGGTTTTGTAATTCAGGGTCTTCATTTTCCAGCTGAGGTAATGCGGATCGATGGGAATGCAGTGTCCGCCCAGTCCCGGTCCCGGGTAGAATTTCATAAAGCCAAAGGGCTTGGTAGCGGCGGCATCAATGACCTCCCAGACATCCACACCCAGACGGTCGCACATGATTGCCAGTTCGTTTACCAGACCGATATTGATCATACGGAAAGTGTTTTCAAGCAGCTTTGCCATTTCGGCGGCCTCGGCTGAACTGACGGGAACGATGCTGTCAAAGATCTGTGTATACACCGCATTGGCATGTTCGGTACAGATATCGGTTACACCGCCCAGTACCTTGGGTGTGTTTTTGGTGTGGTACTGCGGATTGCCGGGATCCACGCGTTCGGGGGAAAAGGCCAGATAAAAATCCTTGCCGCATTTCAGGCCCGATTCTTCGAGCTTGGGAAGCATATACTCGCGGGTGGTTCCGGGATAGGTGGTGGACTCCAGAATGATTACCAGGTTCTTGTGTATATGTTTTACGATCTCTTCCAGGGCGGAAGTGATAAAGGACATGTCCGGATCCTTCAGCTTGTTCAGCGGCGTAGGAACACAAATGCTGATAACATCCATATCCTGAATCACCGAAAAATCCAGGGTGGCGTGCAGGAGCCCTTTTTCAACGACATGTTTCAGATCATCGTCCTTAATATCCCCTATATAATTTATCCCTTCGTTGATCCGGCGGACCTTTTCCTTGTCGATCTCAATTCCGGTGACGGAGATGCCCACTTTGGCAACTTCCACGGCCAAAGGCAGTCCGACGTAACCCAAACCGATAATACCGAACTGAATATCTTTTGTCTTTAGTTTATCCAAAAAACGCATAAGAACTCCTTGCTTTTATTCTTTGAAACGAACGGGAAAAAATAAGGAAGGGCGGAGAAAAATCAAAATGAAAATTTGTATTCGTTTAAAAAACTCTTAAGGTTTGGCAAATGGCGATCCTGTTCGGAAAGGAGGGGACTGCGAAACTGTTCCTGGAGTTGCAGTTCCGGGGAATCCCAGCGTATGCCCGACTGGTATTCGGGGGCATATGGCCGGGAAACTTTATAACTGATGATGGCTTCTTCGGAGATCACGTAATAGCCGTGGGCAAAGCCCGCCGGGATGTACAATTGTTCGTGTTTGTCTGCCTGAAGGGGAAACAGTGCGGTCTGCAGATAACTTTTGCTGTCTTTTCGCAGATCCAGCACTACGTCCAGAATTTCACCGGTGATCAGGGTAATCAGCTTAGCTTGCGCAAAGGGCGGGCGCTGAAAATGCAGTCCACGGAACACATTTTTCACCGAGCGGACCACATTATCCTGGACAAAGGTATCGGGGATCCCCAGTTCGGCATAGATGCTGTCCCGGTAGCTCTCCAGAAAGAGTCCGCGCGGGTCTTCATGCAGTTGCGGACGCAGGTGCAGAAGTCCTGGAATGGGGGCCGGAACGATGTGGATGTTGTTCTTATTCATCGCAGTTGCTTCTTCCGGTACAGACAAAGATAAAGCCTTTTTCGCGCATATCGCAGGGATCGTAGATATTCCGCGTATCGATAAAAACGGGCTGACGAAGAAGGGTTTTGACGCGTTTCAGGTCCAGGCTGCGGAATTCGTTCCATTCGGTCATCAGGATCAGTGCATCGGCGCCTTTGATGGCTTCGTAAACGTTTTGCTTATAGTCAAGATCGGAAAATTCCCGGCGAAAATCATCGGCCGCGACGGGATCATAGACCTGCACTTCCGCGCCTTCCTCCCGGAGCAAGGGGATCACTACTTTCGACGGGGAAAAACGGGTGTCGTCGGTATTGGGCTTAAAGGCCAGGCCCAGAATGGCAATGACCTTGCCTTTCAGGTCGGGCATCACGGACTTCAGTTTTTCGACCACGCCGCGTTTTTGGAGTTCGTTGGCTTCGATGGCGGCTTCCACCAGACGGCTGCGTATCCCGTTCCGCGTGAAAATATCTACCAGCGCCATTGTGTCTTTAGGAAAACAGCTGCCCCCGAAACCGGGTCCGGCATGCAGAAACTTTGGGGAAATGCGGCCGTCCATTCCCATGGCTTTGGCGACCTCGTTAACGTCCGCGCCGACAATATCGCAGAGATTCGCGATTTCGTTGATGTAGGTGATCTTTACCGCCAGAAAGGCGTTTGAAGCATACTTGATCATTTCGGCACTTTTAATATTGGTCTCAACATAGGGGACATTCCGGATGATCAGCGCATGATAGACATCCCGCATGATGTCCTGTGCCTTTTTGCTGCGTGTCCCTACCACTACGCGGTCCGGGTTGAGAAAATCGCCGACCGCGGAACCTTCCCGCAGGAATTCCGGATTGGAAACCACGTCAAAATTGTCATTTCCGCCGGATTCTTTCAGGATCAGGGCCTTGGTTTTTTGTCCGGTACCGACTGGAACGGTGGATTTGTTAATAAATACTTTATAGCCGTTCAGATTCTTTGCAAAGGAGCCTGCGACTGTCCATACGGCGTGCAGATCGGCTTCGCCGCCTTGGCCCGGCGGAGTTCCGACGGCGGAAAAGATCACCTTGGATTTCCGGATAGCGCTGTCGATATCCGTGGTAAAGGTCAGCCGCCCCGCACGCACGTTGCGTTCCACAACCTCCGAGAGACCGGGTTCGTAAATGGGAATGCCGCCGTTTCGGAGGATCTCGATCTTGGATGCGTCGATATCGGCGCCGATGACCGAATTCCCGAAATCCGCCAGACCGGCCGCCGTGACCAGTCCCACATATCCCGTTCCTACCACGCAAATTTTCTTCATAGTTCTTCTCCGGATCTTAATGTATCGGGTTCGATGATATTGACATAGCTGCCCTCGCGGACCCGATCGAAAAGTTCGATAATGTCCGCATTGCGCATACGGATGCAGCCTTTGGACTGCGGTGTTCCAATCAGTCCTTCCTCATGAGTGCCGTGAATATAGATAAAACGCCAATAGGAAGTACGGTTTTGTTCTTCCAGCCCTTTCAGCCAGAGAATGCGGCTAGTCACCGGATCTTCCTCGATATCCGTCGTATCCGTAAAAATGCCGGCGATCTCGCCGGTCGGCCGCCGGTCGTAAAAGGACATTCCCAAAGGTTGTCCCTTGCCGTATTTTCCCGCGATCATGTGGACACCGCCCGGAGTCTGATTGCTGCCTCTTGCGGCGCCGTATCCGTATTTGGATACCGAAATGTCGTAGCTGCGGATAATGTTCATTCCCGTACTTCCGGAATGGACAAGAAAGAGTTTGTTGTCATAACCGTCGATCAGGATGGCCGTATCCGCCTCCGCATAGCCATGGTTTTTAAGGGCTTCGTAATGCAGGCGTAAACGCGCCATGTCGGGTTTGTAGGCAGCTGCTGCTTCTGCCGCTGTGCTGTCGTTTTTAGCTGCGGCCCTGCAGGATGCAAAAAGCAGGGAGAGGAGCAGGATGCTACAGCGGAAGAAAAGTGAAAATGTTGACTTGTTCATAAATAATGCGTTACGTACTTTCGGTTTTTGTACAGCCGGGGAGAGTCGAACTCCCACACCCGAAGGCGCCAGATCCTAAGTCTGGTGCGTCTGCCAATTCCGCCACGGCTGCATTTTGTGACGGGCGAATATAGGGAAGCAGTGCTGAAAATCCAACAGGAAATCAGTAGGCGGACTCTGCTTTTTCGCCATTTAAAATGGCGACGCCCGAAGATGTTCCGATCCTTGTCGCACCGGCTTCGATCATTGCCAAAGCATCTTCATAACTGCGGACGCCGCCGGAGGCCTTGACTTGCATGGCGTCGCCGACCGTTTTTTTCATCAGGCGTACGTCTTCTACAGTGGCGCCGCCCTTGCCGAATCCTGTCGAGGTCTTGACAAAATGCGCACCGGCCTTTAACGCCAGACGGCAGGCGCGGATCTTTTCCTCAGGGCTGAGCAGGCCGGTTTCGATAATAACCTTGACCGTTTTCCCTTCGGCGGCATGAACAACGGTCCGGATGTCATTGAAAACCGCTTCGTCGTTCCGATCTTTCAGTGCGCCGATATTGATAACCATATCAAATTCTTCCGCGCCGTCCACCATTGCACGCAGGGTCTCGAGTTCCTTGATCAGCGGGACCGAAGCACCCAGGGGGAATCCGATCACGGAAGCCACTTTTACGCGGCTGCCTTTCAGCTTTCCGGCGCAGTAGGCTACGTTGCAGGGATTGACGCAAACCGCTGCAAAACCGTACTGAAGGGCTTCACTGCAGATCTTGTCCAGGTCATTTTGGGTGCTTTCCGCTTTCAACAGCGTGTGGTCGATGTATTTTGCCAGTTCCATTCTATTGCTCCATGATGTTTTTAATTTCATCCAAAAATCGTTCGCCAAGCGCATTTGCCGCTTCGCTGTCTGCGGCTTCGCTGTAAACACGCAGGATGGGTTCGGTATTGGACTTGCGCATGTGCACCCAGCTTTCCGGGAAGCTGATCTTAAGCCCGTCCACCGTATTGCAGTCCTCCGCGGCGAATTTAAGCTTTAGTGCCGTCAGAATGGCATCGGGATCTTTTCCGGCGATCCCGATTTTTTTCTTGGCCATCCGGTATTGCGGTAATGCGGCGTATTTTTCGCTGAGTGGCCGTTTGTCGCCCGCCAGGAAATGCAGGACCATGGCAGCGCCCACCAGCGAGTCGCGTCCCAGGTGGGAGTCGGGGGAAATAACGCCGCCGTTGCCTTCGCCGCCAATGACGGCAGCTACTTCTTTCATTTTTTTTGCGACATTGATCTCACCGATCGCCGTACGCAGACACGCAGCCCCATATTTTTCCGCGATCCTGCTTACCGCCAGTGTGGTGGAAAGATTCGTGACAATAATGGGATCTTTCACCTGTGTTTGCGACAGGACCACCTCGGCGGCCATGACCAGCGTATATTCTTCTGAAAGATAATTGCCTTTTTCATCCACTACCGCAAGACGGTCAGCGTCCGGGTCCACCGCCAGCCCCAGATCGGCCTTTTCTTCTTTCACCGTCTTCATCAGATCTGTAAGGTTTTCGGGAAGAGGTTCCGGCGTATGCGGAAAGTAGCCGTCCGGACTGCAATGGAGTTTAATGACCTTACAGCCCAGTTTTTCCAGCAATGCGGGCAAGGCAAGAGAACCGCCGCCGTTCACGGCATCAATCACTACGCGAAATTTCCGTGCCCGGATGGCCTTGACGTCGATATAGGGGATGCTCAGGACATTTTCAACATGCCGGTCAATCGCATCTTCCTTGAAGCGGTATTCCCCAAATTCCCCGGCTGCTTTAAAAAGTGCCTTGCCGGCTTTTTTATTTTTCAGGACGGCCGCGACCTGCTCCGCATCGAGGAAAAGTCCCGTTTTTTCGATAAATTTAAGGCCGTTCCAGGGGAAGGGATTATGGCTTGCCGTAACCGCGAGTCCGGCGCGGGCACCCAGTTTTTCCGTCATCAGCTGCACTGTCGGAGTGGGAACGATGCCGATATCGATCAGATCCAGTCCCATCCACTGCAATGTTCTTGCGGCAATGTCGGAAATGACCTTCCCGGAAACGCGGGAATCCCGGCCCAGAACAATGCTGCCTTTTTCCGCCCATTGCCCGAATGCCGCAGCGTATTCCACAACCTTCGCAGGCGTCAGACTGTCACCAATGGTTGCCCGGATACCGGAGATGGATTCGATGAGCATATTTTCTCCATAATTAAGTGTTTGATACACATTGTAAAAGATAGGAAAATTTGAGGGATATTGGAATAAAAAAGAACAAAGAGTCAGGTTCGCAAGGTTTTACGTAACAAACAGCATTGATAAAAGTAAGACGTGGTGATGAAAAAATATTCTTATATTTGTAACGAACGGCTTGCCCGTCAATTGGCAGGCAGATACAGAATTGAAATCAATGAAAAAGAGAGAGTGAAAAAATGAAGAAGAACACTAAAAAAGTAGTCGTGAGTTTCGGAGTCCTTGGTTTGCTGCTGGGCGCTTTTATCGGTTTTCTGTCCCGTCCCTCATCGCCGATTGCCGGGAGGGTTTCCTTTATCGACGCACTAACGCGGGGCGCATCTCTCGAAGGCGTAAATCAAGTAATGCTGAGTCTGGCACAGCGCTCCTTTGATATTATGCTGATCGGAGCGCTGATCGGACTGGTGGCCGGGCTATTGGCGGCCTGCCTCATTAAACGCTGAAGCATCCCCCTTGGATCTGCCGTTCCTGCGTTAAAACGCTTAAATATATTTACTGCCTTCCCTTACCGAGAGCGGATGCAGCGCGTGCCGTTGAATAAAAGCACGTACCCATGCCGGATCGGTCTTGGAATACTCGCGCAGCGCCCAGCCGATGGCTTTATTGAGGAAAAATTCTTTGCCGCTGCAATTGTTCAGGATAGCCCGGGACAGGAATTCCGTATCGGTATCCGACTTGTATTTGAGCTGAAAGATGATGGATGCGCGACGGACCCAGAGGTCCGGATCCCGAAACCAGTCCGAAAGGAATTCCTTTTTGATCTCCGGAAAATGCAAATTAACCGAACCCACCAGCGGAGCTATCGAATCCACGGTATCCCACCAGGATTTTGCGCAAATATAGCTTTTTAACCGGGGAATATCGGTCTTATGCAGAGAGTTCTGCATTTTCCCGAGATAATGGAGTGCCGTATATTGAAACTCGCGCTCCGGAAGATCCCACAAACGCTGTACAAAAGACCAGTCTATTTGTTTTTCGCCGGACTTATCCCTGATATAGGGATCGCCGATCTGCAGACGTTCCGTTTTCTGCAGGCCCAGGAAAATAAAATGGTGTTTCATATAAGCTTCCATTCCGGCGGCTTTTCCGGGATCGCGCCCGGCCCGGAGTGCGCCGATCAGTTCATCGAAGAGAGGGTCCATTGAATTTCGTTTTCCCGTTTTGGAGAATAATACGTGAAAGCAGGGAGAAAAACAAGCGCGGAAGCAGGGAAATAAAGGGAGTAGAAGACGATAAATCAAGGGCTTTTCCCACAATTATCTGTTATGCGAAAATTTAAATACTTATATTCATTTATGAAAGCGAATAGAGAACCAAGCCTGCCTGCCCGTATCATTGCCGCCAACCTGCGCATGGCGGGGATCAAGCATAAAACCTCGCTGCAGCAATACATGAAAGAGCTGCAGCAAAAACGCCCCGTTCAGCCTCCGAAGATCCTCGATAAGCGGGTAGACATAAGCCGCGAGACCTTCATGGGCAGAAATGTCTGGTCGCTCACCGCGAAAGAATCCCCCTCCTGTCAGCGTATCCTTTACCTGCACGGCGGGGCTTATATGGTGAATTTTACTATACCGCACTGGCTGTATATGGCGTCCCTGGCCGAACATCTGCATGCGGAAATTATCGCGCCCGATTATCCGCTGGCACCGGAATATCATGCAAATGACGTATTTGCCATGATGCTGCCCTTTTACGCGGAACTCATGGAAAAATGTGGAAAAGAGAACCTGAGCATCATGGGCGATTCCGCGGGCGGAGGATTGGCGCTGGCGCTGGCGCAGCAGATCCGTGACCGTGCACTATCCCAGCCGGCTCACATTATGCTGCTTTCACCCTGGTTGGATATCACCATGTCCAACCCTAAGATCACTCAGATCGATAAAGACGATCCGATCCTGAATATTCAGGGCCTGATCGAATCGGGGAAACAGTATGCCGGAGAAATGGATCGCCGGGATCCGCGGGTCAGTCCCCTGTACGGTTCACTCAAAGGACTTGCGTCGATAACCCTCTTTATCGGTACGGCAGATATTCTTCTACCCGATTGCCGGAAATTGAAGGTAAAAGCGCAGTTTGAAGAGCATCCAATTGCTTATTACGAATACGAAGGCATGCTGCATGACGGCATGTTGTATCCGATCCCGGAAGCCCGGGATATCCGGGACAAGATCGTAAATATTTTACGTTGTGCGCAGGTCTGAGATCCTTTCGGAAATTAATTTTCCCTTAACGATAAAATACGGGTTTGTAATACTAGGGTATTTGTTTAGATTATCGCGGAATAATTTTGACAGAAAGGGAGTGAAAACATGAGGAAATTTTACCGGAACAGAGAGTTATATGCAGGGATGCTCATTATTCTTCTTAGCGCAAACGCAGTTTTTGCGGCGGAGCATTGGAAGGAGAACCCGCTGATCTTTAATCCCAGCGGCGTCCCCAGCCTGACTTTTTCACAGCCGCGTTTTGCGGATCTGGACGGCGATGGCGATCTGGATCTGATCCTGGGCAATTCTTCGGATAAACCTTTTTATATGACCAACGCCGGGAGTACAACGAATCCCAAGTTCACCCGCATTGAAGATGTTTTTGAAAATGTCAGTTTTCTGGATGCGGAAGTCGCCGCTTTCGGCGATCTGGACGGTGACGGCGATCTGGATATGGTCTGCGGCGGTTTCAGCGGATTGCAGCTTTACCTTAATACCGGCCATGCCGTAGCGCCCGTGTTTGAGAAAGTCCCCGATTTTTTCAGCGGGATCAGCGTAAGCCGCTACCCCGTTCCGGACCTGGCCGATGTGGACAATGACGGCGATCTGGACCTGCTTGCCGGCTTTAGCGAGGACGGTAACGTTAAGGTTTATTACAACAGCGGGACTGACACCGCAGCCGTATTTTTGGAAAGCGCTTCCCTGCTCCTCGGTGACGTCGGGCTCTATGCCTATCCCGTTTTCTGCGATCCGGACAACGACGGCGATTTCGATATCCTCTGCGGCCGCGACGGATACGGATTCTATTATTACAAAAACAACGGAACCGCAGCAGCGCCGAACTGGCAGCGCAACGATGCGCTGTTCAGCGGGATCGGGAACGACACCTATTTCAATTCTCCGGTGATCGCGGACCTTAACGGGGACGGAAAACCCGATATGGTCTATGGGAACGGCAGCGGGCCGCTGATCTATTACCGGAACAGCGGAACGGTCTCGTCACCTGCCTGGACCAAAGACAATGCTCTCTTTGGGGGTGTTCTGGACGTAGGCGGCGCCAGCTCGCCGGTCTTTATTGATCTCAACAACGACGGCGATCTGGATCTGCTGACCGGTACGCAAATGGGTGATATCAAGTATTATGAAAATATCGGAACACCCACAGGTCCGGCCTGGAAATCCACGCCTGGCAGCTACGCAAAACTCAAGCACTCCATCTATGCCGCCGCCACTTTCGGCGATGCCAACGGCGACGGCCGTCTTGACGCTCTGGTAGGTGATCTTTCCGGCAATATTTACTACCATGAAAACAGCGCATCCGGTTTTAGCAGCAGCAATTATCTTGTTCTGGCGGAGCTGGGCGGCTGGGCGGTACCCCGCTTTATCGATCTTGACCGGGACGGCGACCTCGATATCGTTGCCGGGAACGAAGACGGGTATTTGTTCTATTACGAAAATCTGGGAACTCCCACGGCACCGCTTTGGAGCGAAATAAGCAATTTTTTCGGGGGTATTGATTTCGGTTACAACAGTGTTCCCGCCTTTGCCGATATCGATTTTGACGACGATTATGACCTGATCGTCGGAGTAAATCGGGTTTTGAGGTATTTTGAAAATCAGGACGGGAATTGGGTTGAGGACACCAGCATGTTCAGCGGTATCAGCGGCGGACAGAACAGCACACCCGCAATGGCAGACCTCGACGGTGACGGCGATAGCGACCTGATCATTGGGAATTATGACGGAACCTTTAAATATTATGAGAACACACGGGAAGTCGTAAGCGTGAAAGAATATCCGTTTTTGCCGGAGTCCTGTGCTATCTACGCCTATCCGAACCCCTTCAATCCGCAGACACTGCTGAATTTTGAGGTTCCGATGGCGGGAAGCGTCCACATGGCGCTCTATGACATGAGCGGCCGGCTTGTAAGAACCCTGATGCAGCGTTACTGCGATGCGGGTTCTCACACGCTGCGCCTGCGTGCCACGGCGGATATGTCCTCGGGCATTTATCTTGTGCGTATGAACGTGGATGGCAGAACGGGCGCCGTCAGTAAGGTTCTTTTCTTAAAATAAGGGATCCGGACCGGTTCGCTGAAAGTTATGGTAAAATTGCGCCAAAGGCGCAGCGCTTCAACTGCGCTCCGGGAGTCTGTTTTTTACCTTGACTATTTATTGAAAATACCTTAATCTGAATTGTCTGATTCATCAATACTTAAGCCGGTGTGTCCGCACAGGGAGGTTTTTATGAAAACAGTTCCAAAGGGAATGATTTTCAGCACCTTTGCTCTGCTTCTGTTCCTGCTGCTGCAAGCGTGTATGGTCCCGGAAAATTTTAAGGCTCAAATCATGGTCCGGGAAGACGGCAGCTACCATTTCGCTTATGAGGGTAACCTTGCTTCGGTATTTGCACTGGCCGCCATCAAAGAGGGTTCCTTTACGCAAAAGAATGAAAGCGAAATGAGAGAAGAGGCCAAAAATCTAAAAAAGGAACCCGGCTTTAAATCGGCGGAATATATCGGTAAGGGGCGTTATCGCGTATCAGTGGTAAAATCGGGCAAGCCGGGTGAAGCCTATGACTTTATTTCCCGGGATATGCAGATCATTTCGATACAGCCGGAGGCGGGAAATATCCTGCTGATTAAGACCTGGGAACCCGGCGCGGAGGACATCGAGCAGATTCGTATGCTCGGTGCCGAAATGAAAGGTTTGCTGGAAATTCAGGTTCCCAAAGCAATGACGGTTATCGAACATGACAGTAAGCAGAAACCCGAAAAGGACAAAACGCAGACCACCTATACCTGGAAAATCAGCATGGATTCCCCTTCGGCGAAAATCCGTTTGAAGTGAGAACATGCTTACAAAGCTATGCACGATATAAATCCCAGACCATTCAGTAACATTCCCGGAAGAGAGACAGGAGCTATGAAAAACAGCGAAACGGATATTGCGGTATTCTGGTTCCGGCGTGACCTGCGTTTGGAAGACAATACGGGTTTAAATGCGGCCTTGCGCAGCCGGCTTCCGGTGTTGCCGGTCTTCATTTTCGACGATGCGATCCTGAACACATTGTCGCCCGATGATTCCCGGCTGAATTTCATTTACCGGCAGCTAAAAAAAATACATGGTCATTTAAAAGGGCAGGGGAGCGGATTATATTGCCGGCGCGGTACGCTAATGCAAATTTGGGATGCCCTGTTGCGCGAATTCCCTGTCAGGGCGGTCTATACCAACAAAGATTACGAAGCGGCCGCCATCCGCCGTGATGACAGCATCAGAGTTCTTCTGGAAAAACGGGGGATCGGTTTTTATTCTTTCAAGGATCAGGTGATCTTTGAGGAAACGGAGATCGCGAAATCCAACGGAATGCCCTATACCGTGTTTACGCCTTATATGCGCAAATGGCGCGATACCCTGAAGGCACAGGGTGTCCCGGAATGCATGAAAGAAGAGGGGCGTTTTTATCAATATGCCGCCGATTTTCCCGAAGCTTCCATCCTGGGATTCCGGCCCGGACACAATGCCGTAAAACCATATGATCTGGATCATATTGACCGTTATGCGGCAGAACGGGATTATCCTGCAAAAGACGCGGGCAGCTATCTGGGCCCGCATCTGCGTTTTGGCACCGTCAGTGTCCGGCAACTGCTCTCCCGCATAAGTCCGAAACGGGAGGTATTTCTTTCGGAACTGATCTGGCGTGAGTTCTTTATGCAGATACTGGCAAATTATCCGCGCGTGGAACAAGAAAACTTCCGTGAAAAATACAAGGGAATAGAATGGCGCAACAACAAAAAGGAATTTGAACGCTGGTGCCGCGGCGAAACTGGTTATCCGCTGGTCGATGCCGGGATGCGGGAGTTAAATGAAAGCGGCTATATGCACAATAGGGTCCGTATGCTGACGGCAAGTTTTCTCTGCAAGCATCTGCTGATCGACTGGCGTTGGGGCGAGCGCTATTTTGCCGGAAAGCTTTTGGATTACGAGCTTTCATCCAATAACGGCAACTGGCAGTGGGCTGCCGGCACCGGCTGCGATGCGGCTCCGTATTTCCGAATTTTTAATCCGGAAACTCAACAGCGGAAATTTGACAAAGATCTGACTTATATCCGGAAATGGATTCCCGGTTTTAAGGCAGGTCATGACATCCCGCCCATTGTCGAACACGCATTTGCCCGCGAACGTGCGCTGAAGGTTTACCGGCAGGGGATCATCAATTAACGAAGAATTTTAATAAATTATAGAACAATAAGCTTTGATATTTTTTATAATAATATTAAGCTTTATTACTAATCGAGAGATGTTTATGTTTTTCAAACGCGCACTTTTTGTTTTGATGACAGCTTTATGCCTTCAGGCCCAGAATACCTATTCGGTCAGGGGCTCGATCACGGATGCAGAAAGCGGGGAAGACCTGATCGGTGCGGCGGTATCGATCAGCGACCTTTCGCAGGGCGCCTTCAGCAATTCCTACGGATTTTATTCCGTTACCCTGCCCCGGGGTGTGCATACGCTGGTGTATTCGTTCATCGGATATGAATCCCAGACCAAAACGATCGACCTGCAGGAGAACATGCGTATTGACATTGAAATGAGATCCGCGCCGATCAGTCTGGGCGAGGTCACCGTGAGCGCCGAACGCGAAGATCAGGCGCTGACATCGACCCGGATGAGCGTTGCCAAACTGGATATTCAGGACATCAGCGTCATGCCGGTGCTTTTCGGTGAAGCCGACATCCTGAAAACGCTGCAATTGCTGCCCGGTATCAGTACCGCATCGGAAGGCAGCACCGGTTTTAATGTGCGGGGCGGCGCCAATGACGAGAACCTGATCCTTCTGGATGAAGCAACGGTTTATAGTCCTTCGCATTTGCTGGGCTTCGTCTCCGTATTCAATTCCGATGTGCTCAACGACGTGATGGTGTATAAAGGCGGTATTCCCGCGTATTACGGCGGACGCAGTTCCTCCGTGATCGACGTGCAGATGAATAACGGGAACAGCAAACACTTTGCGGGTAAGGCGGGAATCGGGCTCATTTCTTCCAGACTGACGCTTGAAGGACCGATTATTCCCGAAAAAATGTCATTTATTCTGTCGGGCAGGCGCAGTTATGCGGATTTTATCGTCAAATCCCTGCCGATCGATCTGATTCCGGAGAACACGCAGCTCTATTTTTACGATTTTAACGCAAAGATCAATTACCGGATCAATGACAATAACCGGATATTTTTATCGGGATACTTTGGCGAGGATATATTCGGTTTCCGGGATATTCTGGGAACCAGCTGGGGCAACAATACCGGCACGCTGCGCTGGAACCATTTTTTCAGCGAGCGCCTCTTTTCCAATCTTTCGCTGATCTACAGCAACTATCAGTATGGTTTCCGGCTTGGAGAAGATGCCTACATGAGTTCGGGAATTGTCAATTATTCGCTTAAAGAGGATCTGAGTTTTTATCCGAATCCCAATAACACCCTGCGGATCGGGTTTCAGGCGAACAGCTATACTTTCGATCCCGGCAAACTGATCACCGGGGCGGATTCTTCGGATTTCCGCATTGTTCTCGATGAGCGTTACGCCTCGGAACTGGCCGTTTATGTCAGCAACGAACAGCAGATCACACCCCTTTTCGCCGCCGAATACGGCCTGCGTCTCTCCGCCTTTGCCCAGACGGGCCCCGGAACGATCTACACTTATGACGAAGAGAATATGATCACGGATTCGCTCAGCTATGAACGCGGAGAAATCGTGATTCCCTATATTCACCCGGAACCGCGTCTGGCCCTGAATTACCGGCTCACCGATCAGATCTCCCTGAAAGCGTCCTATAACCGGATGACGCAGAACCTGCATATTTTATCGAACAGCACCTCCGGACAGGTCACGGATATCTGGCTGCCCAGCACCCAGTATATCAAACCGCTGATCACGGATCAGATCGCGGTGGGTTATTTCCATAATTTTTCCGCGAACCGTATCGAAACCTCGCTGGAACTCTACTACAAGGGCATTAAAAATGTCGCGGATTTTGAGGACGGCACCAATATCATGCTCAACGAAAAGATCGAGGCACAGGTACTGATCGGGAAGGGGCGTTCCTACGGTTTGGAGTTTTACATTAAAAAACAATTGGGAGATCTCAGCGGATGGATATCCTATACGCTGGCCAGGACGGAACAAACGATCCCGGGGATCAATAATGATGAATGTTATCCGGCCAAATATGACAGGACGCACGATTTTTCCATTGTTGTGAATTATCGTTTTAACGAGCGCCTGTCCTTCTCCGGGACCTGGGTGTATTATACCGGCAATGCCGTGACCTTCCCGAGCGGGCAGTATCTGATCGATGACGAGGTGGTCCCGTATTATACGGAGCGGAACGGTTACCGCATGCCGGACTATCACCGGCTGGACCTGAACCTGCATCTGGACAACAGAAAGCGCGGGCGTTTTACTTCTTCCTGGGATTTTTCCATCTACAATGCTTATAACCGTTACAACGCCTATTCGATATATTTCAGGGAAAGCGAGGAACTGCCCGGCACGCGCGAAGCTGTACAGGTCACGCTTTTCGGGATCGTACTTTCGATAAGTTATAATATCAGCTTTTAGGATGAGTTATGAAAAAGCCTGTTCTGCATGTTATTATCACCGTTCTCTTTTTTACCGCCTGTGAACGCGTGATCGATGTGGATCTGAATGTCGCCGCAGCGGCGCTGGTGGTCGAGGGACGGATCCTGAAAGATGCGCCGGCTTTTGTGGAACTCCACGAAACCAGCAGCTATTTCACGCCGGATACGCAACGCTGTGTCTGCAGCGCCCTGGTGCTCATTCGAGAAAATGACGGCCCCGCGGATACCCTGGAACAAATAGCACCCGGAAAATTCCGAAGCAATATAATCTACGGCAAGGAAGGATCAAATTATACCCTGGAGATCTTATACCGGGATCAGGTGTTCAGTGCGGAATCCTTCCTTGGTCCGGAGCCGCAGATATACTCGCTGACCCAGCGGACCTTTGCCTCATTCGGTGATTTCGGGGATTCCTCTTCCTTTGGTTTTGGCGACGGATTGCTGGACAGCCTGCCGAGTTTTTTATTCACGAATATTTATGACGATCCCGACACGGAGAATTATTACCGTTTTGAATATTATGTCAACGGCGAAATGCGTACGGGGCGGTACTTTGTGAGCGATGATGAAAATGCCGAGGAAGACACATTAAAATATTCACCCGGCCCGACCGCCCTATTTGATCCCGGCGATACCGTAACGGTCTGCGTTTATGCGATTGACAGTGGAGTTCATGATTACTTTGACATGCTGAACGATGCGCTTTCCTCGAACAGTTTTTTTTCTTCAACACCCTATAATCCGCATTCGAACATCAGCAACGGCGCATTAGGGTATTTTTCGGCAATGAGCAGTGCCTGCTTAAGTACCGTTATTGTATTTACGCCGTTTATCCCGGGAATCGGCGGTCAGTGAACGAAAATTATTGATCCAGAGGATTCTTATTCTTTTTAAATACGACGCCCGGATAGGGATTCTTGGCGTTCTCCGGAATCTTTTCCAGTTTTTCCGGGTGCTGGAACAGATCCATGAAGAGCTTGAAGGAATTGCTGAAATAAACGCCGTCGGCGATGCGTTCATCCACGGTGGTGCGCATCTGAGCAACCGTTTTAAGCTCGGTTTCACCGCTTAATTGGTTGACAACGGGTTTTTTAACCAGCGCACCGAGTACAAAGAAAATGGAAATATCCCCGTAATTATACAGATGATGGAAGGGCAGGGTGTTGACACCGAAGCTGCCGAGGTTAGCGATATAGGCCGAACCGTGCAGGGAATCGGTCGCAGCCAGGGATTTGGGCATCAGATTGTGCTGATCCATAAATCCATACATAAGCCAGGAAAAGAACTTTATGAAAAAGCGCGGAAATTTCATCAGAATTTCCACCGCAGCTTCGTCGCTTTTATTGGATGTTCCGGTCTTGGATTCACGGATATGGGCACGGGCCTTTTCATGGACTTCGAACAAGGCGTCGCGGGGACCGAGCTTGAGCCCGATAGTGCGCTCTTCGCCGTCGTCGCTGATCTCGCGTTTCGAGACAAAAAAGTACAGGTGTTCGTTCCGCTGATAATAACGGTGATTGATAATAAAGCGGTTTAAGCGCGGGCGTTCCAGGTACAGGCGGTGAATGGCGGCCAGATACAGGTCAAAGATCTTAATGGGATCCTCTTTCGGGCGCTCTTTGTTGATCTTTTCAAGATAGGCGAGCGCATTGCTCATGTCGATGTCAAAATTGGTATAAACCAGAGCATCGTTTCTGTTGGGCATAACATAAGGGAAAAAGCGGTTAATGGCTTTAATGGTTTTAATTGGCGTTCCGTTATAGCGTCTGAACATTGGTTCCCTCCGTGTTCTCGATGGTATTTTAACGATGAATCCCCGGAAATCAAACACAAAATTCACATGCGGAGTTTTTTGCTTTTTCAATACAGGGGAATTCAAAATTTAAAATTAAAGACTCAAAATTTTAAAATTTCGGACATCATATTGGCATTGTCAATTGTCAATTTTCCATTGTCAATTGATTTAGAATTCCATCCAGCGTATCAGCCTGGTTTCAAATGGATTTTTCAGCAATTTGTTCACCGGTCTTACGCGGATACCGTATTTGTAATTGCCGCCTTTGGGAATCTGCAGTTCGCCCCGGTAGGGGTAACGGCCGCCATTCCCTTTCAGCGGTTGAAGCTGCGTTACCACGATTGGCGGCTGTTTTTCGAATCCCTGCCGGACCAGCAGCGCTTCGACCATTACTTCATCGGGATTGATACCGTCGAGGTTGATATCGGCGTTCAGGGTGATGCTGAGCTCGTTGGTAAAATCGCCGACCGGGTTGATCTCGGTGATCCAGACCTTTGGCCAGGCTTCACGGAGATGTTTCTTCCAGGCAGCCAGCTCGCGGGCCGATTTTTGATCGTTTGCATAAAGGCAGCGGTAATAGTCATCGGTTGGAATATAGCATTTATTTACATAATCCTTGACCATCCGGGAAGTGCTGAATGCGGGTACCACGGATTTGATGGATTCTTTCATACGTTTTACCCAGGAAGGGGAGTAGCCCTCATCCGTCGTCTCGAAAAACTCCGGAAGAATGGCGTTTTCCAGTGTGTAATAAAGGCTGTTGGCGTCTTCGCGGTCCTGAATGTCCGTTTGATCGTAGTCCTTTTCCTCCCCGATGGGCCAGCCGTTCCTGCCGTTGTAGCTTTCACGCCACCATCCGTCCAGAACGGAGAAATTGATCCCGCCGTTGATCGGGACCTTCTGACCGGAAGTGCCGCTGGCTTCACGCGGCCGGCGCGGATTGTTCAGCCAGATGTCCACACCGGAGACCAGGTAGCGGGCCAGAGACATATTGTAATTTTCCAGAAGGACGATCTTCCCCAGATAGGCATCTTTCATGGAAAGCGCGTAGATCTGCCGGATGAGCTCCTGACCCGGGCGGTCCGCCGGATGTGCCTTGCCCGCAAAAAAGATCACAAGCGGTTTGTCCTTGTCATTCAACAGGCGGTTCAGGCGCTCTTCGTCCTGGAAAAGCAGGGTTGCGCGTTTGTAGGTTGCGAATCGCCGGGCAAAACCGATGAACAGGGCGTCCGGATTGATGTGCGAGGCAATACGGTCGCTGATATGGGCCGGAACTCCGTTACGTTCGTTGCGCTTGCGGATACGGTCTTTAATAACCTCGGCCAGGCGGGCTTTGCGGTTGTAATGGGTTTCCCAAAGCAGCCTGGAGGGAATGTTGTCCACCTGTGCCCACAATTCGGGTTCGTCCAGCCGGTCTTTCCAGCTCGGGTCCAGGTAGTTTGCGTAAAGTTTCTTGAAATCCTTGGCCATCCAGGTTTCAGTGTGAACCCCGTTGGTTATGTGTGTGATCGGAACTTCATAATCGGGAATATCTTTCCAAATGTCACCCCATATTTTGCGGCTGACTTCACCGTGCAGTTCACTGACGCCATTGGAGGTCTTGGAACAATTCAATGCAAGAACGGTCATGCTGAACAATCCGGTACCGGGATCTTTGCCGATCTCAAAGAACTGCTGCCAGGGAATGCCGTAAGGTTCCAGCTGCGCACCGAAATAGTGATGCATCATTTCTTCGCTGAAGGCGTCGTTGCCGGCCGGTACCGGCGTATGTGTAGTAAAAACACACTGGGATGAGACCAGTTCAATGGCAACATCGACCGGAAAGCCGGCAAGAAGCTTTTCGCGGATCAGTTCCAGCGCCAGAAACGCCGAATGTCCTTCGTTCATGTGATAGATCGACGCCGCTATCCCCAGTTCGCGAAGTGCGCGGATACCGCCAATGCCCAGCAGGATCTCCTGAGTGATGCGCATGTTCTGGTCGCCCCCGTAAAGCTGGGAGGTCACGATGCGGTCTTCCGGCAGGTTTTCGGGAATATCGGTGTCTAAAAGGTAAATGGAGGTTCTTCCTGCCTGCATTTTCCAGATTTGCGCATAGATGCGGCGACCGGGGAAAATAACGGAAATCATGACCGGCTTTTTCTCTTTATTGCGGACCAGCGTTACGGGGATTTCCTCAAAATCATAGGTGGGAAAAATATTTTCCTGGTTCCCGTCCGCATTGATGCGCTGAATAAAATATCCCTGCTTGTACATCATGCCGACGCCTACGAGCGGTACGCCAAGATCGCTGGCGGATTTGCAGTGATCGCCGGCCAGGATCCCAAGCCCACCCGAGTAAACCGGCACGGATTCGTGTACGCCGAATTCCGCGCTAAAGTACGCGACCCGGAAATTTTTTTTGTTGCCGTACTGTTCGTTGAACCAGGTGTTTTCCCGGGTCATGTAATGATTGAAGTCCTTCATGACCTCATGAAAGAGCGAGAGAAAAGCGGGATCGCTGCTTTTTGCGTTCAGTTCGCTTTGACTAATCTGTTTCAGCAGTTTCAGGGGATTATGTTCAACTTCGTGCCAGAGATCGACCGCCAGCTGACGGAACAGTTCCAGTGCTTTTGGCTGCCATCCCCACCAGAGATTATAACTGAAATCTTTGAGTTCTTTTAATTCTTCGGGTACTTCATTTCGGACCGTGATGTTGCGAAAACGGGACATATATGCTCCTCAGATGATTAGGCTGAAAGTTATATGTTTTTTATTTGATAAGCCAAGGAAAAATCTTAATTTTATGCCGGATTTCCGCATTGAAGTCAGAATATAAAGGAGTTTTATGTCCCCCTACATCCTCGCAAAACATATATCCGCCCATAAGGGTGAGGAAGTCACATTAAAAGGCTGGGTTTACAATATCCGCAAGAGTGGCAAGATCTGGTTCCTGATCTTCCGCGACGGGACGGAATTCATCCAGTGCGTGGTGCTGAAGAACGAAGTTCCGGAAGCGGTCTTTGAAATGAAAGGCACGCTCACCCAGGAATCCAGTATTGCGGTAAGCGGTATTGTTCAGGAAGCGCCGCGTCAGGAAGCCGGCTATGAACTCCTGGTTAAAAATATCGAGATCTACCATATTGCGGAAGATTATCCGATCGCGCTCAAAGATCACGGAGTGGAATTTTTACTGGACAAGCGCCACCTCTGGCTGCGTTCGCGCGGACCTTATGCCATTTTAAAGATCCGGGCGGAAATTGAACAAGCTTGCCGGGATTTTTTTAATGAACGGGATTTTACTCTCGTTGATTCCCCCATGTTCACCCCCAATGCGGCCGAGGGAAGCACCACGCTGTTCGAAACGCAGTATTTTGAACGCAAGGCCTATCTTACGCAGTCGGGACAACTATACAGCGAAGCGGCCATTATGGCCCATAACCGCACGTATTGTTTCGGTCCCTGCTTCCGTGCGGAGAAGTCCAAGACCCGCCGGCATCTGACGGAATTCTGGATGGTTGAACCCGAAATGGCCTTTTTCGATATTCATGACGACATGGATCTGGCGGAGGAATTTGTTGAGTACCTGGTACATCGCGCCCTGAAAAACTGCCGGCGCGAACTGCAGATCCTGGAACGCGATATCAGCAAGCTGGAATCCGTCAAACGTCCTTTTCCGCGCATCAGCTACGATGAAGCGCTGGCCATCCTGCATAAAAAAGGTTTTGATCTGCAATTCGGCGAAGATCTCGGCGCTCCGCACGAAACGGCCATATCGGAGGACTTTGACCAGCCGGTCATGATCTGGCGCTGGCCGGCAGCCTCAAAAGCCTTTTACATGAAACGCGATCCGGAAGATGAACGCTATGTTCTGGGAGTGGATGTGATTGCACCGGAAGGACACGGAGAGATCATCGGCGGCTCCCAGCGCGAAGAAGATATTAAGGTCCTGCTTGAACGCATCGAAAAAGAACAGCTGCCCAAGGAGGATTTTGAATGGTTTCTGGATCTGCGCCGTTACGGTTCGGTGCCGCATTCCGGTTTTGGGCTGGGACTGGAACGTACGGTCGGCTGGATCTGCGGCACGCATCATATCCGTGAGTGCATTCCGTGGCCAAGAACGATGGTGCGACTGAAACCGTAGATGGGAAAACCCCGGACCTGTAGAAATCTTGCAGAGGCCCGGAGCTTTCGTTCCTGTCTGTTTGATACATTATTTGTTTTTCAGATTTGCCAGGGGTTTCGATTCTTTCAGGAATAGCGACAAGATCAATGCGGCCGCACCGATCACAACAAAAAATTTCATTAAGAATGGCAGATAGGTATTGGCACGGGCGCTCATAATTGCCACAAAAATAAGACCGGTAAGCTGGCCGGATAAAAGCAGCAAGCCCTGACTGGTTGATTCGGGGGCCGGACAGGTGATTTCGGCGGCGTACTGAAAACCGATTGGACCCGCACTCAGGACAAAGAATCCCAACAAGAAAGACGAAATGAGGGCTATCGTGTAAGCCGCTTCCGGAGTCGGTGTTATTGCAGCGGCAAAGGCTATCCCCGCCAGTGAAGGCACCATTCCCAGGAGGCAGATATTGATAAAGATCTTCCGCTTCTTGAATATATCGGACAGGATGGGCAGGATCAAGGCTCCCAGAATTCCCCCGATTAACATAATGCCGCCGATCAATCCGTCAGAATCCTTGACTTTCAGGTATTCCGCGATGGAATCTGTCATCGAAGAAACGGCATTAAAGATTCCAAGCCCGATAAAGAAAATGAGAATTGTGATCCACATGTTTTTTTGTCTTAAAATATGTTTTAAGCCGTCGGTGAATTTATGCCGGACATAAGCTTCTTCAGAAGGCGGAGTGGGCGGTTCTTCTTTGATCAGGAAAATGGCCGCCAGACAGGCAATAAAGGTAATGACCCCGTAAATCATCAGCATACTGTGCAGGCCCTGACCGTAATTCGCCTTGCCCGGATCTGTTGCAACCATTAAGGGAGTAAGCATCATTACGATAATGATTCCTAAAAACTGGGACAGTGTTCCGAGGCCTGCAGCTGTCCCGCGTTCTTTCAGAGGAAACCAGCGGGCCGTAAGGGCAGTCAGACCGTTAAGAAGAAAAGGTTGCGAGATTGCCAGTGCCAGCTGGAAGACGATCTGCGCTGTAAAGGAATCGGCAAAAATGCCCTTTAATAAAGCGGAAATACCGCAGAGTGCGGCTCCGAAACCGATCCCTTTCCGGATTCCCCAGGTATCAATCACATAGGAAGCCGGGATGCCGACGATCAGATAGACCAGCATGTAGGACATTGCCAGGAAGTCTATGTTAAAGATCGAATTGGGGTTGAATTGGCCTGCGTAAAAAGCTTCAGCTGCACGGGCTACCGGTGCGTGGGTCAGCCACTGTATCTCTCCAACCAGGCAAACCAGCATATAGGCGCTAAGAACGACCCAGCGGTAGCTGTAGGCTTTATAATTTTGTTCGCTCATCAAGGAATTCCGATATTGTGCAGATAAAAAGATTAATTCCGAACCTCAACGATTTTTGGCAAACCGATCCAGGTCAGTTTTCTATAGATATTTCCGCGTGAAACCAGCGTCATTATCACAAACAACAGCAGGATCCTTACGATCAGGATCCACCCGACATTTGCGCCGATAGCGGCAAAAATAACCGTATCCTCTACCGCGGCGTGCAACAGACACATGGAAAGGGTCAGCATACAATTGTCCTTGTGGGTCAATACCTGGTTTTTGTTCATGCTGAACAGAATACCCGCTCCGTAAGCAATTCCGATAAAGGTGCCGACCAACCAGGGCCCCATGGCGGAAGGGGACATTCCAAAGAAGCGGGTGATCCCCGAAAAGGCGTTCTTGATCTTCCGGCGCTGTTTCCAGAGCAGTACCAGTTCGTAGAACAGCATGATCAGGAACATCATCAGCAGGATCTGGCCGGCAGTGCCAAGTATTTTCAACAGCAGATCCG
Organism: Fidelibacterota bacterium; assembly: GCA_028699915.1. Taxonomy (GTDB): domain Bacteria; phylum Fidelibacterota; class Fidelibacteria; order Fidelibacterales; family Fidelibacteraceae; genus M50B103. The sequence goes on from JAQVTR010000014.1 coordinate 24,335, forward strand.
CCCAGGAGAAGCTTTGTGCCGTTTCAAGAGCATTTACCGTATCCCCGCGCAGCATTTCGGGCATGATACGATGCAAGAGCATGCCGGCAAGCAGGGAAAAAACAATGCGGGTAAGCGCAATGGCAGGCCTTCCCATCTTGAGCTTGATCAGAATGCCGGTCTCCACGATCAGGTTATGCGCAAAACCGGTCACAATGGCGATCAGGGTGATCTGACGCACGCTCAGCTCCAACACGCTGGCGGCGGCGACCGCGGCAAAGAGATTGTTGACCCAGGCGGCCATAAAAACAAGGGCAGCTTCTCCGGGCAGGCCTAACATTTTCATGAGCGGTTCAAAATAGGGAGCGATAAAGTCCAGAAAACCCACGCGGTCGAGCAGGGCGGTTAGCAGTGAAACGGGAATATAGATCTTTAAAAGAATCCAGGATACCTTCAGCGATTGCTTCAGGGCTTTCACAAAAACATCCCGGATGTTTTCCGGAATAAAGTCCCGATCAAACCGTTTTCTATTATTTTCGATTTTCATCCCTGTTTTCCGAATATGCATCCCGGAAATCTCCGGAATCGTAAAGCATCAGATAAACAAATTGACGTTGGATTCTTCGGCATCGCCCAGATAGGCACCCACACCGCCCAGCTGAACGCCATCGATCAGTTCTTCTTCACGGATACCCATAACGTCCATGCTCATGGTACAGGCGACCATTTTTACACCTGCCGCCATGGCTTTGCGAATGAGTTCCTGAAGGCTGTCGATGTTTTTTCGCTTCATGACCATTTTCATCATGGCGGTTCCCATGCCGGCCATATGCATTTTGGACAGCTTGAGTTTTCCGGCGCCGCGCGGCATCATAGCGCCGAACATAGATTCGATGAACGATTTCGGCACTTTTTGCCGGTTGGATCTGCGCAGTACGTTCAAGCCCCAGAAGGTAAAGAACATGGTGACCCTTCTGCCCATGGCGGCCGCACCGTTGGCAATGATAAAACTTGCCAGGACCTTGTCCATATCACCGCTGAAAACAATGATGGTCTTTCCGTCCGGAGTTTCATGTACTTTGGTTTCCGGAGCTTTTCTTCCGCCTTTTTGTACCGTCGCAACGTATTCGTTCCCGCGTTTCTCATTGGATATCAGGGTGTTGCCCGTTCTCCGGCACCAGGCAACGATATCGCGGGCAAAACCGGGATCGGAGGCCGAGACTTCCAGAGTGTCACCCTCTTTCAGGGTGTTCATGGTCTCAAAGACCTTCATTATGGGACCGGGACATTGCAGTCCGCTGCAGTCCAGCTGCAGGACTCTCGTACCGCCGCTCTGGACCGGTTCCGTTTCACGCCGGCGTTCGCTTGCCATGACGGAGGCTTCCGGAAGGAGTTCTTTATAATGCGTTGACTGATAAAAATTGGTACCGCCCGGATACAGCAGCACCTTTTCAAATCCAAGCTGCATCAAAGTGCGTGCCGCGTTATAGGAACGGACTCCGATCGCGCAGAAAACAAGGAGCGTTTTTTGCTTGTCGATCTCAGCGGCGCGCTGGCGCAGCTGTCCCCAGGGAATATTAAGGGAACCGGGGAAAGCAAAGGCCATGCGTTCGGCATCTTCACGTACATCCAGGATCAGGGCATCCTTTTGCTTTTCAACAGCGTCCCATTCGCAAAATACGATTTTCCCCTTCAGTACATTTTCCGCGACAAAGCCGGCCATGTTTACGGGGTCTTTTGCGGAGGAGAAAGGCGGGGCATAGGCGAGTTCCAGCGCTTTCAGATCTTCAACGCCGGCACCCAGCCGGATCGCCGTCGAAAGGATATCAATACGCTTATCGATGCCTTCGCGGCCGACGATCTGCGCACCGAAAAGTTTTTTGCCGTCCATGGAGAACAAAAGCTTCAGTGTCATCGGAGTGGCGCCGGGATAATAGCCGGCATGGGAATTCTGAGTAATGATGATGCTCTCGTAGTCTTTGCCTTTGGTCAGACCGCTCTTTTTCAGAGTTTTTTCACTGACACCGGTGCTTGCGGCGGTGAGATCAAAAATCTTGACAATCGAAGTTCCCTGGGTACCGCAATAAGGATCTTTTTCGCCGCAGATATTATTGGCGACGATGCGTCCCTGCTTGTTGGCCGGTCCGGCAAGCGGGATCATGGTCTTCTGGCGGGTGACAAAGTCTTCCACCTCGATTACATCTCCAACGGCAAAGATATCGGGATCGGAGGTCCGGAGAAATTCATCCACAATTACCGCACCGCGGGTACTCAGCTCAAGACCGGCTTCCCGGGCAAGATCGCTGTTCGGTTTGACCCCAATGGAGAGGATAACCAGGTCCGATGAAATGACCTTACCGCTTTTCATGCTGGCGTTCACTTTGGTATCCGTTTGTTCAAAGGATGCGGCGGCATCGCCGAGGAGCAGTGTAATGCCCTGCAATTCCAGTTGTTCATGAAGTAACTGCGCCATTTCAAAATCCAGGGGAGCCATCACCTGATCCAGCATATCGGCAAGGGTGACCTGCAGTCCGGCATGATGCAGGTTCTCGGCCATTTCCAGTCCGATAAAACCTCCGCCGACGATCAGAACGTTCTTTGCATTGGTATCCGCAATAAATTCCCGGATCCGGTCCGCATCGGGAACGGTCCACAGGGTCATTATTCGCGAGGCATTAATTCCGCTGACCGCTGCTTTAAAGGGGGAAGAACCGGTGGAAAGCACCAGGGTGTCGTAGGATTCCCGGTAAGTATCGCCGCTTTCGACATTTTTAACGGTCACGATTTTTTTCTTACGGTCGATGGCAACGACTTCCTGCTTGATCCTGACGTCAATGTTATAGCGTCCCAGCATGGCTTCCGGGGACTGCAGAAGCAGAGAATCGCGCGATTTAATGACATTCCCGATATGGTAAGGGAGGCCGCAGTTGGCGTAGGAAATATAATCCCCGCGCTCGAACATGATGATGTTCGCATTTTCGTCAAGCCTGCGTAGACGGGCGGCTGTGCTTGCACCGCCGGCAACACCGCCGACGATCAGGATCTTTTTATTCATAGCAATAATTCCTTTCGATACGGGATTTTTAATGTTTTCATTTTAAATTAACTTCCAACGGGACCGGCTCATGAATAAAGCAAATTGAACGATCTTTGTTGCCGTCCTTATCCGTTTATAAATGAAAAATACAAAAATAAAATTAAAAAAAACAGAGAATACGCAGTTTAAGTGTCGGATCGGAAAAATTGGTCCGAAAAAAAGCCAGGAGGGATTTTTCAAGAAAAAGATTGATATTGGGTGAGTATTATCACACTTTGAGGATAAATTTGCATTTTGTTGTTTTTTATCGCTATATTTGCAAAAAATTTGAGGATGAATGGAAATGGCCCGTCACTGTATCATTGTAGAATCTCCTTCCAAGGCGAAGACCATCGGCAAATACCTGGGGAAGGACTATCGGATCCTAGCCACTGTAGGCCATATCCGCGATCTTCCCAAGAAAGACCTGGGTATCGACACTGCCCACCGCTTTGAACCCAAATACGTCGCGGTCCCGGGAAAGAAAGACGTGATCATGAATTTAAAGAAAGCGGTTCAGGACGCAAAGGATATCTTCATCGCGACCGACCCGGACCGTGAAGGGGAGGCAATTGCCTGGCATGTAGCCCAGATCCTGGACCTGGATCCTTCGGCCGTCAAGCGTGTGGCTTTTCACGAGATCACCAAAAACGCCGTACTGGAAGCCCTGGCACACCCCGTTCCGGTTAATTTGGAACTTGTCAATGCACAACAGGCACGCAGGGTACTGGACCGTCTGGTCGGTTTTGAACTTTCGCCGCTGCTCTGGCGAAAGATCAAACCTTCGCTTTCCGCCGGTCGCGTACAGTCGGTGGCGGTTCGTCTGATCGTGGAGCGGGAAGCGGAGATAGAATCCTTTGCGGCCGAATCGGCATACCGGGTCGCGGCACGTTTCCTTCCTGCAGATGCGGAAGGGAAGACAGAGATCAATGCCGAGCTGCCCAAACGTTTCAAAGAGGAAAATAAGGCGGAAGCTTTTCTGGAAAGCTGCCGCACTGCCGCCTTTTTAGTGGACGATGTTGAAAAAAACAAGGCCAAAAAACAGGCGCCCCCGCCTTTTACCACTTCTACGCTGCAGCAGGAAGCCGGACGCAAATTGCGCTTTTCGGTTTCCCAGACCATGATGCTGGCGCAGAAACTTTACGAAGACGGCCACATTACCTATATGCGTACCGACTCTCTGAATCTTTCCAGCCTTGCCCTGGCTATGATCAAGGCGCAGATCGTGGAAATGTTCGGGGAAGCCTATTCCCATCCCCGAAAATTCAAAACGCGAAGCAAAGGGGCCCAGGAAGCGCACGAAGCCATCCGCCCTACGGATATGCACCTGAGCGAAGCGGGGGACAATAAAAATGTACGAAGCCTTTACCGGCTTATCTGGAAACGCAGTATGGCTTCACAGATGGCCGCTGCGGATGTCGAACGCACCAAAGTACGCATCCGCAACGACAAGAATACGGAACTTCTTGAAGCCAAGGGCGAGGTAGTGACCTTTCCCGGCTTTTTGAAAGTTTATCAGCAGGACGAAGACAAGGAGAACCTGCTTCCCGCTCTGAAGAAAGAGGATAAGCTGACCCTGATTGAAATGGAGGCCGTTGAAAAATTCTCACAGCCCCCGGCGCGTTATTCGGAGCCGGCACTGGTCAAGAAAATGGAAGAGCTTGGCATCGGACGTCCTTCCACCTATGCACCCACCATCTCCACGATCCAGAAGCGCGGTTATGTGGAAAAGGGCGATAAAGCCGGTGAAGCGCGCGAATACCGGCGCCTTCTTCTGAAAGACGGCCGGATCAGCGCGGAAACCTTGAGTGAAGTGGCGAATGCGGCGAAGGCGCGTCTGTACCCCACCGATACGGGACGCGTTGTCAACCGTTTCCTGACCGAATATTTTGAAGATATCATCAATTACAACTTTACGGCCGGCATTGAACAGGATTTCGACGACATTGCCGAAGGAAAACGGGAATGGCACGCCATGATCCGGGAATTTTACGATCCGTTCCATGCGCGTATTGAACAGAATTTTGACAATAAAACCAATTTCAGGGGAGAACGCCTTCTGGGCACTGACCCTGTCAGCGGTAAAAACGTCTATGCCAAGATCGGCCGTTTTGGTCCCATCGTGCAGCTCGGAGAAGTGCAATCCAAAGAAAAGCCGCGTTTTGCCGGCCTGAAGGATGATCAACGACTGGACACCCTTACTTTGAAAGAAGCCCTGGAACTGCTTGCCTATCCCAAAGAGATCGGCAATTACGAAGGGTCGCCGCTGACCGTTGCGGTCGGTCGTTACGGACCATATATAAAGCACAAAAGCACCTTTTATCCTATTCCCGCGAATCAGGATATTGCCGCTGTCGACCTGGAACACGCCATTGCGCTGATCGGGACGGCACGCGAGAAGGAAAGCAACAAGCTTATCCGGGATTTTCCCGAAGAAAAGATCAAAGTTCTGAACGGACGTTACGGTCCCTATATCGCGCACGCGGGGAAAAACTACAGGATACCCAAAAATACCGACGCGGAAAAACTGACAGCGGATAACTGCCGCGAGATCATTCGCCAGGCCCCCGAGAAGGATCACAAAAGATCCTCGGCACGCAGGAAAAAAAAATAGCATTATAGCAAAGGAAACGCAGACATGGCAAACAAACCGATGTCCTACCCGCTGATGGAAAAACTGGTCGCGCTGTCCCGCCGCCGCGGTTTTTTATTCCAAAGCAGTGAAATATACGACGGGATCAACGCCGTTTACGATTACGGTCCCCTGGGTGTGGAACTGAAACGCAATATCAAGGATCTGTGGTGGCATGAAATAGTGCGTTCACGCGAGGATATCCTAGGTATGGACACCGCCATTCTCATGCATCCCCGGGTTTGGGAAGCGTCCGGCCACGTCAATAATTTTCACGATCCCATGACGGAATGCAAAAAATGCCGGCGCCGTTACCGTGTGGATCATTTGCCGGAAGGCGCTCATGATTGCCCGGAATGCGGTGGCGAACTGGCGGAAGCAAAACAGTTCAATCTGATGTTCCGGACAAAACTCGGTTCTACCGATGAAGGTTCCATGGATGTTTACTTGCGCCCGGAAACCGCCCAGGGCATTTTTGTAAATTTTGCCAATGTCGTAGCCTCCAACCGCGTCAAACTGCCATTCGGGATCGCCCAGTTGGGGAAAGCCTTCCGCAATGAGATCACGACGGGTAATTTTATTTTCCGTACACGGGAATTTGAACAGATGGAGATGGAATTCTTTATTCGCCCCGGTGAAAACGCCCGGTGGCTGGAATATTGGGCCGCCGAACGCCTAAACTGGTACAAATCTCTGGGCATCAGCCCCGGCAAACTGCGGCTGCGCGCGCACGACAAGGATGAACTGGCGCACTATTCATCAGCCTGTTACGATGTGGAATATGAATTCCCTTACGGCTTTTCGGAAGTCGAAGGTATCGCCGATCGCGGTACTTACGATCTGGATCAGCATATTGCATTCAGCCGCAAGAAGCTGGATTATATCGATCAGGAGAACGGTGGAGCGCGTATTGTTCCCGCTGTGATCGAAACCTCCGCCGGGGTAGACCGCACGGTGCTAACGGTAATGACCGATGCTTTCCGGGAAGACCCGGCCAATGAACGCATCGTCATGCGTTTTTCACCGAAAATTGCCCCTTTCAAGGCGGCGGTCTTTCCGCTTTTTAAAAAAGACGGAATGCCCGAGATCGCCCGGGAACTTTATGAGCGACTTCGGAAAGACATGTCCGTCATGTACGATGACGGCGGATCCATCGGAAAGCGCTACCGCCGCCAGGACGAGATCGGGACGCCCTACTGCCTGACGGTGGATCACGACACCTTGGAAGATCATGCCGTCACTTTGCGCGATCGTGACAGTTTGGAACAGATCCGAATTCCGATTGAAAAAGTTTTAGAAATCCTGAAAGAAAAGATCCGTTTGTAAAAATGAACGGACAATCCCAATAAGGGCCTTTAAGGGCCCTTTTTATTTATTACTCGGTTTTGGTTGCGGGGAATTAAAAATCGATGCCGCTGGAACCTTCTTTGACCTCAAAGCCGTGGATGTCGCATTCTTCCTTGGGCGCGTGGCGTACATTAAAAAATTCCTGTTCGACGGGACAAAAGCTGTTCGGTATCTTTTTGCTAACGGAACAGATGCGGAACTTGCGGACGGTTGAGGGCTGTTCAAAATCCAGGTAGGGGTATTGCTTGGCCCGGTAGCTTTCCCGCATAAAGGCCGCCCAGATCGGCAATGCCGCACGGGAACCCGTTTGCTGCGGTCCCAGCGATATGCGGGCATCGTCCACACCAACCCAGACACCGCTTACCAGCAATGGAGTGAAACCGACAAACCAGGCGTCGGTAAAATCATTGGTGGTTCCGGTCTTTCCCGCACAGGGTGCGCGGAAGGAATAGGCCGCATGCACGCGCAGGCCGGTACCGTCCTTGATCACGGACTTAAGCATATCGACCATCAGGAAGGTGGTTTCAGTACTCAGGACTTCCCGGGTTTCGCGCGGCGAACGGTAGATCTCCCTGCCGTTGCGGTCCAGGATGCGTTCTATGGCGTAAGGCCGGTTCCAGATGCCTTTGTTGGCAAAAACGCCGTAGGCGGAAACCATATCGCTGAGCAAAACCTCACCGCTTCCCAGCGAAAGGGAGGGATAAGCAGGCAATTCGGTGCTAATGCCCATTTTACGGGCATAATCGATCACAATCTCCGGAGTGGTCAGCTGAGTGATGGCGTTGGCGGAGATCAGGTTGACGGAATGCTTAAGGCCTTCGCGCAAGGTCATCAGGCCCCCCGTACTGCGGTCGAAATTACTGGGTATCCAGAGCTTGCCGTCCGGCTGGGGAATGGCGGGAGGCTGATTGAGCAGCTGGGTTGCGGGTGAATAACCGTTATCGATGACGGATGTGAACACAAAAGGCTTAAAGGTCGAACCCGGCTGGCGGCGGGCTTGCACGGCACGGTTGAATTTGCTTTCCTCAAAATCGCGACCGCCTACCATAACCCGGATAGCGCCGCTTTGAGAATCCATGGTGTAAATGGCGGCCTGAACCGTTTTAGGTTTGAGGGGAAACGCCGCAAGCAGGGAATCCCCGATCAGACTGCTGGAATCAACCACAATGGTGTACCAGGTACGGGCGTCAAAGGTAATGGAATCGCGGAACAGGGAATCTTCCAGGAAGTAGCGGTAATAAGTGCTGTCACGGTAGAGCGTGTCGAACACGAACGGCTGATAGACTGCTTGTGTTAAGGGAGCGCCGCGCAGATCATCGGGGAGAAGCTGATACAACAGCGAATCATAAGCCATGACGGGCAGGACGTTCCGCAGTTCGCTTTGCAGGGGTGACAGCGCAAGCAGGGTATCGCCAACTTGTATATTGTAGGGAACAGGATTGTCCCGGAAGGACGGCGCTTCTTCGTTCGGCCGTATGGCAACTATGGAATAATCGGCAAAAAAGCGCAGGGGAATTCGCTGGTAAGGATAGTACTCCCTGTAGATCCTTAACAGCTGTCCGGGATCACTCAGTAAATGAAGATTAAGGGCAAGCTGCTGTTCGGCCAGCTGCTCACGGACGGACGCCTGCGCGATCTCTTGCATTTTCAGATCCAGGGTAGTGAAAATGCTCAGTCCGTCCCGGTAGTAATCAATACCCTGCTGCCGGCAAAATGCGGCGACTTCCATGCGGATGAATTCGGTAAAATAAGGAGCAAGACTCTTGTTCTCAATGTGATTTACGGGGGTTTCCTGCGAGAGGGCATCCACAAATTCCTGCTGGCTGATCTTCCCGGTACGGATCATGTTCCGCAGCACCAGATTGCGCCGGCGGATGGCACGGTCGTGATAAAAACGCGGTGACCAGGGCGTAGGCGAAGGCAGTATCCCGATAAGCATGGCGGATTCGTCCAGCGTCAGCTCCTGTACGGTTTTGGAAAAATAATAATCCGTCGCCGCCTGAATGCCGTAGCATCCGTGTCCCCAGAACACGGAGTTGAGATACATTTCCAGGATTTCCGTTTTGGAATAGGTCCGTTCGATCAGGATGGCAACCAGCAGTTCCTGGATCTTTCGCTTTATGGTCTCCTGCCGGTTCAGATGCAAGGTCCGGGCAAGCTGCTGTGTCAGGGTTGAAGCGCCCTGGGAACCGAAGCCCCGGGTCAGGTTCATCCAGACCGCCTTGACAAAGCGGCGCATATCCATGCCCCAGTGATCGTAGAATTGCCGGTCTTCCGTAGCCAGTATGGCGTTTTTGATGTGATCCGGGATGGAATCAAGGGGAACCAGTGTCCGGTTTTTGATCCCGAACTCCGTCAGTACCTGGCCGTTGATATCATACACTGTCGAAACCACATCCGGTTCAAACCGCTCAAGCTCCTGCAGACTGGGGAGATCCCGGGAAAAATAATAAATGCTGCCGGACGCAAAAAGGGCAATGATCAGGAGTATGCCGAGAGTAAAAAAGAGGGATTTTCGGATTGCACGCCACATTGAAAAAATGTAGCGAATAGTTTGCTTTTTTCAAAATGCTAAATTTGTCCCGGATCTGTATCCCTGCAAGCGCCAAGGGTAGATAAAATTTTGAATAAAGCATTGTTGATGTTGGGAATATCCCTTAAATTCACAAGTTGTGAAAAGGAGGAGAAATGCAGCGTACTGCCATTTATCCCGGAACATTTGATCCGATCACGAACGGCCATCTGGATATTATCCGCCGAGCGGTCAAGATCTTTGACAGCGTTGTTGTTGCCATTGCGGACAACAAGGGCAAGGATCCCCTTTTTGGGATCGACGAAAGGGTGGCAATGGTGCAGGAGGCGGTAAAGGACATTCCGCATGTGGAAGTCGAGGCTTTCCACACCCTGATCATTGAATACTGCCAGAAAAAAAAGGCCCTGGCCCTGATTCGCGGTTTGCGTGCCGTCTCCGACTTTGAATATGAATTTCAGATGGCGCTGATGAACCGGAAACTTGATCCGGAGGTGGAATCGGTGTTTTTAATGCCCAAAGAGAAATATTCCTATCTGAGTTCTTCACTGATCAAGGAAATTGCAGCGTTTGGGGGCGACGTCGCCTGTTTGGTCCCCGAAGGGGTACATCACAGATTAAAACGGAAATTTGCAGAGAAAAAGGAGCGGAAATGATCCCATTGGAACGCATACGGGAACGGGCCATCAACGATACGGATGTGCACGTAGTGCTGCCGGAAGGCCGGGATCCCCGGGTCGCGCGTGCCGCGGTCGAGATCGAAAGACAGAAAATTGCGCGGGTCACGATTTTAGGAAAAGAGGAGGAACTGCTGCGGGCTTCCAGTGAAGCGGGGGTGTTCCTGGACAATATCAGCATCGTCGATCCGGAGCAGGATCCCGATTTTGAAAGCTATGTAGCCGAATATTATGAATTGCGCATGAAAAAGGGGATGACCCCGGATCTCGCACGCGAGATCATGCAGGACCCCACGTTTTTCAGTGCCATGATGCTGCGCATGGATCGCGCGGACATCTGCATCAGCGGAGCGCTGAACCCCACGGCACACGTACTGCGGGCCGGACTGCAGATCGTACGGACCGCTCCGGGTTGCACTGTGATGTCCAGCAGTATGCTGATGTTTGCCCCGGATAAACGGCCCCCCTTATCCTTTGCCGACTGCGCGGTCAATCCCGATCCCACCGCCGAACAGCTGGCGGAGATCGCCTATACTACGGCCATAACGCACCGTTCCATCTTCAACGAGGAACCGCACGTTGCGCTGTTGTCCTTTTCTACGCGCGGCAGTGCCTGCCATATCCTGGTTGACAAGGTGGTCCAGGCGCTGGAAATCGCTCGCAAGGCACATCCGGATCTCAATATCGACGGGGAAATGCAGGCCGATGCGGCTATTGTTGATACCGTCGGCAAAAAGAAAGCGCCCGGCAGCAAGGTGGCAGGAAGGGCCAACGTGCTGATCTTTCCGGACCTGAATGCCGGTAATATCGGCTATAAACTGGTACAGCGCTTTGGCGGCTATGAGGCGGTTGGGCCTATTTTGCAGGGACTCAGCAAACCGATCCACGACCTTTCGCGCGGCTGTTCCGTTGAGGATATCATTAATCTGGCGGCGGTTGCCGCCCTGCAGTCTGCAAAATAGGAAAACAAATGCCAACCTATGTCTACCGATGCAAGCAATGCGGAAAAGAAAGCAAGCATTTTCAGAGTATAACGGATGAGCCGCTGCGACTTTGCCCGGATTGCGGGGGCGAACTGCTGCGCCTGCTCAGCGGCGGAGGCGGAGTGATCTACAAAGGTGCCGGTTTCTATGTGAATGATTATAAAAAGAAAGATTCTCCCGCACACGGGGCGGAAAAAGACACAAAAAAGGCATAATTCCTGAAACGGACGTATAGAATATGAAATTCGTTGATCTGGCCCAAATCGAAGTAGAGGCAGGCAATGGCGGAAACGGCTGTGTAAGCTTTCATCGTGAAAAGTTCGTCCCAAAAGGAGGACCGGACGGCGGTGACGGCGGTAATGGCGGCAATGTCGTTTTCCTTGCAAACGCACAACTGCATACGCTGCAGGATATTCGCTATCGCAAAAAATATAAAGCCGAGAACGGTCATTCGGGAGAAGGAAACAACTGTTCGGGCAAAAAAGGGCACGATACGGTAATCCAGGTTCCCGTCGGTACGCTGATCCGCGATCGGGAAACAGACCTGATCCTGGCGGATATGCTGGAAGACGGTCAGGACGTAGTCATAGCCAAAGGCGGGAACGGAGGCTGGGGCAACCAGCATTTTGCCACTCCGACCAACCGGGTTCCGCGCTTTGCCAAACCCGGATTGCCCGGAGAAATACGGCAGCTGGAACTTGAACTCAAAATTTTGGCGGATGTGGGACTGGTTGGACTTCCCAATGCCGGAAAGAGCACCTTGCTTTCGGTGCTGAGTGCCGCCCGGCCCAAGATCGCGAATTATCCCTTTACTACGCTGGTCCCGAATCTGGGCATTGTACGCTACGGCGATTACCGTTCCTTTGTAATGGCGGATATTCCCGGTTTGATCGAAGGGGCACATAGCGGGAAAGGTTTGGGTGTTCAGTTCCTGCGACACATCCAACGCACGCGAGTACTGGTATTCCTCATCGATGTGAACGAAACGGATATCCCGCTTTGCTACGAAATGCTGAAAAAAGAACTGATGCTCTACGATCCGGAATTGCTGAGTAAACCGCGCATTGTCTGCGTCAGTAAAATTGATACGGCTCCGGAAATTGAAGTTCCGCCGCTTCCCGGGAAGGAAGCGCTGATCCCGATTTCTTCGGCGAGCCGCAAAAATCTGGACAAACTTATTAACACGATCGTTAAATATCTGCAGGAGTGACGCATATCGCAAAGCGTCACGGGACGAACGGTAACGGCAATTTGCCGTTATCAATAAACAGAGGGGGATGCCATGCGGGAAGCGATTCTTGCACTCATGAGCATTGAGGGCGTGGGGCCCGGTATTTACCGGAACCTGACGGAAGCCTTTGGCAGCATAAAAACAGCGCTGGAACAAAAACGCTCCGAGCTGCTGCGGGTCCGCGGTATGAACAGGGAAATTGCCGAAAAGATCTCCCGGGGCGAATATCAAAGCAGTCTGGAACGGCAGTTAACCTGGCTTGAAAAGAACAAAGCCGAATATATAACGCTGGCAGACAGCAATTACCCCGAGGTTCTGCGGCAAATCTACGATGCTCCGCCGCTGCTGATGTACAGGGGCAAACCCGACCCCGAAGACAATATTGCATTTGCGGTGGTGGGAACCCGTTATCCGGATGAATACGGCAAACTTATGGCACAGCGTATCGCGGAGGGGATCGCGGAAAGGGATATCTGCATTATCAGCGGAATGGCAAGAGGTATCGATACGGCCGCACATATTGCCGCGCTGAATCGCGGCGCACGCAGCATTGCCGTTCTGGGAACGCCACTGGATCGCATATATCCCGCTGAAAACCGAGCCCTCTACCAAAAAATTACCGCACAGGGATGGATTTGCAGTGAAATCCCAATCGGGTATCCGCATGTGCCCGCCAACTTTATCCGCCGCAACCGCATTATCAGCGGACTCAGCCGCGGTGTGGTCGTGATCCAGGCCGGGAGTAAAAGCGGAGCCATCGTCACCGCATTGAATGCCAACGAGCAGAACCGCGACGTATTTGCGGTTCCCGGCGATTGCCTCCGGGCACGGCATGCCGGCTGCCACCGTCTGATCCGTTTGGGTGCAAAATTGGTGGAGAGCGCCGAAGATGTACTTTGCGAATATCCCTTTCTGAAAGACCGCCTCAGCGGACAAAAGGATTGCTTTGCCGAGGCCGCACGCCGGATTCAGCTGGGCAGGGAAGAGGAACTGGTCCTGCAATGTCTGGATCGTGAAGCCGTCTACATCGACAAAATCTATGAATACTGCAAGTTAAACCGTTCCGAAGTAATGAAAGCCTTACTCGGACTTGAGATCAAAGGCTATGTGCAACGTTTAAAAGGGGATTATTACCGGCGGGAAATTTAAGGCATGCATATGCCGGAGTGACGTATTTTCTGTTTTTTACCGATCCCAAAATTCGTATATTCCCGTATGATTACCCGTAAGAATACCCGCAGTGTCAGGGTTGGTAAAGTGTTGATCGGCGGCAAGGCTCCCATATCGGTGCAGAGCATGATCAATACGCCGCCGGAAGATGTTCCCGCGGCACTGGATCAG
>JAQVTR010000056.1 GCA_028699915.1 Fidelibacterota bacterium
CCCGATTACTCGGACGCGCGGATTGATGACCGCCATGTCTTTCAGAAACGTGCGGTACATGCCGTCGCCGTCCGGCGCGATCAAATGCGCCTCGTCGACAATAATCAGGTCGAACGCTCCAAGGTCACAGGCTTTGTCATACACGCTCTGAATTCCGGCGACAATCACCGGCTCGGAGGTGTCGCGGGATTTCAGTCCCGCCGAAAAAATGCCGATTTTCAGTTCCGGGCAGAGCGCACGGATTTTCCCGGCGTTCTGTTCCAGCAACTCTTTCACGTGCGCAAGAATAATTACGCGCCCGTTCCAGTTTTTGACGGCATCCGAAACGATCTTTGCGATGACAATACTCTTGCCCGTACCTGTCGGAAGGACCACGCACGGATTGTTTTCTTTCATTCGCAAGTGGTTGTAAACCGCATCGACCGCTTCGGACAGATACGGTCTCAACTCCATTTTCAGTTCTCCCCGTTCCGAATTCCGGCTTTCAGAAGATCGAACGCCAGCTGCTCTTTGATTTGCCTGAGCCGCGGCTTGTCGATATGAAGCGTCCGGCGGATTTCACCGTCCTTGTATCCGCTGATATAAAGAAAGCAGACCAGCCGCATCGTGTCGTCATTGATCGTTTTTACGAATTCCTGGACGATTTGGCATCTGCGCCCGTTGTTTTGTCTCCGTTCCATTCCGTAATCCTTATATATGTCATGCCCTGTGGCGGCATGGGTTCGCGTTTTATGACGGTCAATTTGCAGATTTGACTGTCATCGTCGTACAGCCCCGCATGAGTGAACGTGTCCAGCAGGCATTTCAGGGAATTGTCCGCGTCCCGTCTCCGGTTGTCCGGCGGATATAGCTCAATGAGCAAATCCACCGGACCGGAAAACTTCGCCACGCGGTCGGTCGCGAAACGGGCAACCACATTTTCCCGGTAGCGCCGCCCGTCGCGGCTGATCAGCACACGCGGGCCGACATGCCTGTAGTAATGATTCACGCTGGGAGGCCACGGCAGTTCAAATTCCGCCGTCATTTGCCTCGCGCCCACGGGGGAGCGGCGTTCGGAGACTGCGGAGCCGGAGTCGTCTGCGTCGCCCCGGAGAGTGCCGCTTTCGGAGCATAGCCGCGAATCTCATTGACGATCTCGTCGTCCTGATTCTTGCGGCAGCGGACCGTGATCGTGAGCGGCAGATTGTGGAGTTCCACGGAATCGCGCGGCTGGATCACATTGACGGCGCGGCAGATTGCCGAGAGATCGGCGCGGGCCATGCGGACGGCTTCGCTGTTCGCGTTTTCCAGATTGAGACGCGCCCAGAGTTTGCGGTTCTTGTAATCTCCTTCAATGACCTCAAATTCGAGTTGGAGATATTTGCCCGTTCCGGATTTGGTGTCTTTCATCTCGGAATCGGTGATGACGGCCTGATATTTTCCCGCCGGGATAGCGTCGAATCCGATGCTGGGTTCGACCTCGTTCGCATTGAAATTGAGTGTGGACATAATGTTTATCCTTTGTTTTTACGCCAGGCAGAGGGCGTGATTGTTGAAAACGGTTCTGACTTTTGGCGGTGTCGGACGCGGTTCGCTGATTGCGACCGCCGGTGCGCCGGGACACTGAATGTGTTCGTGATATTCGATGGGGGAATACTCGTCCCGGACGGCGCGGTAGCGTTCGCCGGGACGGATCAGCTGCCCGCAGAGATCACACGCCATCGGACGATACGCCGTCCGGATTCTTTCGTGCATTTTTCTTCACCTCATAGACTTTGCGTTCCTTGAATTCTTCCTGTTTTCCCTTGTTCCAGTTGCTGACCGGGCGAAAATACCCGCAGACGCGACTGAACACTTCGCAGATTGCACCGCACTTGCTCACTTGTTACTCTCCTCAATTTTGCTGTAGGCATCGATAAACGCCTGCCATGAAAGCTGAATCTCCGCAGGCAGACCGTAACGGTTTTTTGCAATGCAGGCCGGACTGCCGACCGTGCGGATGATGCGTTCCCCGCCGTCCGACCCGATGGGCGCGGCGATGGCGCGGTCGTTTTCCTTCGTGACACGGAACTTTTTGTTTGCGAACAGAACGGCATCGACCCATTCCGCGATCAGGCTGGCGGCATGCTTGTGAAGCCGGGGCGTGTAACGGTCGTAAGCGGCATTTTCCGGGTCTTCGAAACGCTCCACCTTGGCGTGTGCGACCAGAATCACCATCATGCCGCGCTTGTCCCGAAGTTCCTGCAGCAGATTGATGACCTTGCGCCAGTGGGTGAGCGCATGTGTGTAGCCTCTGCCATAGCCGCCATCGGCTTTTTCGATGTTCCGGACGCCGTATTCGCGGCAGACCTCGTCAAAAATCAGCCGTTCCAGCCAGTCGGCGGAATCAACCACCACGGTCTGAAAATCATGCTGTTCATCCCGGAGCGCGGTCAGTTCAGCCAGCACTTCCGCGAGGCTGTGTGCCAGCGGGAACTTTTTACAGTTGATTTCACCGAGACCGTCCTCGGTTTGCACGAAAATCGCTCCCGGCGCGGACGCTCCGAACGTGGACTTGCCCACGCCCTCGCTTCCGTAAATCATGATGCGCGGCGGTTTGCTTTCCCGCCCGGTCTGAATGTTTTCAAGCATTCCCATTTTTAATCCTCCTTGGTTGTTATTTTTGAATCCGAAAAATGCAGATCATTCCTTGTTTCCTCGGACAGTCGCATCCAATATTGCGCTGCATGACATCGATTTGCTTCCCGCCTGTTTTTTTGTTCTTCCAACTGTTTTGTTATTCGTTGCGCATCTTCCGGATGTTCACGCATAACGCGATACAGTGCTCTGCGAAGAAATAGGACTTGCCTTTCAAGCCCTTCTTTCTCAAACCGAAATTTTTCCGCCGTTTCATAGTGTCTATGCGCACCACAGGCAGTTCGCATCAATGTCAGTTGAATGCGTATGGAGTTTCGATAGAAATCACGAAGATCACGGTTGGGAGACTGGTTTCGTTCTTTCCATAAGTCACGAAATGTTTTCACTATTACCTTTGTGTTCAGAGAGTAACGCCTTTTTATGTTTATATAAAAATTGGACATAGTATTCTCCTTAAAGAGTATCAATGATGCGGATATCTTCGTATCCGGTCGGCCATACGCCGGTCGTGCAGCAGGCGCGGAAGCGTTCCAGTGCCGCCTTGTTTGAAAGCTCGGCAAGGTCAAGCACCTCGTCGGTCAGTTTCCAGACTCCGGCGGAAAACGGCTCGTTCTTTTCCACTGCGATGATATGCACGGGAACCGTGATACCCGTCGCCTTGCGGATGACCGCCCGGTAGAACGCCAGCTGGTGAATGTAGCCGTAACGGCGGCAATCAGACTCAAACCATTTCAGGCTGTCGCAAGTTTTGAGATCAACCAGACCGAGCGCCGGATTGAACCAGTCCATGCGAATCTGACATGGAACGCCGCAGTATTCGGCGCGGATCACGCCCTCGGCTTCGCCGTTCGCCAGCAGTTCGGATGCCGCTGGATGAAGCCAGACGCCGGTCTGAAGTTTCAGAATGAAGTTGTAATCCTTGCCGGAAACGACCTCCCGATCCTGTGTCGCCGCCCATTCGGCAAATGCCTTGGTTTTGGAACCGTAGGATTCGCCGGTCCGCGGGTTGATCGGGCCGTCCGAAACCACATACTCCTTGTCGAAAGCGTTGCGCCCTTCGAGAATCAGACAATGTGCGGCGCGCCCCATGATGAATGCGGCGGACTCGCTTTCCTCAATTTTTCCGGTGACTTTCTTGCGGTAGAGAGCCGGAGATTCCCGGAAATCGGCCAGCAAGTGGCTCGACAAATATTCTCCGCTGCGGCTGCGGGCGTGGTATTCGTTCGCCGGTTCGTGGGTGATGAACGAGAGATCAGTCATTTTCGGTATTCTCCTTGAGGTTGAAGTAACGGGAAAAGGCATTAAGAACATAGTGGGGAGTGAAGCCAGTCGCATTGAAACGGCGGATATCGCCGGGATTCAGTTCGAATATTGCCGCAATCAGATTCTGGGGATAATTGCAATCGTTGGCCGCGACGAAGATAACATCAGCGATGCTGACTTTTTCCTCTCCGAAGCGTTCCGCAATCTTCTCTTTGAGATCGGCGATGGGGTCAAGACTGTCGATGTCAAAGATTTCCTCCGATTCGATTTCGCGAAGGAAATCTTCCAGGGTTTCCATTGCATCGTAATTTTCGCCAGCATAGCGCTTAATTATTGCAACAGCGGCCATTACAACTTTTCTCTGTCTGCGTGTCATTTTCATGTGTTCCTTGGTTTAGGGTTTGCCGGAGCTTTTGCTCACATCGGGTATATCTGCAAAAAAAAAATCAATTGACGGACTTTTCGGAATTTTTTTCAAAAAATCTTTCATTGAAAAATTTCCGAAGTTGCCGTAACTGATTGTCTCGGAATGTAGAGTTTGCGATTCCAAGCCGTCGGCAGACACAAAGGACAGAGTCTCCGTCAAGAAGCATTCTTGCGATATTTCGCAATTCTTGCGGAAGCGAACACATAACGGTTTCAATATCTCGTTCCTGTATTTTCAACTCAACGTCATTTTTTCCGTGCGCGGCGTAGGCGCGACAGTCTTCCTCATTCAGAGAAGCACTGTCATCATCGTGCTGTTCAAATGATTCAACATCCTGAGCAAAAGCCAGTGTGCAGTTATCTCGTGTGAAGTAATTTCTCCGAGCCATTCGAAGGCCGGACAGGATCGCCATCCGAGCAAATGTCTGAATGGATGACTTGTCTGGATCGTATTTCGTGAGCTCCACATTCAGGTGGATAAGAATTTCCTGCCGTAGATCGTCTTTAAATCCGGAAAGGAGAGAATAACGCCGGACGTTCTGATCCAAAAGACTTTCGATGGACTCCCGGACATACGGCATCGCGTAGACTTCTTCGAATGTCGGGATACGATTAATGTTTTCGGCGGCTTCCGCATTGCGGACGGACTGTTTTTCGATCTGAGTCATTTCGACTGCTCCTGTTGGTTTGGAGCGGTCGGGATGCCGTCAAAAAAAATGGAGGTAGTCGGGTTGCGCCATTATTCTGGCGGCATTCCCGACCACCTCCGTTCTTCGGCTTGGTTGGTCAGCTAAATACCTGTTATCGTCTTTATATATGGAAAAGGGTTATCAGCCCGGTCAGATGGATATTGCCTCCGAGATTTCGGATGCCACCGGCAATCCGGAACGAATGGTAATGGATTTGATTTTTCCGTTTTTGACTTTACGGATACGGCACAGAAAGCGCATGTGTTTATCCGTCAGCAGGAAATTTCCATCGACGCGTTTTGTCGCGTGAGGCGCGTCATCATGGTCGTAGTTGTCCGTGATGATCTGCTGGCTGTCGGCGGTTGCCTTGGCATATCCGTCTTCAATAATGAAATTTTCGAGACGGCCGAATGCGACCGCCCCCATCAGTGCAATCATTTTTTGATCGCGTCTGTCCAGTTCCAAATAAGTCATTTTGCTTTGCTCCGTGTCGTTGATTTTGGTCACGATATAAATTTACAGCAAAGCAAGCGCAATTTGATGTCGGGACAGTTTCAGGACAACTTGGGACACGTTTTCATCCGCTCATTTCATACAGGGGAAAAAAGATTGAAAAATCTTTGCTGTCCCGATTTTTTGGGACATTGTCCCGACTTGTCCCGACTTTTTGATGTAAAATCGATGTTTATTTATTGGAGGATAAATACTTGCAAACAAAAAAGGCTGTCCTGAAACCGTCCTGAAAAATCGGGACAGCAAAGGACAACCTATTGATGTATAATCAGTTCTGTAGTCCCGACTTTTCGGGACAGCTTTTTTATTTCAGGCTGTCGGAAAGCCTTTTGATGCGCTCCCGAACCTCGTCAACTATGCTTTGCGGGGACAGTGGGACAGCATTTCCGCCCTGCGACAGAATCCAAGGAACAATGACCTCGGCGGATATCGCCGGAATCGAGTATGTCCACGAGATCCCATCGTCATTCGGGGTGATACTCTGTTTGGAATGCATTCGGCTGGCAATCGCAAACTTCCGGGCATCTCCGGTCAACTTGATTTTGACATCGGAAACCTTTTTGAAGCTCACGATATTATCGCGAGTGACTGAATTGATAATATCCATGTCCGGCTCGAACACGGCGTCCAGCATTTCCGCCTTGACAATCCGGCTGATGACAAATGTCCGCGGAGCTTGCTTCAGATGACAGAACGCCTTTATTCGCCATTCCTTGTCGTACAGGAACATGACGTGAGGATCGACAATTCGCTCGGTGACATTCCCCTTCAAATCGTCATACTGAATTTTTACGGAATGATGTTTTTGCCATGAGTCAAAGATGACAGGAAACATTTCCGACACATCGACCGCGCCGGATTCGGCAAAAACAATCAGTGATTTCACCAGCGTCGTATCAAGAAAATCGGGATTGTTGCCTTTAAGGATTTCGTCCACCGCTTCCTTGACGTTTTCCCGGACAGGGTTGGGGAAAACATCCTCCGCCAGTTTTGCGCCAACGATAAGCGTCAGCATCGCTGTTTCCGACAAATCCGCCGGGCAGTTGAAATCCCAGCCATGATGCGTCAGGTAATATCCCGGCACTTTGCGGTTATATGCGACGGGACAGTTGAACTCGTTTTTCAGTATTTGGATGTCGCGGAGAACCGTTTTTTCGCTGTACTCGGATTTCCCGACCCCCTTGTACAATTCAAGGTCAACGTATTCTCTGAGCAAGGAATCCACGTTCGGATAGGCGTTCTTCTGCAGCAGCGTCGCGATCCGCGCCAGCCGATGCAGCTGAATCCGGCTGATTGCCGATTTGCTTCTTATTTTTTTCATATTTTTTTACGCCCCATGATTTCACGGACAATATTTGTCCGTCTGCTGTAATATAATATAGGCATGACAACAAATCAAGCGCAGTATCGGAATCCGCCGGATGCGTGATGAAATAAAAACTCAGGAGTAAAAACTATGGCAGGCATCGCATCGTACCGCCTTCGGGAAATCCGCATCGTCGGCGGATTCCTCGACGGGGTCTCTTTCAAATTCTCTGACAAGCTCAACTGCATCATCGGCGCACGCGGTACAGGCAAAACCTCACTGCTGGAATTCGTCCGCTTCGCGCTGAACGCCATGCCGTCCGATCTCAATGCACGGCGGCGCATCGAAAGTCTTGTGGCAAACAATTTGAGCGGCGGACGCATTGATGTCACTATCGAAACAAGAGACGGCTTATCTTATATAATAAGCAGGACGCCGGACGGCGATCCGATGGTTCTCAAGCCGGACGGCTCCGTTTCCGGGATGGAATTTTCCCCGACCTTGTTCCGTCTTGACGTATTCAGCCAAAATGAGGTTGAAAATATAGCCGGACAGGCGACCTCGCAGCTGGAATTGCTAGAAACGTTTAATCAGGAAGAATTGTCACGGCTGAATTCCGAAATCGACCAGACGCGGGATGATCTCCGCACGAATGCGAAGATGCAGCTGACGCTCCGCAAACAGATTGGCGAACTTTCTGACAGCATCGCGCTTTTGCCCGGACTGACCGAACGACTGAAGGAATTCACGCAGATCAACACCGAGGATGCGGAAATCCTCAACCGGGCAAACGAGCAAAAATCTATCCGTGACCGCGAAAAAACCTACATGGGAAACTTGCTGGAGATTTATACCGAAAGCGCAAATAAAATCAAAGGTCTTAAGGGCGGCGTCGGGGAGCAGATATTCTGGTATGGCGCGGATGGGCTTGAAAACGGCGATAATTACGATGCCATGCAAAATCTGCTTGCCGAACTGAATGCCTGCGGAACCGCGGTCGATGATAAATTGGAAGAGGCGCTTAACATTCTTCGTGCCAGCTGGACACGGTTCACCGCATTGAAGGACACTACCACGCTGAAGCACCAGCAGGCGGAAGTTGATTTCAACAAGCTCGTTGAAAAAAGCAATGCGGACAAAACCCGCATTGCCCAGCGGTGCGCCTTGGAAAAAGAGCGCAATCGTCTCATCAGCCAGCAGAATGAACTTAACAGCGCTCTGCGGAGACAGGAAACGCTTCAGAATGAACGGACGGAAAAACTTCAGACGCTTTCGGATTGCCTCGACCATCGTTTTGCACTTCGCAAGGAAATCGTCAACCGCATCAATGCCGCTCTTATGCCGGATATCCGCGTTTCCATAAAACAGTTTGACAACCACGAAGCCTATCAGAAAATGCTTTCGGACGGACTCAAGAAATGCCAGATTCAACATATTCAGGTCGCCCGGAAGATTGCCGAACTGCTGTCGCCGGAACGGCTTTCCACGCTTGTTCGGGCCGGGAATGAGCATGACCTTATGGAAGGTGCGGAAATCAATCCGAATCAGGCAAAAGCCGTCATTTCGACGTTGAGGGACGAGGCCTTTCTTGCTGAACTTGAAATCGTCGACATGCCTGATTTTCCGAAAATCGAGCTGAATGATCACGACACCTATAAGACCACGGAAACGCTTTCGACCGGGCAGAAGTGCAATACCATCCTGCCGATTCTGCTTCTTGAAAGCGACCGTCCGCTGCTCATCGACCAGCCGGAAGACAACCTCGACAACGGCTACGTTCACAACATCATCGTCAACAGCGTTTTGAACGTCAAGCAGTCGCGCCAGCTGGTATTTGTCACGCATAACCCCAATATTCCCGTCCTCGGCGATGCGGAAAAGATGATTGTGCTGGCTTCCAACGGACAGGTTGCTCATGTCCAAAACAGCGGCACAGTTGATGACTGCAAAGAAGATATCATATCTCTCCTTGAAGGCGGAGCGGATGCTTTCAGAAAGCGCAGAGAGCGTTATGACCGCTGAGGCAAACATGGAAAACGCGGCACGGACGAGCTGGCCGGAGAGATTTGCCGAGGTCAAAGACCTGCAGGCATATCTCGAAGACCACTATGGCGATCCGCCGACGCTGAAACGCCTGATTGAATTTATCGACGATGAAAAATGGAATGTCCGGAACGCCGTTGCGGAAACCATTCTCAATATTCCAGCCGACGATCTGTTCCCGTTCATGAAACTGACAGAGGACGAGAACAGTTTCGTCGCCACCACAGCCAAGCAGATGCTGAAGCGCCGGAATATGTATGCCGAGGGAGCGAAGAAGCGGGAAAAACAGACATCGTCTCTTTTTCGGAACGAGGACCTCATCCTGAAAAAATTCGGACCGGAGGCGTTGGAGCTTGCGCGGAGGGATGCGGCTTTCGCGTATGAAATCACGGTGGCGTCGGTCGCTCACGATATCAGAGGCATCCTCACGCCCATGAAAACAAAGATGGCAAGACTTGAAAACATTATTGATGGAAAATTGCCGGTAGCGGAAATGCAGGATGCCAGACGATGCATCTCCGTCTTGACGGAACGTACGGAAATGCTTGAACGCATGACGGAAGATATTCATACTCTTGTCAGAAAGACACCAGCGGGACGTACGCAGGAATATGTTCTGGATTTGCTGCGCAAGGCATGCGATTTGGAAGTGGAAAATCTTCTGGCCAAGGAACGTAATATCGGCGGACTCAAGGTTTCCATGAAAGTATCGCCGGATTTGCGATTCCGAGTGTCGCGCGATCTGATGATTCGGGTTTTCCGCAATCTGATAAAAAACGCTTACGAATCATTTTTGATTGCCGAAGCGACTTACGCGGACAGTGGAAATATCGACATTTCCGCGGAACAAGTTCCCGATGGCATCGAAATACGCATTAAAGACAACGGCATGGGAATGCCAGCCGACGAACTGAAAATTGCTCAGCAGTTCAGGCCGCGAAGCACATCGAAGAAGTTGACGGGAACCGGCTTCGGGCTTGCCATCGCATATGCAAA
>JAQVTR010000015.1 GCA_028699915.1 Fidelibacterota bacterium
TAGCGAAAGCGAGTGTTAACTGCGCGTCTAGTTATATGCGGTAGACCCGAAGCTGAGTGAGCTATCCATGGGCAGGGTGAAGCGAAGGTAAGACTTCGTGGAGGCCCGAACCATTGTATGTTGAAAAATGCTTGGATGACCTGTGGATAGGGGTGAAAGGCCTATCAAACTCAGCGATAGCTGGTTCTCTCCGAAATAGCTTTAGGGCTAGCCTTGATGTAGTGTGACGGAGGTAGAGCACTGAATGGACTAGGGGGCTTCACCGCCTACCAAACCCAATCAAACTCCGAATGCCGTTTACATGTTCGTCAGGAGATAGGTTGCGGGGGATAAGCTTCGTAACCGAAAGGGAAACAACCCAGACCGACAGCTAAGGTCCCTAAATATAAGTTAAGTGATAAAGGATGTGAAATTACTTAGACAGCTAGGAGGTTGGCTTAGAAGCAGCCATTCCTTTAAAGAGTGCGTAATAGCTCACTAGTCAAGTGATTTTGCGCCGATAATTTCCGGGACTATAAAACTTATTACCGAAGCTTCGGATTCACGATTATGTCGTGAGTGGTAGGAGAGCGTTCCATTAACCGTTGAAGGTCGACCCGTGAGGGCGGCTGGAGGAGATGGAAATGAGGATGCAGGCACGAGTAACGATAATCC
Source organism: Fidelibacterota bacterium (assembly GCA_028699915.1). Lineage (GTDB taxonomy): Bacteria > Fidelibacterota > Fidelibacteria > Fidelibacterales > Fidelibacteraceae > M50B103. The sequence goes on from JAQVTR010000015.1 coordinate 655, forward strand.
CGGTGAAATTCCGGGACGCTGAAAGCCTAAGGTTTCCTGAGTAAAGCAACTCTGCTCAGGGTTAGTCGGCCCCTAAGGCGAGGCCGAAAGGCGTAGTCGATGGGAAACAGGCAAATATTCCTGTACCGGTTCCAAACCGTTATGAGCTATGGGGTGGTGCAGAAGTGAAAGGTCATCCGCCTGACGAAATAGGCGGTTCAAGCGTGTAGGGAGTTCTTCCAGGCAAATCCGGAAGGACACTATCCTGAGACGTGATGACGAGTTCTTTGAACATAAAGTGACCCTAATCATACTGACAAGAAAAACCTCTATGCAAGGTTTGGAGTCGACCGTACCTCAAACCGACACAGGTAGGCGAGATGAGTATTCTAAGGCGTTTGGATTAACTCAGGTTAAGGAACTCGGCAAATTAGCCTCGTAACTTCGGGAGAAGAGGCGCCTTGAGTAGGTGAAGTTATTTACTGACGGAGCCAAAAGAGGCTGCAATAACAAGGCCCAAGCGACTGTTTAACAAAAACACAGGTCTCTGCTAAGTCGTAAGACGATGTATAGGGACTGACACCTGCCCGGTGCCGGAAGGTTAAGAGGAGGGGTCATCCGCTGCTTGCAGCGGTGAAGCTCTGAATTCAAGCCCCGGTAAACGGCGGCCGTAACTATAACGGTCCTAAGGTAGCGAAATTCCTTGTCGGGTAAGTTCCGACCTGCACGAATGGTGCAACGATTTGGGCACTGTCTCAACCTGAGATCCAGTGAAACTGTAGCGTCGGTGAAGATGCCGGCTACCCGCGGCAGGACGGAAAGACCCCGTGAACCTTTACTACAACTTGGCATTGGGTTTTGGTTTCATATGTAGAGGATAGGTGGGAGACGTTGAAGCGTGGACGCTAGTCTGCGTGGAGTCAACCTTGGAATACCACCCTTATGTTGCTAGAATTCTAACGTGGGCCCGTGAATCCGGGCTGCGAACAGTGTCTGGTGGGTAGTTTGACTGGGGCGGTCGCCTCCCAAAATGTAACGGAGGCGCTCAAAGGTTCTCTCAGCACGGTTGGTAATCGTGCGCTGAGTGCAAAGGCAAAAGAGAGCTTGACTGCGAGTCCGACGGGACGAGCAGGTGGGAAACCAGGACTTAGTGATCCGGCGGTTGCGAATGGAAGTGCCGTCGCTCAACGGATAAAAGGTACTCCGGGGATAACAGGCTTATCTCCCCCAAGAGTTCACATCGACGGGGAGGTTTGGCACCTCGATGTCGGCTCGTCGCATCCTGGGGCTGAAGAAGGTCCCAAGGGTTTGGCTGTTCGCCAATTAAAGCGGCACGCGAGCTGGGTTCAGAACGTCGTGAGACAGTTCGGTCCCTATCCGCCGTGGGCGTAGGAAATTTGAGAGGAGCTGTTCCTAGTACGAGAGGACCGGAATGGACGAACCTCTGGTGTATCTGTTGTCACGTCAGTGGCATTGCAGAGTAGCTATGTTCGGTCGAGATAAACGCTGAAAGCATATAAGCGTGAAACTTACCTCAAGATTAGATTTCCCCATAAGGATCCTTGTAGACTACAAGGTTGATAGGTCACAGATGTACGCACAGCAATGTGTTTAGTCGAGTGATACTAATTGTCCGATAGATTTAACTACGTGTTTAAACTCAATATTAAAGGTAGCCGCGTGCGTTGATGCAGCATCGTTTGTCCACCATATTATAAAGCTTATTTCCGGGCGACAATATCGCTGGGGAGACACCTCTTCCCATTTCGAACAGAGAAGTTAAGCCCAGCAGAGCCGATTGTACTGCATTGGAAACGGTGTGGGAGAGTAGGTCATCGCCGGAAACCATTCAAACCCCGCCATCTGGCGGGGTTTACTTTTTTATGGAAATAATTTTTAAGCAAAGCACATTCTGCTTACATTTAGACCATGAAACTCGACCTCGATCAAATCCTGGAAAATGATCCTCGCATCGCGGAACGGATCCGGCAAATTTCCGCCGTCGCCGATAAAAACGGTATTCCCGCGTTCCTCGTCGGTGGCTTTGTCCGGGATCTGCTTTTGGGTATTCCCTGTAAAGACCTCGATATTATGGTTCTTGGCGACGGCCCCGACTTTGCGGACCACGTTTCCGATGCACTTGCTCTCTATCCCGTCATTAAATACGAACGCTTCGGGACCGCCATGATACCTATGGAAGATATGGCCCTTGAGATCGTCAGCGCCAGAAAAGAAGTCTACCGAAACGATTCCCGAAAACCTAAAGTCGAATCCGCCGATCTCGATCAGGATCTGATGCGCCGCGATTTCACTATCAATGCAATGGCGATTTCCATCAATTCCGAAAATTTCGGCAATTTCATCGACCCCTTTCACGGCCTGCGCGATATGAAAGAAAACCGGATCCTGACACCGATGGATCCGGAACTCACTTTTTTTGAGGATCCCCTGCGTATGCTTCGGGCGATTCGCTTTGCTACCCGTTTTTCCTTCCAAATTGAAAAAAATACCTTTCAGGCCATCGGTAAACATGCAGAACGCATCCGTATTGTCTCCTGGGAACGCATTCGGGACGAATTCCTGAAAATTTTAAACAGCAATCCGCCCTCGCAGGGAATGACGCTGTTATACGAATCCGGCTTGATGCAGGTACTCTTTCCCGAAATCGCCGCCTTGCAGGGAGTAGAAACGCTTGAAGGTCACCGCCATAAGGATGTCTTCGATCATACCCTTAAGGTGCTTGACAATATCGCCGCTGCAGACGGAGACCTTCATCTGCGCCTTGCAGCCCTTTTTCACGATATCGCAAAACCGGAATGCAAACGTTTTGTGCCCGAAAACGGCTGGACCTTCCACGGGCATGAGGATGCCGGCGCACGCATGTTTGAACACATCGGAAAAAAACTGCGGCTACCCACCCGCGATATCAAACGGATCAGCAAACTCATACGCCTGCACCTGCGGCCCATTGCCGTCGCCGGCGAGGGAGTGACGGATTCCGCCGTACGCCGGCTGATGGTGGAAAGCGGCGAAGATATCAACGCCCTATTGACACTCTGCCGCGCAGATATTACTTCCAAGAATAAAGAACGCGTCAGATCTTACCGCGGCAATTTTGAAAAACTTGCCCGGCGTATCAGCGAGGTCGAAGAAAAAGATAAGCTGCGGGCTTTTCAGTCCCCCCTCGACGGAACCGCGATCATGCGGATCTTTCAACTCAAACCCGGTCCGCAGATCGGACGCATCAAACACCATATCGAAGAAGCCATCCTGGAAGGCGAGATCGCCAATACCCGCGAAGCCGCCGAGATATTTGTCGAAAAAAATAAGGAAAAACTCATAGACTTATATCTGAGAAATGATTAGATTATAAATTATAATTAAAGGAAGGATTCCGCATGGAAAATACACATGAGAACATGAACAGAAACATCGCTCAGAACTTTTCTGTACGGGAAGAGAACGAATTGAATCTCCGTTATCTCGTTCAGGTCGTCATGCAGCGTATTCATGTGGTCATTATCATGTTCCTGATCATCTTTATCGGAACGATCCTCTACACCCTCAATCAGGCGAAAGTCTATAAATCCGAAACCAAGATCTTAATTGAAAGCGGCGTTGCCGCCGGCGGCATCTTTGAGCAGATGACGCCCTTTATCAATAACTCAATGAAGATCAATAACGAGATACAGATCATCACCTCGCGTACCATTGCGGAACGTACCATCAATGGCCTGATGATCCTCTATCCGCTGGATTCCCTCTATCTTTTCGACCGCGGTCTGCTGGAAGAAAACCAGTCATTTACCACCAAGTTCCGCAAACAGCTCAAGAAAACGTTTACCCGTGAGGAAAAAAAGATCCTGACCCTCGACGAAAAACGTAAGAATTATATCGACCGGCTTCTCGAAAAGCTGGAAGTTTCTCCGGTCCGCGAGACCCAGACCATCACTATTTCGCTTGAAAGTTATGATCCGGAAGAAGCAGCCATTATCCTGAACGAACTGGTGACCCAGTATTATTCCAACGATCTTGAACGTGTCAGCAATTCCGCCGGTAAGGTCCGCTCATTTCTGGAAGCTCAGATCAACGATGTTGAACCTAAATTGTCCGAGATCGAACAGCAACTAAGCGAATTTCTCGAAAATGAAGGAGTGATCGATCTGGACGAAAACGCCAAGCAGCTAATTCAGCGGTCCTCGGAATTTGAGGCCCAGCTCTTTACCGCCCGCGCCGAATTGACCATTACCAACGATCAGCTGGAATTTTTAAAGGGTCAGCTCGGGGAAAAGCAGCGTCAGACCCTGGATAACCGTCTCCAGGTTGCCAATCCGCTCATTCTCCGATTGCGCGAAGAGATCGCCATGGCCGAAAAATCGCTGATCGGTGAAGATGAAAAGTCGACCAATGTTCAGTCGCAGAGAAAAAGCATTCAAATCCTCCGCGACCGCATGAAAGAAGAAACCTCCCTGCTGGTCAATGCCGGCTACCTGCCCGGCGATACCGATCCCATGAAAGTCAATCAGCTCATTCTGGACCAGATCGTGGCACTGGAATCCGAAAAGGTCAGTCTTGAAACCAAGGTCGGGGAGTATGGAAAACTCAATGATTATTACAAAGAACTGATCGAAGGCATTCCCTCGACCAGCATTTCCTACATACGCCTGGAACGTGAACGTCAGACCCACGAACGTATTTATCTTCTGATGAAAGAGCGCTATGAAGAGGCCCGCATCCAGGAAGCTTCCCAGATTTCGAACGTTTACATTATTGATACGGCCGAACCGAATTACAGACCGATCAAACCCAAGACCAATCTGAATATTCTGTTGGGATTTATCTTCGGCCTTGCAGCCGGTATCGGCATCATTCTTTTGCGCGAGTTCATGGACAATTCCATCCGCAGCAAGGAAGATCTTGAAAAACTGGGACTTACGGTGCTTGGCATCATTCCTTCTATGTCCATCGACCGGGCCAAAAAGGTCTTGGACAAAAAGTATTCCAGCAGTGACGATTTCCGTAACCGTCTGATATCGCACTTTAAGCCGCGTTCGCCCATCTCGGAATCCTTCCGTTCGCTGCGCACCAATCTGGAACTCTCTGTTCCGGCCGATAAAACGGTCACATCCCTGGTGGTTACCTCCGCGGGCGCATCCGAAGGAAAATCAACCGTGATCGCCAACCTGGCCATCGCCTACGCGCAGTTCGGCATGAAAGTGCTTCTGGTGGACGGCGATATGCGTAAGCCGACCATCCACAAGATGTTTTCCACCCCGAAAAAACCGGGTCTGGCAAACATGATCACCAAGCGTTCCAAGTTGGATGAATCCATCTTTAAAACCGAAATTGATAACCTTTATGTCATGCCGGCCGGATCCTTGCCGCCAAATCCCTCCGAATTATTGGGCTCCAAGTCAATGAAAGAGCTGTTTTCACAATTGCGGAAGCAGTTCGATAAAATATTCTTCGACGCACCACCGCTGATGGCTGTGACCGACGCAGCGTTGATCGGTGCGCAGACCGACGGCATTCTTCTGGTTGCCCGCGCCGGTGAAGCGCAGAAGGAAGTTATTGTCCACCTGCAGCAGGAAATGAAGAACACCAAGATCAATGTCGCCGGAACCGTTTTGAACGACGTGAATCCGAAAAACACCTCCAGCGGTTACTACTACTACTACCAGCGGTATTATTTTGACAAATACTACGGAGAGAACACAAAATAGTGTTTTAAGACCAATAACAGCCCGGAACACAAGACCGGGCTGTTTTTTTGCAAAAGATCCAGTGAACAGTCCGAGGGAAAAAATGTCAGAATCCAAATCGAAAAAAATGTGGCTTGAAACCAGCTACCAGCAATTCTGTGCAAAAAAAGGAGAGCGTTGTCCCGAATTCAGGACCATGTCCGGGAATGTCATTGAGCCGCTCTACACGCCGGAAGATACAACCGGCAATTATACGGATGCGATCGCCTATCCGGGAGAATATCCCTTTACCCGCGGCGTGTATCCCACGATGTACCGGGGACGGCTCTGGACGATGCGTCAGTATGCGGGTTTCGGCGATGCAAAGCAATCCAACGAGCGCTATAAATACCTGCTTGAGCACGGCCAGACAGGATTGTCCGTCGCCTTTGATCTGCCCACGCAGATCGGGTACGACTCCGATGATCCCATTTGCGACGGCGAGGTCGGCAAGGTAGGCGTGGCTATCGACTCCCTGGCGGATATGGAAATCCTGTTTGACAGCATTCCGCTGGACAAAGTGTCCACCAGCATGACGATCAATGCGCCGGCTTCCGTACTGCTTGCCATGTACCTGGCGGTAGCCGAAAAACAGGGTGTTGATGCCGCACAGTTGACCGGCACTATTCAAAACGACATTCTCAAGGAATACATTGCGCGGGGAACCTATATTTTCCCGCCCAAAGAATCTATGCGATTGGTAACGGATACTTTTGAATTCTGCTCAAAACACATTCCCCGCTGGAACATGATCTCCATATCGGGCTACCACATTCGCGAGGCCGGTTCCACGGCGGCGCAGGAGATCGGTTTTACCCTTGCGGACGGGATCGCTTACACCGAGGCCGCCCTGAAGGCCGGAATGGACCTGGACGCCTTCGCCGGACGGCTCTCTTTCTTTTTTAACGCACATAACAACCTGCTGGAAGAGGTGGCCAAGTTTCGCGCGGCCCGGCGGCTCTGGGCCCGCATTATGAAAGACCGCTTCGCTGCCCGTAAGGACAGTTCGATGATGCTCCGCTTTCATACGCAGACCGGCGGATCCACACTGACCGCTCAGCAGCCCGACAATAATATTGTTCGTGTTGCCATTCAGGCGCTGTCCGCAGTGATGGGCGGCACGCAGAGCCTGCACACCAACAGTAAAGACGAGGCCCTGGCGCTGCCCACGGAAGACGCGGTCCGCATTGCCTTACGCACCCAGCAAATCATTGCGCATGAATCCGGTGTGGCCGATACCATCGATCCGCTGGCAGGATCCTACTTTGTTGAAGCGCTCACGGATAAGATTGAAGCGGAAGCCGAAGCCTATATCAATAAGATCGATGAACTGGGCGGAATGTCCGCCGCTATCGAGCAGGGTTACGTGCAACGCGAGATCCAGCGTGAAGCCTACCGGGTCCAGAAAGAAATCGAAAATGAACGTATTGTGATCGTCGGGGTCAACAAATACACCGTAGAAGAAAATTCGCCGCAAAATCTGCTGCGTGTTGACCTCCGCATTCAGCAGGAACAGATCGAAAGGATCCGGGAATTAAAACAAAAACGTGACAAACAGGCTGTCCGGAAATCACTGGAGCAATTGCGGAACAGCTGCGAAGGCAGTGAAAATGTCATGCCGGCGATTCTCGAAGCCGTCAGGGCTTATGCTACTTTGGGTGAGATCAGTAACGTCATGCGGGACGTGTTCGGCGAATATCAGGAAAATATTGTGGTCTAAGGAGAAACAGCATTATGGTTGAGAAAATATCGCATATCGGTATCGCAGTCACATCCCTGGAAGCGCAGATCCCTTTTTATCGTGATGTACTGGGACTGGAATTTCTCGGGCTGGAAACCGTGGAAGATCAAAAGGTCAAAACGGCGATGTTCAAAGTCGGGGATACCCGCATAGAACTTCTGGAACCGACGGCAGAAGACAGTCCCATCGCAAAATTTCTGGAAAAGCGCGGGCAAGGCATCCATCACATTGCCTATCAGGTGGACGACTGCAGGAAGGCAGTACAACGCATGGAAGCGACGGGTGTTCAGATGATCGACAAAGAACCCCGCAGGGGCGCCGGCGGCCATACGATCGCCTTTGCGCATCCCAAATACACCTTCGGAATATTAACCGAACTGACGCAAGAGCATTAAGGATACAGGAGAGACTATGGATGATATTAAGCAATTGCAGGAAATGCGCCGGAAAGCCAAACTCGGCGGCGGTCCGGACCGCATTGTCAAGCAGCATGAAAAAGGGAAATTAACGGCGCGGGAACGGATTAGTCGCTTGCTGGATCAGGATTCTTTTGAAGAATTTGACATGTTCGTCAAACACCGCTGCACCGATTTTGGAATGGAAAAGCAACATTTTCTCGGGGACGGGATCGTTACCGGCTGCGGAACCATCGACGGACGCCTGGTCTATGTCTATGCCCAGGATTTTACAGTTTTTGGGGGCAGTTTGAGTGAAACGCTGGCCGCAAAGATCGTCAAGGTCATGGAAATGGCTATGAAAATGGGCGCGCCGGTCATCGGACTGAACGATTCCGGCGGTGCGCGTATTCAGGAGGGCGTTCTGGCGCTCGGCGGTTATGCGGATATTTTCCAGAAAAATGTAGAGGCCTCAGGCGTGATCCCGCAGATCTCTGCGATACTGGGTCCTTGCGCGGGGGGAGCGGTCTACAGTCCTGCGATCACGGACTTTGTTATAATGGCGGAAAAGACCTCCTATATGTTCATTACCGGGCCGAAGGTGGTCAAGGCCGTTACCAACGAAGATGTGACCGATGAACAGCTGGGCGGTGCCATGGTGCATGCCACCCGTTCGGGTGTTGCGCATTTTACGACGGAGAACGAAGAGGAAGCGCTGATGTTGATCCGGAAGCTGATCTCCTATATACCCTCAAACAATCTTGAAGAAGCCCCTCTGGTCACACCCAAGGACGTGATCAGCCGGCGTTCGGAGGTCCTGAACACCATTGTTCCGGATGCTCCGAACCTGCCTTACGATATGCTTGAGATCATTGACGAGATCGTGGATGATCACGAATTTTTTGAGGTCTCGCGCAATTATGCGCCCAACATTATTACGGGATACGGACGCTTCAACGGACGTTCGGTAGGCATTGTTGCCAATCAGCCGAATTACCTTGCAGGCGTGCTGGATATCAAGGCCAGCATCAAGGGCGCCCGTTTTGTGCGTTTTTGTGATGCATTCAATATTCCCCTGCTGACCCTGGTGGATGTGCCGGGCTTTTTGCCGGGTACTGCTCAGGAGTACGGCGGCATCATCAGTCACGGCGCCAAACTGATCTATGCTTACGCAGAATCGACGGTTCCCAAGGTGACGGTGATCACCCGCAAGGCATACGGCGGTGCTTACTGTGTGATGAGCAGCAAGCATTTGCGTGGCGATATCAACTATGCCTGGCCCAAAGCAGAAATCGCCGTAATGGGCGCGGACGGGGCTGTCAACATTCTTTATCGAAAGGAAATCGAAGAAGACAAGGACGGCAAACGCCGGGAAGCACTGGTCAGTGAGTACCGGGAAAAATTTGCGAATCCTTATGTTGCGGCTGAGCATGGCTATATCGATGATGTCATTGAACCTGCCCAGACCCGTTTCCGCGTGATCCGTGCCTTTGAAATGCTCTCGACCAAGCGCCTGAGCAATCCCATGAAGAAACACGGCAATATACCTCTGTAATAGCGGGAGAGACGCATGAAACGCATAATTCAAAATTTTTTCTTTCTGTTAGCGCCGCTGTTGACCTTTGCCAAAACGGGTATTCCGGAGCAGGACCGCGGACTGATCTACAATACCACCGTCACCGGCATCCTGATCGTGATCTTCGCCCTGACGGTCGTGGCGGTCGGAGTCGGACTGATGAGCCGTCTGATCCGCATAAATACAGAAAAGAAAAACGCAAAACTGCAAGACAGGGGGAGCGCAGCGGAGGAAGCGGACGATACCGTAATCGCGATCGCTACGGCCCTGCATCTGGAAATACGCGCGCAGGCGGAGGACCAAAAAGCCATTCTGACCCTGCGGAAAGCCCTGCGCCCCTTTTCGGGCTGGAACAACAAGGCCTACGGCATGCGCGAGCGCTAACGGATAATCAAGATAGGTGAGGAATGAAGACATACAAACTGAACATCAAGGGAAAAGAATATACTGTCGAGATCGAGAATGTCGGCGACGATAGCGCTCAGGTCAAATGCAACGGCATATCTTACACTATTGCCTACGAGATCCCCGGCCCGCCGGTTAAAACGCCGACTCTGGCGAGGAAAGTGACCGTTCCGGATGTTGCGGAACGCAAAACTTTCAGTCCCAAAGACGCCGCCGCCGCCAACAATATCAAAGCACCCATTCCGGGTCTGATCACCCAGATCCTGGTAGCAGAAGGCGACAGGGTCAAGATGGGACAAACCGTGGCAAAAATGGAAGCCATGAAAATGGAGAACAACATCCTGGCCTCTTCGGACGGTCTTATCAAAAAGATCAGTTTCAAAGTGGGTGATTCCGTACTGGAAGGCGATGTGCTGATGACCCTGGAGGACGCATGAACATTCTGAATGAATTTTTGGGATATTCGGGCTTCGCCAATGTTACCTGGGGCCATCTGGTCATGATCGTTCTGGGCTGCGTCCTGATGTATCTGGGCATTGCCAAGGCCTACGAACCGCTGCTGCTGGTGCCCATCGGTTTCGGCATCCTGATCGGCAATATTCCCTTTCTGGCCGACGCCGGACTGCAGCTGGGGATCTACGAGGACGGTTCGGTCATGAATTATCTGTACTTCGGCGTGGTTAAAGGTATTTATCCGCCGCTGATCTTTTTGGGCATCGGCGCCATGACGGATTTTTCGGCCTTGCTTTCAAATCCGAAGATGGTTCTGCTGGGTGCTGCCGCACAGCTGGGAATTTTTCTGACCTTTTTGGGGGCGAGCTGGCTGGGCTTCAGTCCCGCCGAAGCCGGCGCTATCGGCATTATCGGCGGTGCGGACGGACCCACAGCTATTTTCCTGTCCTCGAAACTCGCACCGAACCTGATGGGCATCATTGCCATTTCCGCCTATTCCTATATGGCGCTGGTCCCCATCCTGCAGCCGCCGGTCATGAAACTGCTGACCACGAAAAAAGAGCGCCTGATCAAGATGAAGCCCGTGAGAAAAGTCCCGAAAGTGGAAAAGGTCCTTTTCCCCATTATCGGTTTTCTGCTTACGACCTTTATAGCGCCCACCGCACTTCCCTTGCTGGGCATGCTGTTCTTTGGGAATCTGCTCAAGGAATCCGGCGTGACCGAACGGCTTGCCGACACCGCACGGAACGGACTGATCAACACCGTCACCATCGTGCTGGGGCTGACGGTCGGGGCCTCCACCCAGGCGACAACCTTCCTGACCTGGAGTTCCCTGCAAATATTCGGGCTCGGCGCCCTCTCCTTTATCATCGCTACGGCGGGCGGCGTGCTTTTTGCTAAATTCATGAACCTCTTTCTAAAAGAAGGCAATAAGATCAACCCGCTCTGCGGAGCTGCCGGAGTCAGCGCCGTTCCGGATTCCGCAAGGGTGGTTCAGCACATCGGGCTGGAATATGACAAGACCAACTACCTGCTGATGCATGCCATGGGTCCCAATGTCGCCGGCGTGATCGGTTCTGCCGTCGGCGCGGGTATTCTGCTTGCCGTATTGCAATAAGGGGTGACTATGGACCGTATTGTGGATATTCACAATCATATTATTTTTGACGTTGATGATGGACCCGACAGTCTGGAAACATCCATGGAAATGATGCGCCAGGCTGTCGAAAAAAAGGTAACGGATATCGTTGCCACCCCGCATCAGTTCGAGCAGGACCTTTTGGATCACGTGCGCCGTCAGGAAAAAGTGCGCGGCAATTTTGAAAAACTGAAGGCCGAAGTCAAAAAGGAAGGACTTCCTTTGCAGCTGCATCTGGGCGCAGAGATCTTTTTTACCACACAGGTGGTGAATGCGCCCGAGATCCCTTTCCTGACCGTGAACAATGAAAAAAAATACGCATTGATCGAATTTTCCATGAACTGGCAGCCCGAAGGCTATAAGGAAGCCTTTTATGAACTTATTCAAAACGGCTGTACGCCCATTCTGGCGCATCCCGAACGTTACGGGTATTTTTGGGATATCGCCGAGGATATTCTCGATCTTGTGAAAATGGGAACGCTGCTGCAGATCAATGCGGGAAGCCTTCTCGGCTATATGGGAAGCCCGGCGCTTTTTATCTCCGAGATGCTGCTTGCCGAAGGACTTGCCCATGTACTTGCCAGCGATGCGCACCGGGCGCGCCGCGCGATTGGATTCAATATTACCCGCGCCGCCGATGAATACCGCGGCCGCTATCCCTGGGTTGATAAACTGATATCGGAGAACCCGCTCAGGATCGTTCAGGGGGAGCCGCTTGAGATCAATGACGAAGCCTGCGACCGTTTTGACAAAAAATTGCGCTTCAAGCAGTGGCGCCGCTTCTATTTCCGGCACGATATTCTGGGCCTTGGCCGGAAAACCCGTTTAAATCGAAAAAAACGTCATCTGTAAGGTGCTCATGATCCTAAAAAGCTTCGAATCGGATCTTGTTTTCCGGGAAAATACCTATTTGCTGATTTCCGGCTCTCAGGCTTTGCTGATCGATCCCGGCGCCGACCCGGAACTGCTGATTGGGGAGATCCTTTCCGGCGCTTATAACTTGCTGGCGGTTCTGGCCACGCACGGGCATATGGACCACATCCTGGCGGCGAAACCGCTTTGCGAACGCTTCGGATGTCCCTTTTATATGCACGGCGGCGACCGGAACTGGCTGGAGGAGCTGCAGAACATGTGTGCGCATTTCCGCCTGCCCTATTACGGTACGCCCATATTGAACTTTGATCTGGCGGAAAGCGCGGAACTGGACCTGGATCCCTTTCATTTCAAACTCCTGCATACGCCGGGACATTCCGCAGGCAGTGTTTGTTTTCTGACAGGAGACCAGCTTTTCAGCGGCGATACGCTGTTCCGGCATTCCGTGGGGCGCAGCGATCTTCCCGGTGGGGATCTTACTTTAATGAAACGCAGCCTGCGCGAAAAGATCCTAAGCCTGCCGGGAGCAACCCGCGTTTACCCGGGACATCTGGAAGCGACGGATATTGCCGAAGAAAGGAAACACAATCCCTTTGTTGTACTATGAATCCGGGCATTGAAAAATTCTAAAGAAGGAATAAATAAGTGGACAAGATTCTCATTATCGGAGCGGGAGGTCAGATCGGTACGGAGCTGACGGTCTATCTGAGGAATATCTACGGATCTGCAAATGTAATCGCTTCGGACATCCGTGCAACCCTGCACAACGATCTCATGGAAGGCGGTCCCTTTATCCGCATGGATGCCATGGACAGCCGGCAGGTCTATCAGGTCGTTCAGAAAGAAAAAGTCGATCAGGTCTACTTTCTTGCGGCAATACTTTCGGCAGTCTGTGAAAAAAATCCCGAGATGGCCTGGGATATCAATATGGGTTGTCTGAACAGCGTATTGCGGATCGCAAACGAACTTAAGTTCAAAATGTTCGTACCCAGTTCCATCGGCGCTTTCGGGGAGAATACACCCAAACAAAAGACCCCGCAGCTAACTGTCCAGCGGCCCAACAGCATTTATGGTGTGACCAAGGTCGCGGGCGAACTGCTTTGCGATTATTATCATGCGCGCTACGGCATCGATGTGCGCGGACTGCGTTTTCCGGGCATTATTTCCAATCTGGTCCCCCCCGGGGGCGGAACCACCGATTATGCGGTAGATATTTACCATAAAGCTCTCCGCAACAAACACTATACCTGTTATCTGCGCGGCGATACCTATCTGGATATGATGTACATGCCCGATGCTCTCCATGCTGCGGCCACTTTGATGGAAGCGGATCATGACAAGCTGCGTTTCCATAACGCCTACAATGTGAGCGCTATGAGTTTTTGCCCCGAGATCATCGCGGCTTCAATACGGAAACATATTCCGGATTTTATCATTGACTATGAAATAGATCCCATACGCCAGTGTATTGCGGATTCCTGGCCGGATTCCATGGATGACAGCGCCGCCCGTCAAGACTGGGGCTGGTCGCCGGAATACGATCTGGAAATGATGAGCCAGGACATGATCACGGTACTCCGTGAACGTTTCAGAAGGAAAGAATATGAAGAAACTGAATCTGCTTCTTGAGAAAGAAATCGCAGCTCTCGAGCGCGAAGGCCGTGCCAAGGGAGCCGAATACATAATTGAACAGGTCCTTCCCGCCGAAGGCGACAAGGGACCGCGTTACCGGTTGCAGGGGTATCCGCAACCCTTTATTAAAATGAACAGCAATGCCTATTTGGGACTCAGCATGCATCCGGAAGTGATCAAAGCCGAAGAAGCGGCAGTACGGCAATTCGGCGTCGGGCCGGGTGCCGTACGCTTTATCAGCGGAACCTACCGGGAACATATCGAACTTGAAAAGGAACTGGCGGAATTCCACGGTCGCGAAGCCGCAATGATCTTCAGTTCCGCCTATGTGACAAGTCTGGGTGTGATATCGGCGCTGACGAGCACCGAAACGGTCGTGATCAGCGATGCGCTCAATCATAACTGCATTATCAACGCACAGCGAATGTCTCGACCGGTGGAAAAAATGATCTACCGGCACAACGCTATGGCGGACCTTAAAGAAAAGCTTGCGCTTGCCGCCGGAAAAGGGAAACGCTGTCTGGTGATCACGGACGGAATTTTCAGTATGCGCGGCGACCACGCTCCCCTGGACAAGATTTCGGAACTATGCCGTCAGGCGGAAGCGCATTTTGAAGAAGGTGTTAGCCTGATCGTGGACGATTCCCACGGCATCGGCGCCTGCGGTGAGCAGGGGCGCGGCACCGAAGAACTTTGCGGCGCCCGGGCGGATGTGCTGATCGGTACCCTGGGCAAGGCCTTTTGCGTGAACGGCGGTTACGTCTGCGGTTCCGCAAGCCTGATCCGCTATCTGCGCGAAGCGGCGCCGACCTATATCTATTCCAATCCCATCACGGTCTCCGAAGCCGCCGCTGCCCGGAAAAGCCTGGAGATCCTGCGCGGACCCGAAGGCCGTAAGCGTCTGAAGCATTTAAAGGAACTGAGCGGTCATTTCCGGCAGGGTCTGCGGGATGCCGCTTACGAAACTCTGGACGGCAGGCATCCGGTGGTACCGCTGATGCTGCGCGATACGGCAAAAACCGCCGAACTGGTATCCCGGCTCCGGCAGGAAGGCGTGCTCGCCACGGGATTGAACTTTCCCGTCGTACCCAAAGGGGAAGAGGAGATACGCTTTCAGGTCTGTGCCGACCACAGCCGCAGCGACATTGACCGCGTACTTGAGATCTTAAGGCAATACCGGAAGGAAAAAACACAATGATACGTTATGTCGACAAGAATATTCAAAGCACTTTTCCGGCGCATTATCCCGCGGTTCTCGAAGAAGCCTCCGCCGCATTGAAACTGCTGCTGTCGCGCAGCGGGAAAGGAAAGGAATATTTGGGATGGCTGGATTTGCCGACGGCCGATGCTTCGGAAATGCGACGCCTGCAGGAAAGTGCCGCAGAGATCCGTGATTCCGGAGATCTGCTGGTTTGTGTGGGTATCGGCGGTTCCTACCTCGGCGCAAAAGCTTTTATTCATGCGCTGCGGGGTGAAAAACATCGCATCCGCTTTGCCGGCCAGCATCTTTCCCCGCTGGAACTCAATGATCTGCTGGGCGAATTGAAAGAGAAGGATTTTTATATTAACGTGATCTCAAAATCGGGAACCACCACCGAGCCCGGTGTCGCTTTTCGAATCCTGAAAGCGGAAGCGGAGAAAAAATACGGAAAAAATGCGGCAAAACGCATCATTGCCACTACCGATGCGCGTAAGGGAGCACTGCGCAGACTGGCGGATGAAATAGGCTATCGCAGTTTTGCGATCCCCGACGATGTGGGCGGCCGTTTTTCCGTGCTGAGCCCCGTAGGTTTGCTGCCGCTTTTTGCGGCAGGACTTGACGCGGACCAGATCTTGCGGGCTGCGCTTGCGGGATTCAAGACCGCGCTTGCGGATGATGCGGACAATCCCGCACTGCGCTATGCTGCGGCAAGAAACGTTTGCTACCGGGAAGGCAAGGGAATCGAGATCCTGGCAAATTTCGAACCGCGCTTCCACTATCTTTCGGAATGGTGGAAACAGCTTTGCGGCGAAAGCGAAGGCAAGGAAGGGAAGGGTATCTTCCCGGCAAGTGCGAACTTTACCACCGATCTGCACAGTCTGGGACAGTGGATCCAGGAAGGCACACGTTCTATTTTTGAGACCTTTCTGGTCGTAGACCATTATCAGAAAGACATCACCATTCCCCGGGATCCGCAGGATGGTGACGGTCTGAACTACATCGCCGGTCTGCAGCTGGGCTATGTGAACGAAAAAGCCTTTAAGGGAACCCGTGCCGCACACGAAAGCGGCGGTGTTCCGACTTCGACCTTTCATCTTGACTATCCCGACGAAGAGCATTTGAGCAAGCTCATCGTGATCTTTGAAACGGCCGTTGCGGTCTCCGGTTATATGATGGGGATCAATCCTTTCGACCAGCCGGGGGTAGAGGCCTATAAACACAACATGTTCCGGCTTCTCGGAAAACCGGGTTATTAACAGGAGACAGAATGAAGTATTTTACCTTGCTTATACTGGTTTTAATTTTTCTTGCGCCCCTTGCGGGATCGGAAGTCATATCTCTGAGTCCCTATCCCTGGATAAAGGTTAGCTACACGGGTGAAGCAAAGGTATTCAACAGCAGTTGCGATAAACTGCCTTTTGACGATCCTTTTTATTATGCTCAGGGAGATACCGGACGCTTTATCAAGGTTATGGAATATGTTCCGAACGAATCGGACGCAGATTGCTATTCTATCCTTTTTACCATGGGTGAAAGCGGCGATGCACAGTATTTGTTCTATTTGGAAGGACGCTTTGATGAGCCGCTTTTTGTTTTGCATACCGATCATCTGCATTTTCGCGGGGAAGGGATCCTGATCGCAGAAGGATCCATGAACCGCATGTTCCTGCAGTCGCAAAAATATGCGCTTCAAAAAGGCAGGATCCGGGAGTTGCCGCAGCCATTTTATGCCATCGGACTGGAAAGTGTGGCTATGCGGGATCTGGAGATCTATGCCGGCAAACGCATGGAAAAAGTCATTGATACTGTCCGCGAAGGTGAAAAAGTCACCATTCTTGCCGCGGAATTTAAAGAGAATCCCGAACGTTACCTGATCCGAAATGCGCGGGGGCTCTGCGGATGGATCCGCATTCCTCACGGCGTCTGGGTGGATGAAACACCGGTCAGGGATATTTACTACCATGGAGACTGATGAGTCCTTTTGAGATCCTGATGCTGATCTGTTTCGGAGCGGCCTGGCCTTTTTCCATTTACCGTTCCTGGGTGTCCCGCTCCACGCGGGGCAAAAGCCTGCTGTTTATGATCATTGTGATGTGCGGCTATCTTGCCGGCATCCTGCACAAACTGTTTTTTAACAATGACATCGTGATCTATCTCTACGCCCTGAATCTGTTGATGGTCGCCGCGGATGTGCTGCTGTATTTGCGGAACCGGCGCGGAGAAAAGCGGGAAAAAGCGGAATAAACGCTGCCTTGTACCCGCGTAAAGCCTGCAGGAATCCTGAAAAAACAGGAGAAAAAGATTTTTTTCTAAAAAATTTTCATATTTAGTGAAGGATGCTTATATTCTTTTTAAAAGAGGTCATCATTTTATGAAAGCGGAAGCACAGAATATTGAAGAGCTTGAAGCACAGTTAAAAGAATACCGTGAAGAACGGGAACGCATCAAGCAATTCATGGGCAGTATCGGCGGCAGGACCGATATCAAGCGGGACAAGGCTATGAACTGGATCTTTATGATCTCGATCATCGTCCTTTTCGGTTTTGATATCCTGCGCCATATTTTGCATCTGAATATTCCGCTTCCGCCCCTGATCTCGCTGGAGATCGGCATTCTGCTGGTTTCCGTTAAGATCATTTGGATGATCCACCGCCAGTCCAAAGTGGACCATTTTCAATTTTGGATCCTCAACTCGATCGAATTCCGCATCAACAATCTTGCTCACCAGATCAACGAGATGCAGAAAGAGCTCGAATCCGGGAAAAAAGAGTAAGCCTGCTGCCACGACTGATATATTACCCTTTAGCGAGGTACGAAAAACCTGCGCTTCCCTTGGGGGGTAAAGGGAGAAAAAGAAAATGAAAAAAGCGCCCAAAGAACTCAGACTACTGGATGTCTTTGCAATCTCTTCCGGAGCCATGATCAGTTCGGGGATCTTTGTCCTGCCCGGGCTTGCCTTTGTACAGTCCGGTCCCGCCATGATTCTGGCCTATATGCTGGCGGCCTTTCTGATCTTCCCGACGATGCTTGCAAAGGCGGAGCTGTCGACCGCCATGCCCCGTTCGGGTGGAACCTATTTTTTTATCGATCGCAGTCTGGGCTCACTACTGGGGATCTTTGCCGGATTTGCCAACTGGTTCTCGCTGAGTTTCAAGAGTGCCTTTGCCCTGATCGGTCTGGGTTCTTTTGCGGTTCTGATTTTTCCCGGTATCACGGAACTGCAGGTCAAGCTGATCGCGGTTGCCGTATGCTTGCTTTTTACCGTATTTAACCTTTTCAGTGTTAAAGTGGCCGGACGTATCCAGGTCGCGCTGGTCCTTGTCCTCATTGCAATTCTCTTTGCCTATATTGCGGCGGGTTTTGTCTCGACCCAGCCGGCGTATTACCGGCCTTTCATGCCCGGGGGTTTTCTGTCGCTGATCAGCACGGCGGGACTGGTATTTGTATCCTTCGGGGGGTTGACCAAGATCGCGGATATTGCGGAGGAGATCAAAGATCCGGGCAGAAATATTCCGCTGGGTATGCTGCTTTCCTTCTTTGTGGTGACCTTTATCTATGTGATGGCGGTAGGTGTAACGGTCGGGATACTGGAACCGCAGCGTCTTTCCGGTTCGCCGGTACCGCTATCCCTGGGAGCCGGGCAGATCATGGGTAAAGCCGGAATCATCGTTTTGAGTCTTGCCGCCGTAACAGCTTTTATTACCACGGCCAATGCCGGCATTTTAGCCGCATCGCGGACACCCATGGCCATGAGCCGGGATTCGCTTTTGCCGCCGGTCTTTTCCCGCATGAGCCAAAAACGCGGAACGCCGGTTATCGCCATACTTTTCACCAGTTTTTTTATGCTTCTGGTAATCATTTTCCTGAATATCGAAAGCCTGGTCAAAACCGCCTCCGCGCTGATGATCATTCTTTATCTGCTGGACAATGTATCCCTGATCATCATGCGCGAAAGCAAGATCCGGAATTACCGGCCGAAATACAAGGTGCCGCTGTATCCCGTTCTTCCACTGCTAACCGCGCTGGCGTACCTGTTCATTCTTTTCAATATGGGAGCGGTGCCGCTGCTGATCAGCGGGATTTTCTTTATATCGGGTTTGCTGATCTATTTTTTCTATGCGCGTAAAAAGAGCGAGCGGATATCTGCTTTGATGCATATTATCGAACGCATAACGGCCAAGGAGCTGCAAAGTACGACGCTGGAAGATGAACTGCGGGGGATTGTGCAGGAGCGTGACGAGATCACGGAGGATCGTTTTGATCGTTTGATACGGAATTGTATCCTATTGGATATTCCCGGTTCGCCGCCGCTGGAAACATTAACGGAAAAGATCGCCGAAGCCTTTGCAGAACGCTGGCCGGTATCAAAGGAAGTTTTAATCCGGGGATTAAAGGAACGCGAATCGCAGTCCAGCACCATTGTACGGCCCGGACTGGCGATCCCGCATTTTATTGTCCCGGGTGGTCATTGTTTTGATATTATGCCGGTTCGCTGTAAACGAGGGGTACGTTTCATAAAGGGGAAGAAGCCCGTGCATACTATGTTCGTCCTGATCGGATCGCTGGACGAACGCAGTTACCATTTGCGGGCGCTGATGGCCATAGCGAATCTGGTACAGGAGCCGGATTTTGAAAAGCGTTGGATGGCGGCGCGCTCCGAAGAGGAATTGCGGGATGTGATCTTGCTTTCCGGCAGGAAGCGAGAGGGTAGGTAGATAGAGAAGGGGGGAGGGGGAGTGCGGGAAGACCTTAGGGACTTCTCGGAGTCAATCCGATCGGAGATTGGATTGACTCAAATAAATTGATTCAAATACTTATCGGAAAAGATCGTCAAGTCCCAAAATAACGGTCACCGAAATCCCCCAAACCCGGTACAATGAATTTTCTTTCGTCCAGATGATCGTCGATGGCGGTGGTGTAGATCATCACATCGGGGTGCTCGGTATTGATGCGGCGGATACCCTCCGGAGCCGCAACAATGCAGGCCAGTGCGATGCGTTTGCCGCCCTTCTCCCGCAAACGCTGAATAGTTTCGGATACGGAACCGCCGGTGGCCAGCATGGGATCCAGGACCAGGATCAGCTTCTTTTCAATATTCTCGGGAAATTTTTCATAATACTGGTGCGCAATGGCAGTCTTTTCATCCCGCTCCAGACCGATAAAACCCACCGGGGTCCAGGGCAGGAAATCCCGTGCGGGGACCAGCATGGAGATCCCGGCTCGCAGTACGGGCACAAAGACCATAGAACGGTAGATCTCGTAGCCCGTCGTGGATGTAAGAGGCGTTTCGATCGTCTTCTTGCTTAATTTGCACTTGCGGCTGGCTTCCATGATAATGATCTGCGATACAATGGCCGTGTGCCGGCGGAATGTCTCGGTATCCGTATTCTTATCGCGCAAGATGGTCAGCGAATGCCGGACCAGCGGATGATCGATCAGTTTGACATTCTGCATGGGACTCCTTTCCCGGAATACCGGATCAGCGGATTGGACTCATTTTGCGCAGGAAGCTGACAGTCTCGTAAACCGCATTGATAGTGGCATCAATATCCGCTTCCGTGGTTTCGCGGCCGAGCGAAAAACGGATGGAACTGTGCGCAATTTCAGGATCCACATCCAGGGCCGTGATCACATAGCTGGGTTCGAGGGATCCGGTGGAGCAGGCAGAGCCCGTGGATACGGCGATCCCGTGCATGTCCAGGCGCAGCAAAATGGATTCCCCCTCGACGTTCATGAAGGAAATGTTGGAAATATTGTAAATGCGCTTTCCGGGATCACCGTTAATGACCACGTGGTCCAGCTTCTTGCGGATGCCTTTTTCCAGCTTGTCCCGCAAAGCACCGATGTACTTTTTGTTTTCTTCCATTTCAAGACCTGCCTGCCGGACGGCCTCGCCCAGGGCAATGATACCGATGGTATTTTCGGTGCCTGCACGCAGGGATCGTTCCTGATGCCCCCCGGTGATCAGCGGACAGATGTTCTTGGAACCCTTGCGCTTGAACAGGATCCCTACACCCTTCGGGGCGTAGATCTTGTGACCGGACATGGACAGAAAATCCACCGGGAGCTTTTGCAGATCGATGGGGATCTTGCCCACGGCCTGCACCGCATCGCTGTGAAAGGGAATGCCGTGTTTGCGGGCAAGGGCAGCGATAGCCTCCACCGGCTGGATGGTCCCGATCTCGTTGTTGACATACATCACGGAGATCAGTACGGTATCCGGGCGAATGGCCGCTTCGACCTCAGCGGGATCGACAATGCCGCCTTTGTTCACCTTGACGCGGGTTACCTCGACGTTCTGCTGTTCCAGACATTTCAGTGTATTCAACACCGAGGGGTGTTCAATGTTGGAAGTGATAATATGTCCGCGGCTTTCGTTGCAGAAAGCGCAACAGCTGATAGCGCTTTTCAGTATGGTATTGTTCGCTTCGGATGCGCCGGCGGTAAAGATGATCTCCTCCGGACTGCAGTTGAAAAAATCCGCCACTTCACGGCGACTTTTCTCGATCAGGGCACGAACCTGCCGTCCGGGGGCGTGCATGGAACTCGGATTGCCAAAGAGGTCCAGCGTTTCGATGATCTTTTCCCGTACGGCCGGATGCAGCGGTGTGGTGGCGCTATTGTCAAGGTATATCATATATTCTCCGTCAGCCTTTCTTTTCCTTGCCGCCATAAACTTCATCGGCATAGTATTTTCCAACGTAAAAATTGACCAGCGTTTTTGCCGTGTCAATGCAGGATCCGCAGACCGTGCCGATCTTGGTACGCTCCTGCAGAGTATTGAAGTCCTTGACGCCTTCCAAAACCTCCATGCGGATGTCATCCTCGGTAATGTTCAGGCAATTGCAGATCACGCGGGACTTGTCGTCCTTGGGGATACGGGCTTCCTGGCCGCTTTTTGTCAGATAATCCCGGATTGCCTGGCGAAGGGCCTTGTCTCCCAGAACGGAGCAGTGGATCTTGTTGGCCGGCAGTCCGCCCAGCTCGTTGATGATCATTTCGGGTGTGATCTTCCAGGCATCGTCCAGCTTCATGCCGCCGTTACGGGTAACCATCACGCTGAGCATGGAGGTGGAACCGATGGCCGAAGCACAGCCGAAGGTCTGCCATTTCATATCCGCGATACGGTCGTCCCTGACCTTGATGAAGATCTTCATCATATCGCCGCAGGCGGGGGAGCCCACATAGCCAACACCGTCCGCCTGATACTCTTTTTCATCGATATCCAGGATATTCTTGGGATGAAAGAAATGCTCCTTCACCTTGTCCGAGTAGTTCCAGTTCGTTCCGTCCATCACAGACTCCTTTTTTTGCCTTCTACGCGTTAATATCCCGAAAGTTAGCGATTATTTTGTTTTTCCGGAAAGAAAATATTTCGGTTCGCCGGAGGATGCATTTATTTGGGGTAACCGATCGTCTGGCAAAGGATAATCTGCTGATCCGGGCTCAGGCCCATGATCGTGTGCAGTTGCCCGGCATCGAACCAGCCGCGCACCACCGTTCCGAGCCCTTCGGATGCGCAGACCAGGTAGATGTTCTCCGAGATAAAGCCGGCATTGGCGTAGCTGGAGGTCAATGAGCTTTGTTGCCGGGTATCGGCGACCATGATCAGATTCAGCGGCGCCTTGGCGACAAAGGGCTGTTTACCGGTTTCCTTGCGGATATCCTGATCGGAGATCTTCCGCAGGGCGTGCATTTCAGCGTCATAAAGGAAGAGGCCGTCGCCCTTTGCCAGATAAAGACTGAATTCCTGTTTGTTGTTGGAGCTTGGCGCCGTGCGTTTTTTCTGGTCTGGGCGGTTGTACCCCCAGGCAGCCCAGAGCAGGTTCGACAATACCGGGTCCGGGATTGTTTTGCTGCTGTACTCGCGGATGCTCTGCCGCTTGCTGAGCGCTTCCATCAGCGGCATGCCGCCTTCACGCTGCGGCGCTGGCAGAGGGATCAGGTCCGCCGGGCTCTTTGCCGCCGCCCGTAAATCTGCTGTGGCAAATAGCATGATCATTACTCCTGTTAAGATCAGTTGTATTCCTCGTCGCATTTAGTCTCCTTTGCTTTTCCGGGAAAATATACGCAGGAAATGCCGAAACTGCAAATAATCAGAAAATCTGCGGAAAATGAGATTTCAACACTTGGCGCTTGGTTCCCTGAAGATAAATAATTATTTTAAACAGGGGAATTCGGTTTACACAAGGAGGGCTTATGTTCATCACGATCATTTGGGTACTCTTCTATCTGCTTTGTCCCGCGCTCATTCTCCGAATTTGTTCGAAGAATAAGTTTATGGACAGCGTGGGAGCGATCGTTTTTTGCTATTTGATCGGACTTATCATCGGCAATGTCGGAATTTTGCCCGATAATATCACCGTGATCCAGGATACCATGAATACCCTGGTTATTCCCATTGCCCTGCCGCTGATCTTTTTTTCGATGAATTTACGGAAGTGGAGCAAACAGGCGGGCGTTGCGGCCAAGGCTTTTACAGGTGCGTTGATATCCGTGTTGCTGGCTTCCTTTGCCGTATATGCGGTTTTAGAAAATTTTATGGGAGACGAAGCGTGGAAAATGGCGGGAATGCTGATCGGCTGTTATACCGGCGGGACACCCAATCTGGCGGCGATCGGCAAAGGCCTGGAAATTTCCTCCTCGAATTACATTGCGGTTCACGCCTCCGATGTGCTTGTCACCGGGGCGCTCTTTTTGCTGATCCTCTCGGTAATCCCGCGCATGCTGAAGAAGGTGCTGCCGTCCTTTAAATGGCTTACGGAAGAGGAACACAATGCCAATATGCGTAATTTGGATGACTTTGAGCCGTATTTTAAAGGTTTTCGCAAGGCGGATTTTCTTCCGCTGCTGGGTGCTTTCGGACTCGCATTGCTGTTTTTCGGGATCGGCGGCGGTATCAGTTTGCTGATGCCGGAGGATTTTTCATCCGTCGTAGCGATCCTGCTGATCACAACTCTGGGCGTGCTGGCGTCTTTTATCCCGAAGATCCATAACATCCGGATGACCTTTCAACTGGGACATTATTTTCTGCTGGTGTTTGCGCTGGTGGTCAGCTCTATGGCCGATATCGGCAAGCTGATCGGTAGCGCGCCGATCGTGATGCTCTATATTGCCGCACAGATGATCGTGGCTTTTCTGCTGCACGTGCTCCTTTCCCGCTGGATGAAGGTTGACCGCGATTCCCATCTGGTCAGCATGACCGCCCTGGTCTATTCGCCGCCCTTTGTACCGGTGGTCGCGGCGGTACTGAAGAACAAGCAAGTCATCATGACCGGTATGCTGGTCGGCATTGCAGGCTGGATCATCGGGAATTATGCCGGGATCGGCTTTGCCTACTTGGTGCGGGCGATATTTGGGGGCTAATTCATTGACGCAATGCGTTTCAATCGCATTGACTCAATCGGTATAAATTCCATTGAGTCAATTAATGTCGATTCCATTGAATCAATCGGTGTAAATTCCATTGAATCAATCGGTGTAAATTCCATTGAGTCAATCGCTATAAATTTTATTGAGTCAATCAGTTTCAATCCCATTGCGTCAAATAAATTTTATCCCATTGACGCAATCCCATTCCACGCGCCCGCAGCTCCCGCCCGAATAAACATTTGAATTATCCCGCTTTTCGTGTATTTTATGCCCAAACATACAGGGAGCACTATGCGTCTTAAACGTGACCATCACTGCGGACAATTGACAGAGGACCTGCGGGACCGCATTGTCTGCATCAACGGCTGGGTCAACGCCCGGCGCGACCTCGGCGGCATATCTTTTGTCGATGTCCGTGACCGCTATGGAATTATCCAGGTCCGCTTCGGCGCAGAATTGCCGGAAAGTCTTCTGAAAGAAGTCAAACACCTGAATAACGAGGACGTCGTTGCCGTGCGTGGCCGTATTGCCGTTCGCCCCTCGGACTCCGTAAACCCGAAAATTCCCACGGGAACGATCGAACTGCTTGCCGAAGATTTTGCCTTGCTGAATAAAGCCAAACCCACGCCCTTCGAGATCAATAAACGCCAGACCGGCAGCGAAGACCTGCGCCTGAAATACCGCTACCTGGACCTGCGTACCGCCGAGCTGCAGCGCAATATGCAGATCCGCCACCATACCGCTCAGGTGGTGCGCCGCTTCCTCAGCGATAAGGATTTTATGGAGATCGAAACTCCCGTCCTCATGAAATCTACCCCGGAAGGCGCCCGCGATTACCTCGTCCCCAGCCGCATTAATCCCGGGAAATTCTATGCCCTGCCTCAGTCGCCCCAGCAATATAAACAACTTTTAATGGTGGCCGGCTACGACCGCTATTTCCAAATCGTGAAATGCTTCCGGGACGAGGACCTGCGCGCGGACCGGCAGCCGGAATTTACTCAGATTGACTGCGAGATGTCCTTTGTGGACGAAGAGGATGTGCGCAGCATCATGGAGGTAATGATCGCAGAAGTCTTCCGCAAGGTGATCGGCGTCACGATCCCGCTGCCTCTGCCGGTACTGAGCTTCCACGAAGCCATGGAACGCTACGGTTCGGACAAACCCGACCTGCGCTTTGATATGGAGATCTGCAAGCTTGACGAACTTGCGGCCCAAACGGACTTTTCGGTGTTTAAAACGGCCCTGGAACAGGGCGGCGTTGTACGCGCACTTACGATCCCGGATGCCGCGGATTTCTCGCGCAAGACCATGGACGAACTTACGGAGCAGGTAAAGAAATACGGGGCGAAAGGACTCGCCTACGTCAAGGTAGATAAAAACGGACTCCAGTCCGGCATCGCCAAATTCATTCCCGCAGCCTTGGTCCCCGGTCTGCTGCAGCACTGCAAAGCCAAAGCCGGCGATCTGATCTGCTTTGCTGCGGATGAATGGGAGACCGCCCTGACATCCCTGGGCGCCCTGCGGCTGATGATGGCAAAGCACTTTGGACTGATCAATAAGGACGAATATAAAGCGGTTTGGGTGACGGATTTTCCGCTCTTTGAAAAAGATCCGGAAAGCGGCCGCCTGATGGCCCGGCATCACCCCTTTACCTCACCCAAAACGGAAGACCTGGACAAACTCGAGAGCGATCCCATGGCCGTCAAGGCCCGCGCCTACGATATGGCGCTGAACGGCTACGAGATCGGCGGCGGCAGTATCCGTATCCATAATCGTGACCTGCAGAGCCGCATGTTCAAAGCTCTGGGCATCGGACCCGAAGAAGCGCAGGAAAAATTCGGCTTCCTGATGAACGCTTTCGAATACGGCGCTCCGCCCCACGGAGGCATCGCCTTTGGCTTCGACCGGCTTATTATGGTGCTCTGCGGCGAGGATTCCATCCGCGAAGTGATCGCCTTCCCCAAGACCACGACGGCGCAGTCGCCCATGGACGGCGCTCCCAGCGAAGTGGACCCCAAGCAGCTGGACGAACTGCACATCCGTCTGAAATAATCTGTCATAAAAATAAAAAAGGCCCCGTTCGGGGCTTTTTTGCATACAGGATCATTATTGCGGTTCTTCCGGCAATATCTCGCCCTGTACGGCGCCCTTGCTTGCATCCCGCACATCGCCGATCAGCCGCATTGCGTCGGACTCGTCCACTTCCACGCAGAGCCTTACCTGCTCCGCAAAATCCTGATCAAGGGAAATAATATGAAATGCATTGATCGCCCGCAGCAGCAGCGGATGCAGTTCATAGCTGCAGTGAAACGCGATACGCAACCCTTTTTCATATTCCCGGACCTTCGCTGCATCCAGGGTCTCGGACGCCGATCGTCCGTAGGCGCGGATCAGTCCGCCGGTCCCCAGCTTGGTCCCGCCGAAATAGCGCACGGAGACCACAAGGATGTTCGTCACTTCCCGCTGCTGAAGGATCTGATAGATCGGCTTGCCCGCCGTGCCCGAAGGTTCCCCGTCATCGCTGTAGCGGAAGCGCAGCGTTTCCCCGTATCCGAGTTGCCAGGCATAACAATGATGCGTGGCGTCAAAATAGCGCTTTCGCAAGGCTTCCAGATGCATAGCGACGGCTTCGGCATCCTGAACGGGATAGGCGAAGCCCAGGAATTTACTGCCCCGGACACTGATCTTGCTTTCGGCGGATGCCGCGATGCTCTTGAATTTCATGATCTTATTTGATGTAGGTCAGTTTTTTTGTCAGAATGCGGCCGTCAAGCTTCAGGACCGCAATATAAATGCCGCTTGCCAAAGGTTCCGGCAGTCCGCTCAGGGAAAGCTGATGCGCACCTTCGTTCAGCAGGGATGCCGGCAGGGAGCGCCCGTAAAGCTTCCGGCCCCGCAGGTCGTAAAGCAGAAATTCGCCTGTACCCCGCGTTTCGGTGAGGATATACTGCAGCTCGGAATTTGCCATAGTAAAAGAAGGATTGGGCGCTATTGCCGTGATAAGGTCGTTTTGCAGAACCGAAATGTGCACAATTCCGCTGTCGTCGCTGCTTTGCGTGGCGCCCACGGACAGGATCCATTCCCGGTAGACGGCGCCGTCCAGGATCAGCGGTGAATGTTCCATGGCGTATATGCGGCTTTGAGTTCCGTTTAGGGCAATAAGCTTAACGTTCATATGTTCCGGAAAGGAAAAATTCAGCAGTATTTTCTTCTCCGGAAGATCCGGGATCCGGTAATAGCCGGTCATGGGAGCCGCGGAGAGCCTGATCCCGAATTCCTCCGCATGGACCACGTTGCCGGGATAACGCGAGAAGGAAATGCCGGGCAGCTCGGCGGCGTCATCGAAGGCATAAAGAAAATTCACCGCCGCATAGGGGGAACACAGCACTTGCGCGCTTCCCCATT
This sequence comes from Fidelibacterota bacterium, assembly GCA_028699915.1. Lineage (GTDB taxonomy): Bacteria > Fidelibacterota > Fidelibacteria > Fidelibacterales > Fidelibacteraceae > M50B103. Next base: position 28,566 of record JAQVTR010000015.1, read on the forward strand.
CGCTGAGTGCCTGTGCCATGCTCCCGCCGCGTATCTGCACTTCCGCCGCAATGGCGTCCAGAGCCGGCACGGAAAGGATCCGCTCCCAGATGGCGCCGATCACATGATCGCCATGCTTTGAAAAGCGCGAATCCAGGTAAAGATTGAAACCGGCGTTTTTGTAATACAAACTGGCATGATTCAGCGCGTAATTCCAGTTCGCGGCGTAGTCCGTAAGATAGTTGTGGTAATCGTTGACCTGGGGATACATGTATTCCTCGAACCAGACCGAGGACATCTCAAAGTAAAAATAATCCGCAGAGCGGTAGCGGTAACCCAGCTGGAAGACGTGAAAAAGTTCATGCGCACAGGTCACCTGCAGTCCCGGCAGCCCCGTGGTGTAAAAGCGCGAGGCATCCTCCAGGTTCGCGTTGATGTGGATGTAGGAAGTCCAGGCCTGCGTTTCCAGCTGCTGCTCCAAGTAGGTTTCGCCGTAAATGTCGCTTTTATAGGTAAAGTAGACATCGATCTCCGGATCGCCGGCGCTGTCTGCCGGGGGCAGCGAAAATCCCAGGGAATCGTGCAGGACGCGGTAGGAATCCTCCAGGTAGCGCGCGGCGCAGTACACATAGTCCGGGATCTCCGGATCAAAGGTATAATCTGCAGGAACGGCGTGGTAGCCGCTGGTATCGTAATGGATCAGGAACAGTGCCTGCGGCGAAAGGTACTCCGCCTGCCGTGCAGGCCGTGCACCCGGAACGGCGCTGAGGAATTGCGTGGGAAGTCCCGCGGCCGGAATAAGATCGGCGGGTTTTGCCGGGGAAAGCAGGGGTAGAACCGCAAAAAAGAGGTATAGCACAAAAAATGAACTGCGAATAGAGGATTGAAAAGATTCCATTCAAATTTCCGTTCTTAACGTAAGGACTCCAGCGTTTGGCCCAGCTGCAGGATCCTGCCTTCCTGGTAAAGATTGCCCAGGATCTGTACGCCGACCGGCAGTCCCGTATCCGAACTGCCCGCAGGGACAGAGATCCCCGGAATGCCGGCGATGTTCACCGAAACGGTAAAAATATCGCTCAGGTACATGGCCAGCGGGTCGTCGACATGCTCGCCCAGTTTAAAGGGCAGGACGGGACAGGTGGGCAGCAGCAGCACATCCGCTTCACGGAAGGCCTTCTGGAAATCGTCGTGGATCAGGCGGCGCACTTTCTGCGCACGGGCGTAATAGGCGTCGTAATAACCGGAGGACAAGACATAGGTCCCCAGCATGATGCGGCGTTTGACCTCCGCCCCGAAACCGTATTCCCGGTTCTGGGAATAGAATTCGTTAATGGACTCCGCTTCCCGGCTTTGGCGCGCGCCGTAGCGGATGCCGTCAAAGCGCGCCAGGTTGCTGGAGGCTTCGGCGGTGGCAAGAATGTAATAGACGGCGATGGAATATTTCAGATGCGGAAGGGAAACGTCGAGAACCTGTTTCCCCTGTTTTTTCAGCAGCGCCACCGTTTCGTCAAAGCGGACCTTCACTTCCGGGTCCAGACCTTCCTGTAAAAGGTGAAAAGGCACGCCGATACTTTGCACTTCATCGCGTTCCAGCGCGGAAAGGTAATCGTCTACGGGAATGTCGGACGAGGTGGCGTCGCGCGCATCCTTGCCGGCAATGACCTGCAGCAGCTCCGCTGACTGCCGTACCGTGCGGGTGAGGGGACCGATCTGGTCCAGCGAGGAGGCAAAGGCCGTGAGCCCGTAGCGCGAAACGCGGCCATAGGTGGGCTTAAGTCCCACTACCCCGCAGAAAGAGGCCGGCTGGCGGATGGATCCGCCGGTGTCGGAACCCAGAGCGTAATCGGAAAGTCCCGCCGCCACCGCTGCCGCCGAACCGCCGCTGGAACCGCCGGGCACATGCTCCGGATTGACCGGGTTCAGCGTGGGTCCGAAAGCGGAATATTCCGTGGAGGATCCCATGGCGAATTCGTCCATGTTCGCCTTTCCGGCGATCAGGCCCCCGGCTTCGCGGATACGTTCGATCACGTGCGCATCGTAGGGCGCAATATAATCCTTCAGAAAACGGCTGCCGCAGCTGCAGGGCAGACCCTTGACGTTAATATTGTCCTTGATAATGATCAGCTTGCCCGACAACAGACCCTTGCGGCTTTTTTGGGCCGCGTACTCCTGCCGCAGTCCGGCTTCGTTCACTGTGATCATGGTGTTCAGCGCTTTGTTTTCCCGGCAGGCATCCAGAAAGCGCCGGATCGTTTCAGGCATGGCAACTCCCGCTGTTTAACGGATAAAACGTAAAATATAATAGCCGACCAGGACGCCGATCACACTGAGAAAATTGATGTGGATCCGGAATCCAAAGCTGATCTCCAGAAAATAAAGGTTTAGCGTAAAGGTGTTGAATCCAATGGGAAAGTTGACCGAAAAAAAGTCCTTGACCGGACCTGGAGGCAGAATGTTGGCAAACAAGTGTCCCAGCGCGCCGCCGATAATTGCGGCGATAAGAATGATCCCGATAACCCGTCCGATCTTTGAAGCATATCTGGCCATAACAGATCCTTTATTGTGCTGATCCGCGTTTTTGCGGCGGACCGTGTTGCGGTAAGTTTCGCAAGCGTTGCGTTCAAGCGAAATATAATATTTTTTTACACCACTATGCAAGAAAGCAATCAGAATACCACGCTGCAAATACTGAATATATTGCTGTTAATCAGGACGGCAATTTCGTATTTTGAACCTATGCAAGATTTCCGGAAAAGCATCCTGAACTATTTAAAGAAAAATCCCGCAATTCGCGCAAAAATCAAGCAATTGGCGAAGCATTTCAATATCCCCGGCGATGGCTATCCCGAATTCCGCGATACCGTTAAGACGCTCGAACGCGAAGGAGCCCTGCAGCGTTTTCCGGGGCACAGCTACGGTATCAGCGGCGCTGCAAATAGCGTAACGATCCAGGGAGAACTGGACATGCATCCGCGCGGTTTTGCCTTTGTGCACAGCGATGACGGGCAAAAGATCTACATCGATGCCGAAAACCTGGCTTCCGCCGCGCACGGCGACCGCGTGGAACTGGCCCTTCATCGTCCGCGCAAAGGTGACCGTAACCGCGAAGGTCATGTTCTGCGCGTGCTCCGGCGCGAAAAGACGATCTTTCTGTGCAGGGTCCGGCTCAAGGACAATGAATGCACTGCACAACCCCTTATTCATCACCTGAATACCGATATTATCATCAGGGATATGAATGGCATGAAACCCGCGGACGGCGAACATGTTCTGGCAGAGATCACGGAGTGGAGCACCCGCGGCCCCCACTACGGACGAATTCACGCGCATGTGGGCCGGGACAGCGTTCCGGAATTCGATGCTGTTCTGGTTGCCAACAAATACAATTTGCCGGACAGTTTTTCTCCCGAAACCTTGCAGCAGGTCGAAGCCCTGGATTCACGGATCTCCGAAGAACCGGAACGTAAAGATCTGCGGGAGTTGGTATGCGTGACGATCGACCCGGAAGACGCCCGAGATTTCGATGATGCGCTTTCCATCGAACGGGATGAGGCCGGAAATTTCCGCCTGGGCGTGCACATCGCGGATGTCAGCCACTACGTGCCTTTTAATTCGCCGCTGGACCGCGACGCCCTCAAACGCGGCACCTCGGTGTATTTTACCGACTTTGTCCTTCACATGCTGCCGGAAAAGCTCAGCACCGATCTCTGTTCGTTGATGCCGGATACGGACCGTTTTACCATGAGCATTTTTATGCTTGTCGACAAAGAGGGGAAAACCCTGGATTATTCGATCACACCTTCGCTGATCTGCAGCAGCAAGCGCTTTAGCTACGAAGAAGTACAGGAAGTTCTGGACGCAAAAGAAGGTCCTTTTTACAAGGAATTGTCACAATTAAGCCGCCTGGCGAACATTTTGCAAAAAAAACGGCACAGTGAAGGCAGTATCGATTTTGATCTGCCCGAGCCTGTCTACAAGCTGGACGAAAAGGGCGTGCCCGAATCCATCCGGGTCAAAGAACGCCTCTGGAGCCACCATATCGTTGAGGAATGCATGCTGCTGGCGAACAAGAACGTTGCGAACTTTGCCCGCACCCGCGGCAGCAACGTGCCTTTTATCTACCGCATCCACGATATCCCCGAAGCGGACGATATTTACGAATGGTTCGCGCTAATGGACGCTTTCGGCGTGCAGGTCTCCTTTTTCGGATTACCGATCACTTCAGCAAAATTTCAGAAAGCGCTTGAAAAGGTGCTGAAGCAGAATAAAAGTTCCTATGTGATGCGTACTGCCCTGCGCACGATGACCAAGGCCAAATACAGCGTCAAGCCGGTGGGGCATTTCGGCCTGGCTTTTGAAGATTACACGCATTTTACTTCACCGATCCGCCGTTATCCCGATTTGATGGTGCACCGCCTTTTGAAGTATTATCTAAAAAACAAACAACTGGATCCCGAACTGAAAAAGCAACTCAATCCCATTGCAAAAAGCTGTTCCGCAGCGGAACTGCGTGCCCTGGAAGCCGAACGCGAATATCACAAGATCAAGCAGATGCGTTACATCAGCGAGCATGTCGGCAGTGAATTTGACGGTACCATTTCCGGCGTGGCACAGCATGGCTTCTGGGTTGAACTTGAGGACTGCTTTGTTGAAGGCTTTGTCAGTAAGGACACACTGCCCAACGATATCTGGGACTACGACAAGCGGCAGCACATGCTGAAGGGCTTCCGCAGCAAGCTGCAGTTCCAGATGGGTCACCGTGTCCGCGTCCGCGTCATCCGCGCCGATATCAAAAACGCCCGGGCGGATTTTATTCCCGCCGATCCCGGAAACCTGCTTGCGAAGCAGGGCAGGGGATGAACAAGATGAATGAGCGCAAGATGTCCGGACAGGGATGACGGTTTTGAGTCAAATAATTTGACTCAAATTATTTGACTCAAATTATTTGACCCAATGCATCCCTTCCGCAAAAAACGGGAACGTTAAGGCGTCCGGATCTGCAACCTTCAAATATTATTCGTGCAAATTCGTGAAATGCGTGGACATCTTCTTCGGGCAATCCCGTCCCACGGGGATCCCTACGGGATTAATCCTGTCTAAAAGAACGTTGAGTTGTCAAGTCGTTTAGTCGTCGAGAACAAAAAAACTTAACATATTCAAACAATATCCGGTATGTTTTATCAATGAAAGCTATCCGGTATATCCTGTTATCCTGTCTAAAAAACGATCCCGTCGGAAAATTATTTCACCAGCTCGAAATCGATAAAATCCGCATGATGAAAAATGATCGATTCCGGCGAACGTTTTTCGCCGTCGCCTTCCTTGGAATGCGTGGCGATGATATGCATCACTTCCTCGGGCAGGCCGTGTTTGAATGCCAGGCCCACGCCGCTGAAGGGATGCCGCAGATAGCGGCCGAAGCTCGATTTGACCGAGCGCCCGTCCACAATCTCGTATTCCAGCAGCTTGCCCGCATCCGCCAGCAATGCCCCGGCGATCAGATAGTCGCGGTTTACCTTGGTCCGGCGTTCGCCGTGCAGCTCCTCCTGCACATCGTCCACAGCCATGCACATACGGCAGACGGCTCTTACATGGTCGATAAAGGAGATCGTGACATTCTGGGCAAGCAGTGTAAAAGGAATGGCCATCAGTAATTCCTCGGTCCATCCGCGGTATTCAGCAGCTTCTTCCCAGACAGCAATAACCTTTTTCTGCAGTTCCGCATCGCAGATCTCGGTGATCTCAGGGAGAATCTTCAGTACATTCATATGCTATCCTTTATTTTTATCATAACCAGGGTAAGAATTTAGAACAATTTCCGCTTTCCTGCAATGGCAATCCGCAGAGTTGCCGGGATTTCCAGTGGACTTTCGGGCAAAAATTTTGTAAATCATCCATGAAGAAAATAAGGAGTATCCATGAAACGCATCACTGTAATGATCCTTATGCTGCTGGCGGGACTGCTTGGCGCCATTGAGCCGGCAGCTGAGGCGCTGCTGCTGTTTGAAGCAAAACAATATATTGCTGAAGAAGGGGACACCTTATTGTATCGGCTTTTATCGCCGCAAAAGATCATTGAGGGAAAAACATATCCGCTGGTCCTTTTTCTGCACGGATCCGGCGAACGCGGCAGGGACAATGCGCGTCAGCTGATCTGGGGCGCGGGTACCTTTATCGATGCAAAGAACCGTCAGCGTTATCCCGCCTTTGTCCTTGCGCCGCAGTGTCCCGAGGACCAACGCTGGGTCGAAGTGCACTGGGCTCTGGACGCTCACCGCATGCCGGAGCAGCCCTCGCGAAGCATGAAACTTGTTATGGAGCTGCTGCAGGAAATGCAGGAGCGTTATGCCGTGGACGCCTCACGCATTTATGTGACGGGTCTGTCCATGGGCGGCTACGGGACCTGGGATATCCTGTCGCGCCTGCCGCAGACCTTTGCCGCGGCCGTACCCATTTGCGGCGGCGGGGATGAAAGCCGGGCGGAAACGCTGAAGGATATTCCGCTCTGGGTTTTCCACGGCGCCCTGGATACCACGGTTCCGCCCGAACGCTCCCGCAACATGGTCGCGGCCATCCGCGAAGCCGGCGGGAAAAAGATCCGTTACACCGAATACCCCGACGTCGCCCACGGCTCCTGGAAACCCGCCTACGCGGACCCGAAACTCCTTCGCTGGCTGTTTAATCAGCGAAAGAAACGATGAATGCTTGCCGGCCGCTGTGCCAGCCGAAGCGCTGAGAGTGGAAGTTGGGAAGTTCGGAACCCGGGAAGATTGGTCAGCGGAAAACCTTGAACATTGATCCTTGAACCTTTAACGCTGCACTGGGCATCCTCCTGCGCTCTTCGAGCTTCGGCGGACAGGCTGGGCGCTGAGAATCGGAGAAAGGGAGTGTGGGAGAGACAAAGAGAGGGAAGTTTGGAAGTTAGGAAGATAAGAACTTTAGTCAGCGGAATAATATTGAATTTTGAATATTAAATGTTGAATCAAAGCGTATATCAACAAATCAACAAATCAACAGAAAAAGACACCCCGACCCTACTTCGCTCCGAGGCCCCGGAGCTTCGTAGGGCAGCAACTCGACGACTTAACACCTCGACACCTCGACATTTATTCCGCGGTATTCCCCCAATTCTTGAATCTTGAATTTTGAATTTTGAATTTTGAATATTGAGTCCGAAAATGTGATTTTTATCACAATTCCGCGCAAGGGCGCAATAGTTCTCCTTATTCCAGGGAATTACGGTGTATATTTCAAAGAAAAAACTTGCAATATAGTATCTAATTAGATACCTTTCGGGAGATGACAGCGCGATGCCGGAGATCGATCGTTTTAAGGGGATCAGCATACGGGTATACAACGGGGAGCATCCGCCGCCGCACATACATGCCTGCTGCCGGGAGCATGAAGCGCTGATCGGGATTGTCACGGGGAGGCTTTTAGGCGGTCATCTTCCGCCAAAACAGCTGAGGCATATCCGGGAATGGCTGAAAGAAAATGCCGGATGGGCTAAAAATATTTACGGGGAACTTAATCCGCAATTACGATGAGAAGAAAAATAAAAATACCAAGGGTCTTAAAGATCCGGGAGATCCGGGGATCCGGGATCTCGCTGGTGTTCAACAACGGCGAGTCGCGGACCGTGGATGTGTGTCAGCTCCTGAAGCATATCGGAATAAGCGAAAGTGTGGCGGCCGGCATCCTTTACCGTGACGAAGAAATCGCCCGCGCGGAACTCCGGAATAATACCCTTTCCTGGCCGAATGTAGAACAATATATTACCCGGAAGAACGGCGAAAAGCAGCGGGTTCCTTTTGAGATCGGCGCCGATGTGCTGTATGCCTTCAGCATTCCCGACCGCCTTCAGGACGCCTCCAGGATCGGATCCATGATCCGCAAAGCCCGGGTGGCTTCGGGATTCACGCAGGAAGAACTTGCCCGAAAAAGCGGTACCACCCGCACCTACATCTCGCGGATCGAGAACAACCGTTCGGACCTGGAACTCGCCACTTTGCAGAAGATCGTCGAAACGGGACTTGAAAAACGCCTGGTAATAACGATAAACGATAAACGATAAACGATGCTTGCGCGCCGCAGCCCTTTGAAAAAAAGGCGTAGGCGTGAACGCCTGCCGGCCGCAGCCCGACGAAGCCCGCCAACCGACGGGGCGTAGTAGGGTCGTAGGCTGGATAAACGATAAATATATAAATATAAGCGTGTCATCCTGACCGGAGTGAAGACGCTAGAGGCGGCTGAACGCAGTGGAAGGATCCCCGCTATCGCACCGGGATGCATCATGGAGGAAGTTGGGAAGTTAGGAACTTGGGAAGTTCAGTCAGCGGAATAATATTGAATTTTGAATGTTAAATGTTGAATCAAAGCGTATATCAACAAATCGAC
>JAQVTR010000057.1 GCA_028699915.1 Fidelibacterota bacterium
CGCAGCGTGTGGAGCTTATGGGCAAGTGCGCGGACGCTTTTTTCCAGCGTATTTTGCACGGCGGAATGGATATCCTCTTCGGCCGGATCGGCCTGGAATGCATTGTTTCGAATACCAGCCAACAGCGATTGCAATGCGGCATTTAGAATCTGTTTTTCTTCCGGAGTAAGCAATTTCTCGAAGTAAAGGGCTTTTACATGCAAAATGGAATGAAGGACATCATATTCCGCAAGTCTTATATCATAATGGATAGAACGCGAAAAACGCTCAAAATCCGCATCGATGGGTATGCTGAAACGACCGCCCCAGAGTTTTTTTGCCATATTTACCTCCCTTGCAATTAACAGGAATGTAATGTATTTTAAGCATGCAGCATAGTAAGAAATAACTGAGCGCTGCCTGCCCGCCACAACCCTTTGATAAAAGGGCAAAGAAGGGGCTCCTGTCTACTGTCTACCGACTACTTCTCCAAAAAAGGCATTGCATAAAGATCAATAAAGGCTTCGGCGTTCTCGCGGATGTATTCGTCTCCGTCCCCGTAAGTGGCCAGATTCATTTTATACATCGAATACGGTGTCTGCCTTGAAGTGACGATCAGATTGCCTTTGAACAATTTGACGGTAACGATGCCGGTGACCTTTTCCTGGGTTTTTTCCACAAAGGCGGCCAGACTTTCGCGCAGGCGGGTATACCACAGTCCCTGATAAAGGATCTGGGAATATTTGAGCGCTACGATCTCTTTAAAGGCCAATGTTTCCCGGTCCAGGACAATGGATTCAAGGTCCTTGTGCGCGTGGATCAGCGTCCACCCTGCCGGAGCCTCGTAGATCTCGCGCGATTTGATGCCGACGATACGGTCTTCGATCATGTCCGTCCGTCCGATGCCGTGTTTGCCGGCAATTTCGTTCAAATTTTCCGTGATCTCGAGGAAGGACATTTTTTTACCGTTCAGTGCAACGGGAACGCCTTTCAGAAATTCGATGGAAACATAGTCGGGTTCGTCGGGCGTATCTTCGATCCTGCGGCACATTACATAGGAATCTTCCGGCGTTGCATTGCCAAGATCTTCCAGCGCCCCGCATTCTACGGCAATTCCCCAGATATTCTTGTCAATGCTGTAGATCTTTTCTTTGCTCAGCTTAATGGGGAGCTTCTTTTTTTCCGCATATTCAATCTCGGATTCCCGGGAGCTCAGTTCCCAGTAGCGAAGGGGAGCGACGATCTTTAATGCGGGATCCAGCATTTTGACGGTGACATCCAGGCGTACCTGATCATTGCCTTTGGCGGAACAGCCGTGTCCCACGGTATTGACCCCTTCCGCATGTGCGCATTCTACAAGATACTTGGCGATCAGCGGACGGCCGTATGCGGTGGCAAGCAGATATTTGTTCTCATAGATCAGATTGGCTTTTAATCCCGGAATGAGATAATCGCGGGCCAGTTCCTCGCGAAGATCCTTGACGATGACCTTGGAAGCCCCGGTTTGAATACCGCGCCGCTCAAGGTCTTCCGGTGAAAATTCACTGCCCAGATTGGCGGAAAAACAAATCACCTCGTCATAACCGTTATCTTTCAGCCAGGGAATTGCGCAGGTTGTATCCAGACCGCCGCTGTAGGCCAAAATGATCTTTTTTTTGTTCATCGCATCACTCCAATTTTTTAAGGCTGAAATTTATGATAAAACCGGAGTAAATCAAACAAATTCGTGATTATATTTTATTTCATTAATCGTAATGCGGTAAATAACGTCGAATATTCGGTATTAAATACAGTTTTCTGAACTATGATCTGTAAAAAGTACTTTTTCGGGTTTAACGCGATCTTGTTTTTTGGATCCGCCCCAGCAGGTACACTCCGATACTGAACAGCAGTCCCGGGTAAAGGGGCTCAATTTGCAGGGGATAGCCGCCGAAGATCTTGCCGGCAAGGAACCAGGATGCGCTGATCAGGAAAGCGCCGATCATCAGGATGCGGATCATAGGTGGGTGCACCGGCTTTTTATAGAGGGCGGATAAAACCGGAATAAGCAGGGAAGGGATGACCAGGGTGCCCACAACATACCAGATGGAAATAACGGATGGCAGCAGTACGATAAGGAGCATTGCCAGGATACCGCTGAGGAGATAGCCGAGGCGGATGTTTTTCCGGATATCGCCCTTGCGCAGATAATAGAGCACATCGTATCCGATCGTCTGAGCGGAAATAAAAATGTGCGAATCCAGCGTAGACATCACGGTTGCCAGAAGCCCGGTCATAAAAAGCCCGAGCAGACCCACAGGCAGCACTTGAGACGCCAGTAGCGGATACGCGTAAAGTGCTTGAATATCAGGCAATAATGCTCTTGCATATAAACCGGTTGTGACCGTTAAAAAATCGAAGAACATCCAAAAAACAATACTGACAAGAATGCCGTTCCGTGCGGTTTTTGCCGAACGTGCGGCGGCGCAGCGTTGATGGAATCCGGGATCTACGATTGTCCAGAGTGCAATAAAAAACCAGGATACAATGTAGCTGAGGGACATTCCGCCGCCAAGGCTCAGATGTTTTTCGGGCAGCACCCGGGTGTTCAGAAATTCTCCGGGCGGATAGCGGTTCAGGAGGAAAAGCGCCAGGATGATAAAACCGGCAAACATGATCATGAACTGGAGCATATCGGACTGCACCACCGATTCGAACCCTTTACGGTAGAGATATACGGCGACTACAATAAAGATCAGCAATGCGGCAAGGTAAACGGGAATTCCGGTTATCAGGGAAACGATCAACCCGGAGATCAGCAGATAAGCTGCCGGCGAGGTCAGTAAAAAGACAAAGAATCCGCTTAAAAGCGAAGCTGTTTTGCCGTAGCGTTCACGGATCAGTTCCGGAATGGTCGCCGCATTGTTGTCACGGACACGTCCTGCGATAAAGAGGGCATAGATCAATGCGAAAATATAGTAAGGGAAACCCATTACAAACCAGTTTGAAAGTCCGTGCAGATAGGTGAATTCCCCGATACCGAGAATGCCGCCGTACCAGGTGGATACCAGGGTCATTACAAAGAGCGGCAAGGTCAGTCGGCGACCGGAAAGAATGAAATCTTCGCCCTTAAAATACCGCTTGCGGCGAATAAGACCGATCAGAAAAAGCAAAAGGATATATAAGACGATGATTGCGTAATCGATAGGATGAAGTTGCATTTTCATGCCAACCTCGTCATAAATAAAAGCAGTCCGGAATCAAAGCAGATCCCAAGCATTGTTCCGATGCAGGAATTTCCCAGTCCCTGGGAACCGGGTTGCAAACGAGCGTCGGCAACATCAAAAAGCGCCCCTTCCAGCAGCAATCCGGATACCGGTTCAAGGGCAAGCAGCGAAAAACGTTGTCCTTTCCGGGTTTGAAAGCGGTATTTCCCGGCCGGCAGAAAACGCAACAGCTCGTCCTTGGTATATACCGCGATCCTTATCACTGCGGCATACTGTGCCAAAGTGACAATATTGATCAGAAAATGATCCAGCTGTTTGCCGTCGGCGCCAAAGACATGCAAATCGGCGATACCGTGTTTGCTGCAATAGCGCAGGCATTTTTCCAAATCACTGATACTGATAGACGGGTCATGGATCAGTTCGCCCGTTCCGGATGTGGGTCGGCTTTTGATGGAATCCATGTCGCCGATCAGCACATCGGGAATAAAATCGAGCTGCAGGCAATAATCGTAGGCGCCGTCAGCGGCGATCCGGAGTCTATCATTGCCGCAGTATTGCTGCAGGACGGCGGTATCGGGAACGTTCCCGTTGAGAAAAAGGCAGGCTGCTTCAGGCTTTTCCATGTTCTTTGAGTTTCTTTTTGTATTTCCGCATATTGACGCTGATGCGCATCTTTTTGCGGTATTTCCGGACGGCTTTGCGGTAATCGCGGGAATAAAAATAACGCTTTGCCTGCGGACTGATGGGAGCGATCATGGTCGCAGGACGCCAAAGGATGGGACGGTGATTGCGGCTGTACTGCAGCGCTCCGTATTCATCCGCCCAGCTTAGGGTATAATAACTGTAGAGCGGCAGCATTTGCTGCTTGATGTTCAGCATAAAGGCTTCGATCTTGGGGTCCATAAAATGAAAAGCCCGCGAAAAAAAGAGGGCGGTATGGAGATAATTCGGAGAATTGATAATTCCGTGCGTGTTGCTGCGTTTCGCCAGGTTGAGCAGGATCTGCAGCATGTGCATACCGATCCCCAGTCCCGGTGCCTTCTGCCCCGGCAGCGGCGGTTTGTCCTTGCGAAAAGGCTTGTAGGGATTCTGCATCATCAGCCATTCGATATGCAAAAACTCCAGATTTAAATAATGGTCCTTTTCCAGCGGGAGCTTCAGGTTCTTGCGCTGCATGACCAGCTCTATCAGCTTGTGTCGCTTGCCGTCCTTTTCGGAGAGCATCATAAAACGGTGCACATAAGGATCGTCCATATTGATGTGCCAGGAAATGTTGGGAATGCCTTTTTGCTCGAAATACGCCTTGACTCCATAGCGATTGAACATATTGTTGATCACGGCTGGGGAATAGCAGCCGAGGAAAAGGTGGGTGCGGTGATTGAATTCGCCGTTTTTAAAAAGATCGTTTTCGCTCAGGGAAAATTCCCGTTCGTTCGTGAACTGCTGGCTTGTCATCCGGCGGAAGGCCTGATCGTATTTTTTCTGGTACTGCGTCATTCTTCCACATTTTCCCTTGAAATGAGCGTTACGCCGCGCGCATTAGTGATCCTTCGACGGATCAGATCGCCGGGCAGATAGTTTGCTTTGGGAAAGACGACGACCTTGCCACAGGAAGTTCGCCCCATCATCTCTTCGGGTCTGCGTTTACTGCCGGATTCCACCAGGATATCAAGCTCTTTGCCGATCATTGCGCGGAAGCGCTGCAGGGTGTGTTCTTTCTGCAAGGCGATCAATTCCAGCAAGCGTTCCGTTTTTTGAGTGTCGCTGACATCGTCCTGCAATTTTATGGCTTTGGTGTGGGGGCGCGGAGAATATTTAAAAGTAAAGGCCGAATCGTATCGTACCTGGCGCATAATATCGAGTGTATCCCGGAAATCACGGTCGCCTTCACCCGGAAATCCAACAATGATATCCGTGCTGATGCCCATATCCGGGACGTACTGGCGGATCATTTCCACCCGTTTTAAATAATGTTCCCGGGTATAACTGCGGTTCATCGCAGCAAGAACAGAATTGGAGCCCGACTGCAGCGGAAGGTGAATATGGTTGGCGATCAGCGGTTTGTATTCGGCATGCACCTGCATCAGCGCCGCATCTACGTCCTGTGGGTGCGGAGAAATATAACGGATACGCCGTATGCCGGAGACTTTTTCGGCAAGCGCGCGAAGCAGATCCGGGAAACTTTTTTCGTCGTCACGGTAAGAATTGACATTTTGTCCCAGCAGGGTGATCTCAACAAAGCCCTGTTCCACCGCTTTCCGGGCTTCAGTCAGGATGCCGGAAACCTTTCGGCTGCGTTCTCGTCCGCGGGTATAGGGCACAATACAGTAGGAACAGAATTTGTCACAGCCCCGGGAAATGGATATCCAGGCATTGATCCCGCTTTTCCGTGCCGGGAAGAGATCTTCGTAAACCTCATATTTTGAAAGCTTTGTATCGATAGCGTGTTTTTCTGTGCTTTGTAAATGCTCAAGAATATTGCGGTAGGCGTCCGGTCCCAGGATCAGATCGACGTAGGGTTTGTTCGTCAGGATCTCGTCCCGGACATTCTGCGCCATACAGCCCAGCAAGCCTATTTTCAGCTGGGGATGCCGGTCTTTAATCTGTTTGAGTTCCCCGAGCCGGGAATGGATCTTTTGCTCCGCATGATCACGGACACTGCAGGTATTCAGCAGAATGAGGTCTGCCTCTTCGGGATCGGCGCTGAAGGAATAACCGGCATTGATCAATATTCCCGACAGCAGTTCGCTGTCGTATTCGTTCATCTGGCATCCGTATGTTTCAATGTAAAAGCGCTTTTTCATGCAGAAATATACGATGAAATGCAAGAAGTCAAAAGATTAAAACGCCGGGAAAGGGAAAGACGGGGCAAAACCAAAGCGCCAAGGCTTGCCGCGGCATGTTCCTTAAAAGCAGCAGCGGCGTTTGCGCTCGGCGCTTCAGCTTGAGGCAGTGACGACGATGCACTTATCTGGCTTGCATGAAACCCCTTGATTGAATGGATTATATCATTTCAACAGAGTGATCATTTGGTATTCATGCTGATGGGCGGAACGGCAAAGCAGAATATAGCGTCCGCTGGGCAGTGATCCAAAATTCATGGGAATCTGCAGCTCTCCGCTGCCGCAGTTCTCCCGGTAGATATCCAGAACTTTTCGTCCGCAGAGATCGTACAGGATAACTTCCAGGTACAGGTCTATCCCGATATTCAGGTTCAGAGTGCTTTGGGGATTGCAGGGGTTGGGGAAGGGCAGCTCCAGCTTAAAAAGCGGGGAAGGACTGTTCCCGGCGGGGGTTATAGCCTGCAGGGTATCAAGAAAAGATTCTCTGCCGCTAAAATCGCAATGTGATAAAACATAGCGGTAGCGGGAGCCCTTCAGTACCGTTTTATCCTGAAAGACGTAATCAACCGGATAATTGACGGTACCGGCTCCCCTGCAGGAATAAAGCAGGTCGCCGTTGCGGTACAGTCGCCAGCATGCATTTTCAAGCTCCGATTCGCTGCGCCAGCGGAGAATAAGCGACTTTGCGCTTGTTTCGGCGCTGAAGTGCGACAGCTGAACGGGGGTGGGTACGTCGCACAAGACCTGGCCGTGATTCGGGCTGCCCGGAGTGGCAAGGGAAGCATAGTCCCAAGGATCCCCGGGGAAGCCGCTCAGATAAATACTGCCGCCCGCGGGACTGGCGGACGTTTCCGCAACACCCACATCCGGGAACAGCAATCCGAGCGCCGGTTCGTGGGTCCCGTGAAAACTGCCTTCATAGGCAATGATATCCACCAGCGTATCGTGATAGACCAGGATCATTCCTTCCATGTCGTTCTGAATGCCACCTTGATACCAGGTGAAGAACTGATAGGGACCGATGCGTTCCCCGGGAATAAAGTCGATGACGCATTCCAGACAATAAGGCCTGCCGTCATAGCCGTTGTACATATACAGCGTCAGATCGCCAAGGCTGCAGGATTCGGGATCTGCGACCACCACTTCGACAAATTCATCCACATCCGCGCCGATATTGTCATAGTGGATCTCATTGATCCATGCCTGAGGTACGGCACAAAGCAGAGTGCCCAGACACAGAAACAGGGAAAACAGGCGTTTTTCCATTTTCGTCCTCCTCTCTTGGGATAAAAATAATAAAAAACGCAGGACTTGTCATCCCCAAAATTTCAGCTGTGATCATGGTCACAAATGAGGAATGTCATAATTTGAGACGAAAAAACCGATAAAGTGGTTTAAGATCTAATCCGGTTTCGGGGAAAAACGGCGGATCAGATTTTTCAGCCGCCGGATAAGAACGGACTTTCCGAGCAGGCCGGCGATGGTAAAAAGATCCGGACTAACGGCAAAGCCGGTCAAGGCCAGGCGCAGGGGATGGATCAGCGCCGCGGCCGGGATCTCATGCCTGTTCGCACAGGCACGCAGACAATCTTCAATTGCTCCCGAAGAGAAATCCCGACAGGTTTCCAAACTGCCGAGAAGATCGTTTAAATAATACTGAATATCAGGTAATTGGAGGTGTTTGTATACGGCATCCCGGTCGTAGTTTTCCGGGTCCCGGAATAGGTATCCGGCATAGTCCTGAAAGTCGTTCAGCAGGTGCATTCGCGCTTTTAAAAGATCCGTGTAAATGATCCCTTTTTCATCGGGAAAGCCGGTGTCGATCCAGGATGCTTTTTGCCATAGGGGTTTTACATAAGGCCATATTTCGGAGGCGTCCATGCGCGACAAATGCTGCCCGTTGATCCAGGTCAGCTTGTCGATATCGAAGATCGCACCTTTTTTATTGACTTTATTGATGCTGAATTTTTTGATCAGTTCATTCAGATCAAAAACCGGTTTCGGCATATTGTCGCCCCAGCCCAGGAGGGCGAGGCCGTTCAGGAGTCCTTGCGGCAGGAATCCCATCGCCCTGAATTCATCAACGGAGGTCGCTCCGTGCCGTTTTGACAGCCGTTTGCCGTCCTTTGCGAGGATCAGCGGCAGGTGCGCAAAGCGCGGGACCGGCATTCCGAGAGCCAGATACAGCAGGATTTGTTTCGGCGTGTTGGAAAGATGATCCTCTCCGCGGATCACGTGCGTGATGCCCATCCGCGCATCGTCAACAACCACCGAGAGTTGATATATGGGAGTCCCGTCCGAACGCAAGACGATAAAATCGTCGATCTCTGTGTTATTGACCTGAATATCCTTGTATACCATATCTTTAAAGCGCGTAATGCCTTCCGGCACCCGGAAACGGATCGTATAAGGAAGTCCGGCTTTGATCTTTGCATCGATCTCCGCCCGGCTCAGATCCCGGCAACGGCCATTGTAGCGGTAGGCTTCATGCGCCGCCTCCGCGGCGGCCTTGTCGGATTCCAGCTGCTCCCGGCTGCAGAAACAGCGGTAGGCCCTGCCTTTCCGCAGGAGCTGTTCCGCTGCGGCGCGGTGTTCCCCGATATGGGTGCTTTGAATGACCGGTTCTTCATCGGGCGAAAGTCCAAGCCAGTCCAATGCTTCCAGGATTTCCCGGGTATTTTCATCCGTGGAGCGTTCCTTGTCCGTATCTTCGATACGCAGACAGTAGACGCCTTGATTCTGGCGGGCAAAGAGATAATTGAAAAGGGCTGTCCGGACCCCGCCGATATGCAGGTGACCGGTAGGGCTGGGGGCAAAGCGGACGCGGATTGTTTGTTGTTGTTCCATGGCGGAAATATACGGTAAAGAAAAGGAAAAAGAAAAAAGGAAATAGGGAAAAGTATATTCCGGGACAGGCTTGACAAAACATGAAAAAAGTGTTGAATATTGAAAAGGATTCTCTTACTTTAGGTAGCTTTTTTGCAGGGGTGGTTAGCTCAGTTGGTTAGAGCGCCTGCTCGACACGCAGGAGGTCACAAGTTCGAGTCTTGTACTACCCACACTATCCGATGCTGCAGTAATGAGAGAGCTTTAACAGTTGCAGCATGAGATATTTGGCCCCTTAGCTCAGTTGGTCAGAGCAGCGGACTCATAATCCGTTTGTCCCAGGTTCAAGTCCTGGAGGGGCTACCACCCCAAAGCCTGTTAAACACAGGCTTTTGCTTACTCAAACGTTTCTTTGCCCTCGCTATCAAAAATCTATAACCTCGTCAAAAAACGGCATCTCACGCCAAAAAGTAATGATAATCTTATGACAAAATTGAGCTGATCTTATCCGATAGGTCCGAGTAGTTCTTCTTGATCAGATCCGCGTAGCTTTTCTCCGTCACGGTGATTGATGAATGCCGGAGGAATTTCGACACCTGGTAGATCGGGATCCCGTTCTGCAAAAGCCATGCACCGGC
>JAQVTR010000016.1 GCA_028699915.1 Fidelibacterota bacterium
AGATTGCATTGATGAAATAAAAACAACGTCGAGTTGTCGAGTCGTTTAGGCGTCGAGACCTGTAATAACAATCCCTTCTTGTTGAAAAATGCGGAGAGATTTTTCTTTGGTTATGGGTTATGAGTTATGAGTTTAACTTCGAATTTCACAAAGAGCCGGTCCACGAATTTCACAGATTTTCACAGCCTGCCCTACGAAGTCCGTCAATTGGCGGACGAAGTGGGGAATTATTATATTACGGCTGAAGATCTATACGCTATAATAAACTTTTGTGCCAATTCGTGGAAATTCGTGCAATCCCCCGATAGCCATCGGGGCAGGCTGAGGACTGTTCCTTTGTGGAAATCCGTGGATGATGTTTCCCGGTGCTCTGCCTGTCCGCCGCTGTGCCATGCCGTAGCCCCGATCGTTCGGGGCGAAGGCTGGAAGCCCCGATTGGTCGGAACGCAGGAGGATGCCCGGCGCTCCCTACGTTTCACGGACAAAGGTCAGCTTGTCGCGGTTCTTTTTAACTCCCGGGAAGCATAACAGTTTATTGTGCATAACCACATAGATGCCGGGAGTAACCCGTGTTGCGGCAAAAAGGGCTTCGGTGACATTCTGGCTTGCATCGGAATCCCGGAACTCGTAGGGCCGCATGGCGCCCGTAAAGATCACGGGGCAGCGGGGTTCCCGGATTTCCCGATACAACAGTTCGGCGGTCTTTTCCAGGGTATCCGTACCGTGCAGAATAATCACGGCGTCGGCGTGCTGCATGGATTGCCGGGTAATGTCCAGCACAATCCCGCGATCGATATCGTTCATATCCAGGGAATCTTTAAAGATCACATTCCGCTGGCTGATGTTCAGTTCCGGGAGACGCAGGCCGTCAAGGATCCTGGAAAGGATGGAATGCTGATTCGTCAGAATGCCCGTGCGTTCATCATAGGTCTTTTCGATGGTCCCGCCCGTGGTAATAAAGATAATTTGTTTCATTCCTGCCCCATTTAGCGTTTGATGGATTTTACGGAGATTTCGCTTTATTATTCAAGTAAAATCAGCGCTTTACTGTACTTTTGACATTCAGCGGAAAGCGCCGCTTATTTTTGCAGGACCTGTACCGGAAGGGTCATCCTGCTGATATTTTATTGCTTAGAGGGGTGTCTGTCCGAAGTAAAACAAATATTGAAAAACATAGTGGGGAATGAATTTTTCAGATTGCGTCAATGGGAACGCGTTTAATTGACTCAATGAGGATAAATTTGATTGAGTCAATGCGATTGAAATTAATTGACTCAATGAGGATAAATTTGATTGAGTCAATGCGATTGAAATTAATTGACTCAATGAGGATGAATTTGATTGAGTCAATGCGATTCCCATCGCACCCACGCACGCAATCTGTCTTCCCCCGAAACTTGCTTTTACTTTCTCAAAAATTTATCCTATATTTATATCTTGTGTCTTGACAGCGGTATCGCTGCGCCCGTCTTTTGCGGGGCAGTTCGTAAGTCCACCGTTTCGCTTGAAGGAGCCCCTATGAACCCTCTCGCCGCCGCCCTGAACGACCGGCTTCAGGAGATCGCACCCTTTCTCTTGCGCGTCCTCTCCCGCAAAGGAAAAGAATCCTATTTCCCCAAAAGCGGCATCCTCGCGCAAAGTATGGAAGCCAAATTGACGGAGATTAACGCAACCATCGGCATTGCCCTGCAGGATGACGGCTCTCCCCTGCGCTTAAGCTCCCTGGAACGCCGCATCCTGCTGAATCCCAAAAAGGTCTTTCCCTATGCGGGATGCTCCGGCCTCCCCGATCTGCGCAATACCTGGAAACGCCTGCAGCAGGAAAAAAACCCCGCACTCGCCGGAAAAATTTTCAGCCTGCCGGTCGTAACCTGTGCGCTCAGCCACGGACTGAGCATTGCCTCGAAGCTCTTCCTCGATCCCGGCGACAGGGTGATCATTGCCGACAAGTACTGGGGCAACTACAATATGCTGGTGCAGGAACGCCTGGATGTGCATTTTGACCTTTATCCCTTTTTCGCGGGCGAGGGCCTGAATCTCGCCGGTCTTCAGGAACGTTTGCTGGCACCGGGGACCGGAAAGAAAG
Organism: Fidelibacterota bacterium; assembly: GCA_028699915.1. Lineage (GTDB taxonomy): Bacteria > Fidelibacterota > Fidelibacteria > Fidelibacterales > Fidelibacteraceae > M50B103. The sequence goes on from JAQVTR010000016.1 coordinate 2,087, forward strand.
TCCTGATCATGAATTTTCCGAACAACCCGGCGGGATATACACCCACCAAAAGCGAAATGCGCGAACTGCTGCGCCTTATCAAAGATAGCGCCGAATCCGGAAACGACATCGTGGTGATTTGCGACGACGCTTATTTCGGTCTGGTCTACGAAGCGGATGTGGACACCCAGTCGCCCTTCGCCTATCTTGCCGGCCTGCATGAACGGGTGCTGGCGGTCAAGGTGGACGGACCGACCAAGGAAGATTATGTCTGGGGTTTCCGCGTGGGCTTTGTGACCTATGCCGGAAAGAACCTGAGCGAAGAAGCACTGCGCATTCTTGAAGACAAGACCGCCGGCGGGATCCGCAGCAGCATCTCCTCTTCGCCCCATATCTCGCAATCCCTTTTGCTGGAAGCTTACGCCGACCCGGATTACGCCCGGGAAAAACGCGAAAAATATGCACTGCTGCAGTCCCGCTATAAAAAGGTCAAAGCGATCCTTGCCGCGAACCGGGAACGCTATGCACCCTATTTCCGGCCCCTGCCCTTCAATTCCGGCTATTTTATGTGCGTTGAACTCGCACCGGGACTGGATGGCAATACGGTCCGCAAAACCCTGATCGAGCATTTCCAGACCGGCGTGATCTTTATCCGCGGCGTGATCCGTCTCGCCTATTCGGCGGTGCCGGAAGATAAGATCGAGACCCTGTTCGAGAACCTGCGTTCAGCCTGTGAAATGAACCTTCATGCATAAAGGGAACAATCATGGCCAGTATTTCGCATTTTCGTGAATCCGAAGAGTTCAAGCGCATCAATTCCACAAGCCGCTGCATTCTGCAAACCGCCTTTTACGGAAATAACGTGGTTCCCGTCGACTCCGTGTCCGAAGCCTATTCCCTCGCCCGCCTTTCTCCGGGCACGATCGAACTCAGCGGCATGCCGGTCTACAAGCCCGAAGTCTCCGGACTGCCCGCGGATGCGAAGGTTCTGCTATTTAACGACGGCAGCGTGGTCGGCCGCTGTGCGGCGGCCCGGCGCATTCTGGGCGAACCCGGTGTGGACCTTCCGGGCTATGCCGGAAAGCTGCGCGAAGCGGTTTACCGCACACGCTTCCGAAAGCTCTATCATGCGCAGACCCTGATCGGTCTGGACGAAGATTTCATGATCCGCGCCCACCTGCTGATCCCGGAAGGACACGAAAATATCCTGCTGTCCTGGATGCTGAACTTTCAATATTTCAACGACGCTTACCGCGAACGCTACCAAAACTCCCGCGAACTGCCGGAAGGCGATATCCTGGTCTTTTCAGACCCGGACTGGCAGCATGGGGAGCATCCGCTGGGACTGACCTATTTTGACCCGGAATACAACTGCGCGGCTTTACTGGGGATGCGCTATTTCGGGGAACATAAAAAGGGCACGCTCACCCTGGCCTGGGGCACAGCAACCCGCAACGGTTATGCCTCCTGCCACGGCGGACTGAAACGCTACAACCTTGCCGAAAATAAAAAATTTACCGTGGCGGTCTTCGGACTCTCGGGTTCGGGAAAATCCACCATCACGCACGCACGGCATGCCGGGAAATACGACGTCAGCATTTTGCACGACGATGCCTTCATTATCAATACGGAAAAAAAATACTCTATTGCACTGGAACCGACCTATTTTGACAAGACGCAGGATTATCCCATGAACTGCGAGGATAACAAATACATCCTGACCCTGCAAAACAACGGCGCCGTGGAATATGCGGACGGCAGCGTCTGCGTGGTCAGCGAAGACCTGCGCAACGGCAACGGGCGCGCGATCAAATCGGCGCTCTGGTCGCCGAACCGTCTCAACCGTATCAACGATCCCATCAATGCCATTTTCTGGCTGATGAAAGACCCCAGTATGCCTCCGGTGCTGAAGCTGGAAGATCCCGCTCTGGCATCTGCCATGGGCGCCACACTGGCCACCAAGCGCACCAGCGCCGAACGTCTGGCGCCCGGCGTGGATCCCAACGCACTGGTAGTGGAACCTTACGCCAACCCTTTCCGCACCTATCCCCTGGCCATCGATTACACGCGCTTTAAAAAATTGATCGAAGACGGCGTGGATTGCTATGTCCTGAACACCGGCTTTTTCCGGGAGCAAAAGGTCCGCCCGCAGCACACGCTGGGCATCATCGAGGCGATTGTGGAAAAACACGCCAAATTCCAACCCTGGAAACCCTTTGACGCTATGAAGATCATGGGGATACCGGAATTTGACTGCGATCTGAACGTTCCCGCCTACCGTGCTGAATTCATTGCACGTTTCAAGGACCGCATTGCCTTTGTCAAGTCCCGGGAAACGGAAAACGGCGGCCGCGACAAACTGCCCCCCGAAGCGCTGGCCGCATTGCAGGCCATCATCGCCAAAATAGCATAACTCACGTCAGCACCCGGCTTTTCTTGGTTCAAAGTTTAAGGCTCAAGGTTCAAAGTTAGAAAGAATGTTGAGGCGTCGAGATGTCGAGGTGCCTGCGCGCCGCTATGTCAGCCATAGCTCCGGAAAAACGGAGCGACGGCTGGAAGTCCCGATTGTTGGGGACGAAGGCGGGTCGAGTTGTCGAGGCGTTGAGGTGCCTGCCCGCCATAGTCTTGACGAAGGCGGGTTGATTTGTTGATATTTGTTTTGATTCAACATTGAAAACTCAAAATTCAAGGTAATTCCGCTGACCAAACTTCCTATCTTCCTAACTTCCTAACTTCCGAACTTCCCATCTTCCGAACTTCCCAACCTCCCCTCTCCGCGCCCGGTGCTGAATTATTTGATAAAAAGCATTTTATTGGAAGCAACGAAAGTATGATTCACGTAAAGTACGCAAACATAAAGTCCGGATGCAAACCCTTCCGCATTCCATTCCTGTGTGTAATAACCCGCTTCTTGTGTTCTGCTGACCAGGGTCCGGACCTCCTTTCCGTTCATATCGAAGATCGTCACGTTGATCTCCGCACGCGACGGCAGGCGATAGCGGATCTTGGTCGCAGGATTAAAGGGATTGGGATAATTGGTTTCCAGCAGAAAAATCTGCGGCACATCGCCGGCATCCCCGATTGCCAGTCCTTCTTCCGTAAAGCGGAAAAAACTTTCCATCAGCGCATCCCGCCGGCTTTCCGGATACACCGTTTCAAAGGGAAAGCCCAGGACCATCACTTTACCCGCAGTGTTTCCGTCGGGAAACATCCCTTCGTACACGATACCGGCAAATCCGGTATTGCAACCCGTATATTTCAGAAAACCCTGACTGTCTCCCGATACTCCCAGAACGTCCGGATAGCGGACATCGTAACTCCCCTGCGTGCCGTTATCGAATGAAAAGCTGCCGAGTTCCGCAAAGATCTCCGGACCGCTCGCTTCCACGCCGTAATAGGTCCCGACCGCATTGTTGGGGGAATCCTGCACATAACACAGGCGCAGAAAATCGTGACAAAAAGCCTTGTCGCTGCTGCTGCCCTTGTAATCCAGGTCCCAGGCGATCTCCGCGCCGGACACAAAAAGCCTGCCGCCGTTTTGCAGATAGCTCTTTACGCGGTTCTGTTCGGCATCACTGAAGGTCTCGTCCACCGTGCTTTCTTCTCCCAGGATCCAGATCACAGCCGCATGATCATCCGGGGATACCAGGCCTTCCGTAAGGGCTTCATTGGAAGCCGAGACCGGGATGCGGCCGCTGTTCCGTACGGCGGAAGCGTGCTGACGGACAAAATTATAACTGTTGCCGGCTGTCGCGCGGTCAAAGCCGTTCACGATCAATACCGGGAGGGCATCCCGGGAAGGCCGGATGGCCAGCAGTTCCGAAAAGGGACCGATACCGGCGGCATTCACGGCGGCAATGCGGATATAATAGCAGCTGTCGGGTTCCAGGCCGCTGATCACACTGCCGCTGGAATCGCATTGCAGCGTATCCGGAAAACTCTGTCCGTCAAAGCCGGATACCACAAGCAGTTCTTCAACCATCAGGGGCAGCAGCGCCGCAATGCGGATACTACCGCTTTGATCGCCCTGCAGCAGGGCCATGGCGCTGATCTTTTCCGGAATTTCCGGCGCCCAGGTGCTGAAGTGCCAGGCCGCGGTCCACAGACTTTTCCCGGTGATCCGCACTTTCCAGAAATAGCGCGTCCCGATCTCCAGCGCTTCCGGCGGAGTCCAGCTGCCGCTTTCCAGACCGCTGACATAATACACGGTATCCGTAAAGCTTTCACTGCGGGACAGCAGCAGCTCATAGGATTGCCCGGAAACCTCCCGCCAGTGAAAGACAGGATCAAGTTGTACCTTGCTCTCTCCGTTGAGGGGAGATGCCAAACGCACGACTTCGGCACTACTGTCCGCAATGTAAAAATACGCGATCTCGTCAAGGCGCAGCGAATCGCGTTCGCCGTCCCGGTAATCCAGGATCAGCACTTGCCCGCACAATTGTGCTGCAAGATTCAGCAAGAACCCAATTTTTAATATTTGCTTTATCATGGCTTCGCTCAATAAAGGTAACGGGTTTGCTGCATGGCGCCGCTTTCGTCGCTCAGCAGTTTGTACAGCAGCGGATCCTGTAAAATATCGTGGGCGTTCAGCGGCACGCCGTCTACCCGGACGATCGCGTTGATCAGGCGGATCCCGTGACTGTAGTCGACATAATAATCCACGTGGCCGGTATACAGCGGCTGAATGGGATTCCCGTCGGGATAATGCCAGCCGTAAATAGCTACATTATTTGGTTTGCTTATAATGGCGTTACAGATCACGACATCTTTTTTGATCCCGGCGATCAGCGCAAAGATCCCGCCGCCGGCGTCCGCACGGGCGGCATTGATATCCGTATTGTGCTCCACAAATTTATAGACCTGGGAATTGTTGTCGCCCACCGGTGCGTAGGGGATCGGGCTCAGGCGTACCGTGGCGTGCTTCCAGATGTCGTCGCACAGCTTCCGGGTGCTCAGGATACATCCATACGCGTCCGCGATCTCCTGGGCGCTTTTCGGTCCCATGGGGACCCGGCAGTAGTCCTCGTTGCTCCCGATGGAGAGATAATCGGACATCACATCGTATTCCACCCGGTGCGTGATCCCGTCGGCGTCCTTAAAGTCGGAGCTGCAGGTAATGAACTCCCGCGAAAAATCCGGAATATTCCCTCCTAAAAATTCTTGCAGGATCAGCGGCTCGCGCTGACTGAAGTTCATATCCAAGATATCCTGCATGAATTGTGATCCGTTGCGGGCGTCTGCGGAGCGGTCCGGAAGTGTGACCGGAGAGATCGCCATTTTGTCAATATCCGCCCGCCGGATGCGCCCGGCCGATCCCGCACGATAGATCAGCAGGTCCGTGTTATCCTTCATATCCAGCGAATCGATCTCCGACAGGCGGAAATGCCGGATACCGGTCACCGTATGGATGCTCAACGCCGCGTTGGATAGCGTATCGAGTTCGGCAAAACGGATACTGCCGAGCGTGCTCAGGCTGATCCGTTGCGTAGCGCCGCCGGTTTTTTCGAAGATGAGTTCCTGCCCTAAAAGCGGAACAAGCGGCAACAGAAAAAACAGCGATATCCATGATCGTTTCATCGCAACCTCGTTCGGATTGAAGTTCTGATTATTTTATTTATAAACGCGTTTTGCCCGCAGATGCAGTCCCCAGCCCAATGCAAAGAAACCTTCGCTGATCTTGTTGTCCTTTCGGGAATAAGCCATCATGCGCTCCCCGCTTCCGGCGCAGATCATCCAGTTGAAGACGTCCGTAGGTTCCAGCACTTCCACGCCGGCGACTTTATAGAGGGTAAAATATACCTCATCCTGGTCTTTTGCCGCATTGTACGCAACACGAACCTCGGGGTGGTAGAGTTCACCCTCGTCGCTGAGCAGGAAATTGAAGGGAGCGCCCGTTACCCGTTTTTCAGGATGGTACTGCAGGTAGATCAGAAAGCTGAGCACGTGGTGCAGGGGCAGAATGCTCTCCATGGGCGAGGCGTTGGAATAATGGATCATTCCGTTACGCACCTGTTCCGTATAGACCTGCTCCAGATCGTGCTCGTGAATGATCTTCCGCAGGGAATCCATCTGGGTCATTGCCGAATCGGTGTAGAAATAATAGCGGTTTTCAGTGTCGTAGACCTTATCGAAAGCGCCCACGGTAAAGGCCCGGTACATGATCTCCCGGGAAGCGTCTCTGCGCAGGGAATCGATGATCTCCACGCCCGCAACCTTGATACCCAGCAGACTGATATCGTAATACAGCGTATCCGCACCCTGCAGCAGGGCGGTAAAAAAGGGGAAAACGATAAGGAACTTTACAAATTTCATTTCAGAGACTGACCAGAAGCGATGCGATCAGCAGGTAGATCAGATCGCCGAGGATATCAATGGTGGTTGTCACAAAAGGTCCCGTTGCAATGGCGGGATCGATCTTCATGCGGTTCAGGATCATGGGCGCCACGGTCCCGGTAAAGGTGGCCAGCGTCATGGCGATGGCAATACCGGCAGCAACGGCAACGCTCAGTTCCAGACAGCGGATCAGCGGATAATCGTAGGCGTTTGTCGTGATCACATAGGTCATAAAAAAGGCAATGATACCCAGGATAAGTCCATAGATCAGCCCCAGCGTCGCTCCGACCCGCATTTCCTTTAAAATGATCTTTCCGGCGGTATCGGGATTGACCCGGCCCGTCAGCAGTCCGCGCGTGATAATGGTGGAACTCTGGGTTCCGATATTTCCGCCCATCCCTGCGATAATGGGAAGGAAAGAAGCCAGAATAATGTATTCGCTGAGCAGTCCGTGGAAAAGGCCGATGGTCACTGCTGCGATCAGCCCCCCGATATAGGTGGCCAGCAGCCAGGGAAAGCGCTTCTTGGTCGTTTCCCAGGGCGTTTTGAGTATTATGTCCGAATCCCGTCCCAGACCGGCCATCTGCAGCAGGTCTTCCGTGGCTTCTTCGCGCAGTACGTCAATAATATCGTCGACGGTCACCACGCCAATGAGCTTGTTTTCGTCGTCCACGACCGGCACCGCCACAAAATTGTAACGCGAGGCAATGCGGGCGGCTTCCTCCTGATCCGTTTCCGGCCGGATGCTGATCACGTCTTCGACCATTACTTCCCTCAACGGTTTTTTGGGGTCGTTCAGGATGAGCTGGCGCAGGGAGACCACGCCCACCAGGTGCGTGCGGTCGTCCGTGACATAAATATAAAAAACCATTTCCGTATCTGCGCTTTTCTGGATCTCTTCGATAGCCTGCGCCACGGTCAGTTCCTCGGACAGATGAAAGACCTCCGGGTTCATGATGCTTCCGGCGGTGTCTTCCTCGTAGCCCATCAGCGCTTCGACTTCACGGGATTCGTCTTCTTTCATGAGTTTCAGCAGTTCCTGCTGTTCTTCCGGAGGCAGCAGACGCAGAATACGGGACTCGTCGTCATAATCCATTTCGCGCAGGATGTGGATGACATCCGGACGTTTCATGGGCTTAAGGATCTCGATAATGATATTGTCGTCCGCTTCGGAAAGCACTTCCGCCTTTTTCTCGTTGTTTTTGATCAGCGAGAAAAAGTAGAGGCGCTCGTGGAGCGTAAAGGACCGGAACAACAGCGCCAGGTCGGCGGGGTGAGTCTTGTCGATGATGTTGATCAGATTGAGCTTGGCTCCCCTGCGGTGCAGTTTGCGATAGGCATCTACCAGCAGGATGACTTCGTTATTTCTCATCGTCGACTCCTTCCGAGTTTAGGCCGCGTTTTGTACGGTGGATATGTACCTTGTTCTTGATATTCAAAAGCCCCAGCGTCATTGCCACGATGCCCCCGGCGCACAGGATCCAGACTACGTAGGAGCGTGCGCCGAGTACCAGTTCACGAATAGCGGGAATGTTCACGTCGATCAGGACCATGAGATTAAAAAGGCTGTGAATGATAATAGCGGGGATGATGGAGTAATAGGAATACGCGACATAACCAAGGATCAGACCGGCGACAAAAATGCCGGCCGCATTCCGGTAGGTCAGATGGCTCAGGGAAAAAAGCAGGGCGGTGGTAATGATAGCGATCAGCGGGGAATACTTGTTGCGCAGCATGACCCGAAGCAGGTAACCGCGGAACACCGCCTCTTCCACCACCGGTGTGATGACCACGCTCAGGAAAAAGAGCAAAAGAATATTCAAAGGGTAGTCTACCCGGTAATACGAACCGAAGACCGGATCGAAATTCAGGAAGCGTTCCATCAGGTAGCGGATCAGCTCAAGGGCAACGAACATGCCCACGGCAACAAAAAGGATGTCCCGAATTCCGCCCAGGGGAACGGGGCGTAAACGGAACGCGTGCTTAACGGATTTTTTGTTTCCGATCACATAGAGGAGCAGCGGTACAAGCAGGAGCAGTTCAAAAAAGATCAGCGCAATATAGCCGAGGGCCTGCGGAGCACTGCCCATGATATCGGGATTGTAATACAGGCCCACCACCAGAACGAGATATGCGATCAGGCTCATCAAAAGAATGAGCACTGCGGTTTTGTAATTGTAATACTGGGACATGGGACCCGCTCCTTTTCCGAAAGGTTTACATGATGATCTCGTGCTTTGCGTCAAAACGTTTCATTTCCCCGTCGATGACGATACCGTCGACGCCGCGGTACCAGATCGATTCAAAGTAGGGATTAAAGACCGTTACGTTTTCAATGCTTTCCATCAAAAGCTGGGACTGCGGGTGCTTGTCGCGGGACCAGTCGGACGGCGGGGTTGGCATTTGCTTGCTGGTGTCGCTGAGGATGTAAAACAGTTTTTCCCGCTCCTCGGCAATGCGCAATGCGGAGTGAGTCCCGATCTTATTGATAAAGCCCCGGTGCCAGTACCAATCCGTACCCACCAGCACCAGGTCCGAACGCGAGATCGCCAGCTCCATGGCGGCATCGGTATACAGCGAGACCGGGATTCCGGCGCGGCCGAGGAATTTTGCCAAAGCGACCCCCTCGCCCACCGGACGCGCCTCGGTCAGGATTACCTCAAAACGGCGTCCGCGGCTGGCGGCTTCCATGATGGCCTTGCGCACCACCGAACTGTGGCTGAAGGTAAAAATAAAGGAGCCGTCCTTGATCAGCTTGCTGACGCAGGTCTCAATGGTTTTGGAAATATTGGCATTGGTCTTCTCCGCAAAAACATTCAGGATCTCCGGAACGCTTTTTTTGCTCTTCTCCATCTTCTCCAGCATAAAGGCATGCAGATTCGGAAATATGGCCATCAGCGGATGGGCGGCGCGCACTTCCTTGTACAAATATTCCAGCGACTCCCGCTGGGCGTTGCGGGAAAGTCCGGAATGTTCGTTGAAGTAGCGGTTCAGGATGTTGATGTACTTGAACAGGATGGTGGTCGCACCGGCTTCCTGTTCCAGCAGCATTGCCTCAAATTCGGGATAGTTGATCATCATTTCCTTATTCCTCCCGCGGCATCAGTGCCGCTTTGCGGTTGCGCTCGCGGATCAGTCCGCTCTGCAGCTCGTACAGGCGCCGGAACATCGTTTGTTTCATGTCCATCTTCAGCAGCGCTTTTTTGGCCCGCTCGAATTCCCCGTTCCTCCGGCTTAATTCCGCAATATAATAGTAGATCAGCGAACGCTCTTTTTCGTCCGGATCGCTGACAAGCAGGGATTTGGCAAAATTGCGGATCGCTTTTTCGCGGAAGGCATCCGCCTTTTCGTTCTGTTCTTCGTCATCGTAAAGCCAGGACATGCGCAGATAGGTATCCGCAAAGACCATGGGCGGCGCTTCCGCCTTTTCCAGCAAATACAAAAAATGTTCGAATATCTCCAGGGTCGTGGGTTCAATGTCCGTAAAACGTTCCCGGTATTCCTCCGATTCCACAATTTCGCGGAGACGGTCGCTGTCTTCGGGGATGAGCCGGAAATCGTGCGTAACATAAAGGCAGTGATGACAAAAGACCAGCCAGCTGTCCAGAATATCGTCATCCAGAGTGCGGACGCGAAAATCGCTTTCCACCACATCGACGGTATAGAGTTCCTCAGCACTGTGGTTATTGACCGGATTTCCGCAGAGCGGACAGATCACCATCGCGGCGCTATCTTCCTCCTGCAGCATTTCCGGATCGTAAAAGAAAGGCGTCATCGGGACTCCTGTCAGAAAGGCAGCTCTTCCTCATTTTCCGGCAGAACGGGTTCGTTGCTTCCCGCATCCTGCTCGCGGACGCGCGCTTTGCTGTTGGTGTTATTGCTGGTTTTGGCGGGCGGCGCGTAAACGCCGTCTTCAGCCTGTGGTCCGCGGTCGAGCAACATGGCCGTTTCAACAATGACCTCGGTGCTGTAGTGCGTAACGTTGCTCTGGTCGGTCCATTTGCGTGTACGCAGACGTCCGTCCACATAAACCAGACGTCCCTTTGTGAAAAAACTTCCGATATACTCCGCCGTTTTGCCAAAAGCTACGCAACGGTGCCATTCGGTGTTGTCATTGTATTCACCGTCCTGGGATTTATAAGTCTCGTTGGTGGCAATGCTGAAATTGGTGACCGTCGTACCTCCCGGTGTGGCACGCTGTTCGGGATTTTGTCCGAGACGGCCGACCAGGATCACTTTGTTCATTGAATTCTTATGCATGATTGACTCCCTGTATTGCTTTCAATAGTTGTTCTGCATTGACTTTCCGGCCATAGAGCAGGGCAATGACCGTTTTTGACTGATGTTTTGCAATGATAGTCTGATAGACCAGTGGCGCCGCTTCGGGCGCATCTGAAGGATAGCGGGGATGCTGACCGGCGCGGATCAGCAGCGCTTGATCCCGGACAGCCTCCGGCACGCGGTAAGGTTCCGACATATCCGGGAAGCGTACTCCGTGTTCATCATTATTATGCCCGCGCAAGGGATTGCTTCCGGACAGATTGAGGTGATCGGCCACAAAGCGCAAGGTTCCGGGCTCCAGTGCATCCGATCGCATGCTCAGCAGAAGCAATTCGCCCTTTCCGGCAATGCTTTCTGCGGGAAGCGCCGCGTTTGCGGATGCAAAGGTCCAGCCCTCGGGCAGAAGCGCCTCTTTCACTTTCAATCCTGAAAAATCGATCCAGTGCATTCCCCTTCCTTTCAGCTTTGCCGTGGCCCGAAAATCGCGGTTCCGATCCGCAGCATGGTCGCGCCTTCCTGCAGGGCAATGCGGTAATCACCGCTCATTCCCATGGAAAGCTCGTCAAAGTGCAAATCCTCCGTTTCCAGCGAACGGCAATCCAGAGCAAGTTCCCGCAAAAGCGCAAAAGCACGCCGGACGGTGTTTTCATCTTCCGTCAGGGGCGCAATGCCCATCAGTCCGCGGACCTGCAGTCCCGGACAGGCGGAAAGCCCTTTTACAAAGGTCCGCAGCGCTTCCGGCCGTATCCCGGACTTGCTGCTTTCTCCGGAAATATTGACTTCGATCAGACACAAAAGCGGTATTTCACTGTGTGCGATCAGGCCGGCAAGTTTCTCTGTCTGCAAACTATGAAGCCAATTAAAATTCTGCAAGCATTTATTTACTTTGTTTGACTGCAGATATCCGATAAAATGCCGGGTGATCCCGGGAAAGGCCTCCTGCGAAAATTTGTCCGCGGCTTCCTGGATGCGGTTCTCGCCAAAATCCCGGATACCGGCCTCGGCGGCTTTCCGCATCCGTCCAAGGTCCTGTTTTTTGCTGACCGCGATCAGGCGCACCCGTTCCGGATGAGGGCTCAGAGCCCGTATCTCTTCCCGTATACAGCGTATGCGGTCAGCGCTTGTCATTATTCGCCTTTCATGACCTTGAGTTCATTGCCGTTCTCTTCGTCCGATTCCATGACGTAACGTACGGCGGAAATGCGGTCGTCTTCGTGCAGATTGATCAGCCGGACGCCCTGCGTATTCCGCGATAGCGTGCTGATGCGGCTAATGTTCTGGCGGATCAGGAGTCCGTTCTTGGTGATGATCATCAGATCGTCGGAATCCACGACTTCCTTGAGTGCGACCATCTGGCCGATCTTGCTGTTCGTCTTCAGGGTGATCACGCCCTTGCCGCCGCGGTTGGTGATACGGTAGTCTATGATATCGGAACGTTTGCCGTAACCGCGTTCGCTGACGGCCAGTACCGTGGCGCCTTCGCGCTTGACCACGACCATATCGACAACGGCGTCATCCTTGGGTTCCAGTGTTACGCCGCGGACACCAGTGGCGCTGCGGCCCATATCGCGGACATGGCCTTCGTTGAAGCGGATGGCCTTGCCTTTGCGGGTCCCCAGGATAATATCCTGCTTGCCGTTGGTGATATCCACGCCGATAAGGTCGTCGCCGTCGACCAGGTTGACGGCAATAATGCCCGTGCGGCGGGGCCGGCTGTAGGCATCCAGGCGGGTTTTCTTGATGGTGCCCTTTTTCGTGGCCATCACAATGTAACGGTCGCCGTTGAAATCGCGGACGTTCAGGAAAGCACGGACTTTTTCTTCCTTCTCGCATTCCAGCAGATTGACAATGGCACGCCCGCGGGTCGCGCGTCCCGCTTCGGGGATCTCGTGTACTTTCAGCCAGTAGACCTTGCCCATATTGGTAAAGAACATCAGATAGTCGTGGGTAGACGCGATAAAGAGATTTTCTACGAAATCGTCGTCTTTGGCCGTAGCTCCCAGTCTTCCAACACCGCCGCGGCGCTGGGCGCGGTATACGTTGACCGCCGTCCGTTTGATGAATCCGTTATGCGTAATGGTTATGGCCATTTCTTCATCGGCGATCATGTCCTCGATCGAAAAATCCCCGGCATCCGCAATGATCTCGGTACGCCGCTCGTCACCGTATTTTTCCCGGATTTCCCGGGTTTCCTGCACCAGGATCTCCATACGTTTGTCCTTGTTATCAAGTATGTACTTAAGCCGCTCGATCTGTTTCAGCAGGTCGATGTATTCCTGGATAATCTTCTCGCGTTCCAGGCCGGTCAGTTTCTGCAAACGCAGGTCCAGAATGGCCTGAGCCTGCGCATCGGAGAAAGCAAAGCGGCTCATCAGGTTCTGGCGCGCATTGGCGACGCTGGATGATTTTTTAATGATCTCGATCACTTCGTCAATATTGTCGAGGGCGATCTTGAAGCCTTCCAATATATGGGCGCGCTCTTCGGCCTTGTTCAGTTCAAAGCGCGTCCGCCGCACAATGATATTGTGCCGGTGCTCAACAAAGAGCAGCAGCATGTCGCGCAGGGGAAGCACTTTGGGAATGCCGTTGACCAACGCCAGCATATTGATGCCAAAGGTACTCTGCAAGGCGGTGTGCTTGTAAAGATTGTTCAATACCACCTGCGGTTCAAAATCCTTCTTCAGCTCAATAACAATGCGGATCCCCTCTTTGTCCGACTCATCCCGCAGGTCGCTGATCCCGTCGATAACCTTTCCGCGGACCAGGTCGGCAATGCGTTCGATAAGGTTGCTTTTGTTGATCTGATAGGGGATCTCGGTAAAGATGATCTGGTCGCGGTTGTTGCGGATCTGTTCCACATTTGCCCGGGCGCGCATGGTGATCTTGCCGGAACCGGTATCGTAAGCCGCAAAAAGTCCCGACTTGCCGTAAACCAGTGCGCCGGTCGGGAAATCGGGTCCCTTGATGAACTCCATCAGTTCTTTGGTGCTGATCTCGGGATTCTCGACGCAGGCGACGATGGCATCGCAGACCTCGCGAATGTTGTGCGGAGGAATATTCGTGGCCATGCCCACGGCAATACCGGTCGCACCGTTGATCAGCAGATAGGGGATCTTGCTGGGCATGACGGAGGGCTCGGTCAGGGAATCGTCAAAGTTCGGGATAAAATTCACCGTATCCTTGTCGATATCCGTCAGGATCTCGTCGGCAATGCGCGCAAGACGGGCTTCGGTATAGCGCATGGCGGCGGGACTGTCGCCATCGATGGAGCCAAAGTTTCCCTGGCCGTCAACAATGCAGTAACGCATCGCAAAATCCTGTGCCAGCCGCGCCATGGCGTTATAGACCGAGGAATCGCCGTGAGGGTGGTACTTACCCAGCACATCACCGACGATACGCGCGGACTTTTTATAGGGTTTATTGTATTGCATGCCCAGTTCGTACATCCCGTATAAAATGCGGCGGTGCACCGGCTTCATGCCGTCGCGCACATCCGGAAGGGCGCGGGAAACGATTACGGACATGGAGTAATCGAGATAGCAGTTCTGAAGTTCTTCTTCAATATTGACCGGAATAATTCGTTCGTTAGCCAATGTTTCCTCTCTTTTTTATAAACATTCCCGATGCGCTTTACACATCGAGGTTCTTGACATATTTAGCGTTTTCTTCAATGAACAGTCGTCGGGCTTCGACGTTTTCGCCCATCAGGACGGAGAACATGTGATCGGCGGCACTGGCATCATCCAGCGTTACCCGGCGGATCGTCCGCGCTTCGGGATCCATAGTGGTGCTCCAGAGCTGATCGGGATTCATTTCTCCCAGACCCTTATAGCGCGACAAATTGACCTTCATCGCCTTGTCTTTTTTCATCCGGGTTATGATCATGTCCATCTCGTTGTCATCGTAGGCATAGCGCTCCGTATTGCCCTGTTTAAGCCGGTACAGCGGCGGCTGGGCGATAAATACGTGCCCGTGGGTGATCAGGTCCCGCATCTGCCGGAAGAAAAAGGTCAGCAGCAAGGTCCGGATATGCGCGCCGTCCACGTCCGCATCGGTCATGATGATAACCTTGTGGTAACGGATCTTTTCAACGTCGAAATCGTCCCGCAGACCGCCGCCGATCGCAGTGAACAGCGCCTGGATCTCTTTGCTTTCCAGCACCCGGTCGTAGCGGGCCTTTTCCACGTTCAGGATCTTGCCTCTCAACGGCAGAATGGCCTGAAAACGGCGGTCGCGCCCTTGTTTGGCCGATCCCCCCGCCGAATCGCCCTCGACAATATACAGTTCGCAGTGTGCTGGGTCCTTGATAGAACAGTCCGCCAGCTTTCCGGGCAGCCCGCTGAGCTCCAGTGCGTTTTTGCGTCGGGTCAGTTCGCGCGCCGTACGGGCCGCCTCCCTGGCCTTTGCGGCTAGCACGGATTTTTCAATGATCCGTTTCGCCACAGAGGGGTTGGTCTCGAAATATTCGTTCAGGTTTTCCATTACGAGGCTGTCGACAATTCCCTTGACATCGCTGTTACCCAGTTTGGTCTTTGTCTGTCCTTCGAACTGCGGCTCCGGTACCTTGACCGAGATCACGGCGGTAATGCCCTCGCGGGTGTCTTCGCCGCTCAGCGAGAAGTCCTTTGCCTTGATGGTCTTGAACATATTGTTTTTCTGCGCATAATTGTTCAGCGCGCGCGTCAGCGCCGTGCGGGCGCCGGTCAAATGGGTCCCCCCCTCAATGGTGTTGATACAGTTTACATAGGAAAAAAAGTTCTCGTTGTAGGTATCGTTGTACTGAAAGGCGAATTCCACGCTGACGTCGCTGCGTTCGCCCTCCATGTACACCGGTTTGGGGTGCAGGGGTGCGCGCGCTTCATTCAGATATTCGACAAATTCACGGATGCCGCCCTTGTAGTGAAAGGAATCCTCGCGCCCGTCGCGTTCGTCACGCAGGGAAATCTGTACGTCCTTGTTCAAAAAAGCCAGTTCGCGCAAGCGGTCGCGCAGAATATTGTATTCAAATACGGCTTCGGTAAAGATCGAATCATCCGGCATAAAGGTGACAATCGTTCCCGTGCTCTTCGATTTTCCGCTTTCGATCAGTCCGGTCTGCGCTTTACCGTAAGCATATTCCTGTACATAGATCCTGTTGTTGCGGTTGACCTGAACTCTGACCCATTTGGACAGCGCGTTCACAACGGAAACACCCACGCCATGCAGGCCGCCGGAAACCTTGTAACTGCCTTTGTCAAACTTTCCGCCGGCGTGCAGGACCGTCATAATGACCTCAACACCGGGTTTTTTCTGTTCGGCATGCAGATCGACCGGCATACCGCGGCCGTCGTCCTCCACGCTGACGCTGCCGTCCTTGTTGACCGCAACCTGGATATGCGTGCAATAACCCGCCAGCGCTTCATCGATGGAGTTGTCCACTACCTCGTAAACCAGGTGATGCAGACCGCGCTTTCCGGTGTCCCCGATGTACATGGCGGGACGTTTTCGGACCGCTTCAAGGCCTTCCAGCACCTTTATCTTATTTGAATTGTAATCACTTGCACTGCTTTGATACATACATCTCCTTTTGCCTTTTTCTTAAGCGTGTTCGTTTATCCTTATTTCAATCGTATGTCCTGAATGAGCCCCGGCCCGAACTCCGCCGCGTATTTTTTCAGGATCAGCGGCTTCTGCATCAGAAGCTCCTGCCGCCAGGTGCTGTTTTTGACACTGACGTAAATGATCCCGTTCTGTACGCGCAGCGGCACGGCAACCTTCGCGATCACATCCCCCACAATGGCATTCCAGCTCTTGTAGGCACGGTACTCTTCCAGGGCGTGTTTGCCCGCTATGCGCATGACGATCCTGTCGATCGCGGACGTGATTTTTTTCATGGCATAATATAATATTATTCTGTCTGTTATACTAATGATATATACATTAAATGATTAGAAACGGGCTGAAAAAGACGCTTTTTTGAACGCGTCAATAATACAGGTTTTTTTTGCTTATTTCAAATGAAAAAATCCTCAAAAACACGTTTCATACCCGACGATGAAATTGTATATTTATACTACTAACGATAGGATGCCCGTGCTGAAAGATTCCACTAAAATATTTGATGCAGATTCCGCGGCGCTGCGCGAACTGATCGCCGAAAGGAATTGGGAGAAGCTGATCGAACGCAACAAGATCATGTGCATTCACGATTATGTCAAAAACGAGATCCCTTTCGGTTTCACGTCCCGGCCATTACTGCCCGCATCTGCAGTGCTGGCTGCCGGAAAAGCCGCCGGGCTGAACAAATGTATTCTTCTTAAGACCCTCCTGGACGCCTGCGGTATCCTTTGCCGCTGGCATGCTTTCCGCATAAAAAAGGACCTTTTCAAAGGGCTGCTGCTTGCGCCTGCCTATTCCCTTCTGCCGGAAACGCTGATAAGCGCCTGGGTGGAAATATTCTTTGAAGGGCAATGGCTGGTGGCCGACGGCGTTCTGCTGGACGGTCCCTACCTGCATGGCCTGCAGAAGCGCCTGCCGCCGGGCGCCGTCGAATTTATTGCTTATGGTGCGGGTATTTACCTCTCTGGAAATCACATTGACACCTGGAACGGCAAACAACACAATTACTGCCAGCGTGCGGCCATTGTCCGCGATCTGGGAATTCCCGAAGATCTGGACTGGTTTTTTGAGGAATACCGCAGCGATATCCGGAAACTGTCCATGATACTTCCGGGCTATGCGAACAGGGTCATCAAAAAGATCCGCGAGCAGGCCTGATCCAGGCTTTTCCCTGCAATAAAAAAAACGGTGCCTTCCCGGCACCGTTCCTGATTTGATCGGTAAAAAATCCGGAGCGCTCAAGTTTCGCTATGGTTGTTATTCCGGGGTTTTCTTGAATAGTGGCGGCGCTGTTTTTTGACCTCTGCGGGCGTTTCGGGTTCTTCCGGAGCAACGGGCTGTTCCGCTCCCCCGCTCCTGGCGGGTTCTTCGGTTTTGGGCGTTTCTTCGGACTTCTTCGCCTCCTCCGCCTTTTTTGCTTCTTCGGCCGCCTTACTGGCTTCCTCGGCCTTGCGCGCTTTTTCGGCTTCGCGCTCCGCTTTTTCCTGGTCCTGCTTTTCCACCAGCATTTTCAAATACGCCTGAAACTCCTCCCGGCGGTCGATAATGGTAAAAGATTCCGCCAGCTTTGCCGTCTTTAGCAGACTGACCAGTTTCGGCCGCGGCATGGCCAGAATGCAGCGGTTATTGTTGGCACGGGTATAACGGCGCGCAAAAAGCAGTGCACCAAGACCGAAATTATCCGCGATGCGGATATTTTCAACATCCAGAATGATATCCTGAATGTTGTTCTTTTCGATCAGCGTGGCAAGATTGCGCTTATACTGGATCACGCTGACTTCATTGAAGACCGGATCATGGCATTTAAAAAGCAGTGTCGTACCGATCATTTGATGTTTTATTTCCATAGGCATTCCTTAAATGTAAAGGGGCATTGGGCGCCGTACTGTGATTCGTGCTAATCTATTGATTATTTCCATCAAACACAAAATAATTTACGGAAGATTCCGCGGGAGACAAGCATTTTATTCCCGCATTTGCGCCCGGAGCCGGGCGGACCGCTTAAACATCGGCAAGCGCCTGCAGATCGGCGACTCCGCGCTTTGGGGGAGCGATAAAAAATCCTTCGTTTTTTATAAAAATGTATTATATTTGCAAACTAAAACATCGTGGAGGACAAGCATGTCGCGATTAACAGTGAAAGATGTGAATTTCCGCAAGCGCCGGACCCTGATCCGGGTTGATTTCAACGTTCCTATTGATGCAAACGGAAATATCACCAACGATTTCCGGATTGTTTCTTCGCTGCCAACCATAAAGAAAATCCTCGATGACGGCGGTTCCGTCATCTGCATGAGCCATCTAGGCCGCCCCAAAGGAAGCGGTTACGAGGAAGCTTTCAGCCTGAAGCCGGTCCGCGAACGTTTGAGCCAGCTGCTGGAAACTCCGGTACTTTTTGCATCCGACTGTGTCGGCCCCGAAGCCCTAAAACTCGCCCGCGAACTGAAGCCCGGACAGGTTCTGCTGTTGGAAAATCTGCGTTTTCATAAAGAAGAAAAAGACAACGACCCCGCCTTTGCCCAAAAGCTGGCTTCGCTGGCCGATGCCTATGTCAACGACGCTTTCGGAACCTCGCACCGGGCACACGCATCGACCGCCGGTGTTTGCGATCATTTTGAGCAGATCATTTCCGGCCTGCTCTTGGAAAAGGAACTGATCTATCTGAAAGACAAACTCGAGGATCCGCTGCACCCCTATACCGCCATATTGGGCGGAGCCAAAATCAGCGGCAAGATCGACACTATCCGGCATCTGATGAACAAGGTTGACAACCTGATCATCGGAGGCGGAATGATCTTTACTTTTTTTAAGGCAAAGGGCTATGAGATCGGCGCTTCCCTGGTCGAAGAAGACAAAGTGGAACTTGCAAAGGAGATCCTGGAAGCCGTTAAGGATTCCGGCGTGAATTTCCTTTTGCCCCTCGATGTTGTGATCGCGGAAGCCTTCGAGAACGATGCGCCCTCCAGCATTGTGGATGTGGACGAGATCAAACCCGGCCAGATCGGACTGGACATCGGTCCCCGCTCTGTGCGGCTGTTCGCCGATGTGATCCGTAAAAGCAATACCGTGCTCTGGAACGGCCCGATGGGCGTATTTGAAATGCCGAACTTTGCCAAGGGCACCGAAATGGTCTGTGCCGCGGTCGCCGAAGCAACGGCAAACGGCGCCATTACCGTGGTCGGCGGCGGCGATTCGGTCTCGGCAGTCAAGAAACTCGGATTTTCGGATAAGATCAGTCACGTTTCCACCGGCGGCGGCGCCTCCCTGGAACTTATTTCCGGTCTGAAACTGCCTGCCGTTGAAAAGATCAGCGAAAAATCCTGATATTCATAAATCTATACGAAAGGATACCATGCGAAATTTACTTATAGCCGGTAACTGGAAAATGAACCATACCGCTGCGGCAACGGAAACCTTTTGCCGTGAGCTGCGCGCACGCGGGCTGGAGGGTAAGCGCCCGGACATTCTGCTTTGCCCGCCTTTTACTTCTATCGGCACAATGGTGTCGCTTCTGAAAGGAAGCCCGGTTCACGTGGGCGGACAGAATCTTCATCAGCAAGACAAGGGCGCCTTTACCGGAGAAATATCGGCGGCCATGCTCAGGGAAGCCGGTTGCAGCCATGTCCTGATCGGTCACTCGGAACGCCGCCAGTATTTCCACGAAGATGACGCCGGCGTTAATGCAAAGACCCGCAAGGCCCTGGAAAACGGACTTACTCCGGTGATCTGTATCGGGGAAACCCGCGAAGAGCGTGAAAAAGGCGTAACCAATGCCGTGATCAAGACCCAGCTCAGCGGCGCCCTGGCGGGATTTGCGGTAGGCGAGATCCGAAAAATGCTGATCGCCTATGAACCCGTCTGGGCTATCGGCACCGGACTTACCGCAACACCGGAACAAGCCCAGGAAGTTCACCGTTATATTCGTAAGCTCCTCTCGGAAATTGCGGGAGCGGAAACGGCGCAGCTTCTGCGAATCCTTTACGGCGGCAGCGCCAAACCGGACAATGCGGCGGAACTCCTGTCGGAAGCGGATATCGACGGACTGCTGATCGGCGGCGCCAGTCTGAAAGCGGAAGATTTTTTCCGCATTATTGAAATAGCGGATACCATCAACAAATAAAAGGAAATGTCAATATGTATACTTTCTTTGTCATTCTTTTGATCATCACCTCCATTCTGCTGGTGATCTCGGTGTTAATGCAGTCCTCCAAAGGAGATGGCATGGCGGCCATGACGGCCGGATCTTCGGTCTTGGGCGGACGCGGCGCCGCAACCTTTCTGTCAAAATTCACGCAATGGGCCGGCATTCTTTTCTTCATTCTTATTCTGGCCATCAATATTACCGTTGCCCGCCGCAGTACGACGGGTGCTGAAAGCGTGGTGCAGCAGCAGTCCGGGAAGCAGATCCCAACCCAGGCATCCGGCTTGTCCGCTCCCGCCAATGTTGAGATCGAGCAGCCGATCCAGCAGCCGCAGACGGAAGAGCGCAAATAAATATTTGAAAATTTTATTTTGTGTGCATATATTTGCACACTTTGCCGCCCGGGTGGCGGAATTGGCAGACGCGCATGGTTGAGGGCCATGTAACGGTTACGTTATGCGGGTTCAAGTCCCGCCCCGGGTACTTGTCAACATCGTGTTCCCAAAGGGCACACCGGATTACGAAAGGATAGTGTATGACCCTGAAAAGAGTATCCATCATATTTCTTTGTGTTATTGGCGTTTTTTCAGCGGCATTGGCACAGAATCAGGCGGAGCTGCTGACTGAAAAAGTGAATGAAGCTGTCGCGCTGCTGGAGGTCTTTGATGCGCCTGCCGCCCAGCAGATCCTGGATGAAACACTGGCGCGGGACTCCTCCTTTGCACCCGCCCTTTATGCTTATCATCAGATCGAACTGATGTACGGGAACCTGAACGAAGCCCAGGACTTTGTCCGCAAAGCCATCGTATCCAATCCTACCGAACAATCCTATCGCGATAAATTCGACGAACTGCGTGATCTTATCAACCAGATCAAGGATGCGCAGCGCGAAGTGGACAGCCGCAATTACGATACCGCCAAACGTATTTATAACGAACTGATCGAAAAGAACCCTTCCATTGCGGAGATCTATTACCGGCTGGGTTTCGTAGCCATTCAGGAAGAGGACTACGATGCAGCCCGCGATAATTTCGACAAAGCCGGAATTCTGGCCCCGAATGTGGAAAAGTATACAAAGGCAAAGAACATTCTGGCCGCCCGTATCCTGCAGGAAGCCATCAACTCCCTGCGCTCGGGAGACCTGACTTCGGCGGAACGCAAAACCCTGACCAGCCTGCGCATTAATCCCGAATTCGGTTCGGCCTATTCCATTCTTGGCAACATCAAGCTGCGCGCCGGCGATATCGCAGCCGCGATCGAGAATATGGAAAAAGCGGTTCATTACAACCCGGAAAGCCAGTCTGCCTGGTACAATCTCGGCAGTGTCTACCGCAGGGACCGTAAATATAAAAAAGCAGAGGACGCCCTGCAGGAAGCCATCAGACTGGATCCCCGCGATGCCAAATCCTATTCGACGCTCGGCCAAACCTATCTGGCAGAGAACAATCTTGCCCAAGCGGAAATTTATTTAAAGAAATCTATTGAACTGGATCCGGAATCTCCGGCCGCCCGGGAAAGCTACGGCGAACTTTTGAACAACCAGGAACGCTTTGAAGAAGCCATTGTGCATCTGGAAAAGGCCGCGGCGCTGGTACCGAATCCCCGGAACAAATATCTGACCAATTACCGCCTTGCGTACGCCTATAACCGCTCCGAACAATACAGCAAAGCGCTGGATGTCGCACGGGAAGTAACCAATGTCAACACCCGTTTCGGCGGCGGCTGGTTCGAACTGGGAATCGCTTACGCAAAACTGGGAGATTCTCAGAATGCGATCAACGCTTTCAATAAGGGACGCCTCGACACCGAATGGCGAAACCTGATCGATCCCGAACGTGAACGCCTGATCACCGGAAAAGAACTCAGCTTCTGATCGGATACAGGAAAAGTAAAAAAGGCTCCGCAACGGAGCCTTTTTTTATTTCCGGCAAATTTCGGGACTTCTCTTAATGCGTGTGCCCGTGTTCTGCCCAGTACAGTTGCTCAAAGCGGGCAAGAAAATTTAGAATGTCCTGCGCATCCGCAAGGTTTGTCCCCTGCTTGCACTTCATTGCACTGACCAGAATGCGGTGCAGCAGCTCCACTTTCTGCACATAAAAGTCGCGTCCCGGCTCTCCTTCGCTCACCGGTTTGATGCGCTGATGCAGAAAATACTGCGAGACGATCTCCTGGATCAGCCGGGCATGTTCTTCTTTATTGTCAACCCAGCGCACCAGCTGATGCAGGTCGGGCTTTTTGGATTTGCCGATGGCTTCGATCTCCCGCATGGACTTTTCAACAGTCAGCACATGCTCGCGGATCAGTTCAAAGCGCAGGGAATCCCCGTAAATCCCGCAGGGGATCTCGCAATGCGCATAAAGCAAGCCCGTTCCTGCCGTCAGGAGCAGGAAGAATAACACTAAAGGGAAACGTCGCATCATCTATCTCCTTTTTATTTATTTACCATCCGTAATATTCCCAGTATTCGTTTTCTTCGGCCGTTTCCAGCCAGTAATCCCCGTATGTACTGTCGACCTTGGTTCCAATTCCCTTATAATACATATCCGACAATGTGAACTGGGCTCCGATATGCTCGTTCAGCGCTGCTTGTTCCATCCAGTAGAACGCATCCTCCTCATCCTTTTCAACGCCTTTCCCGTTTAAATACATCTGTGCCATGCTATACTGATAATCCTCATTTTCGGGATCTTTCTCCAGCAGTTCCCCGAGCAGGCGGAAAGCTTCGGGATAGGCCGCTTCGCCTCCCTTGCCGTCGTACAGCAGCTCGAACAGATGTCCTTTTGATTCCTCATAGCCCTGCGCCACGCTCTTTCTGAACCAGTAAATCGCCTGCGTATCGTTTTGTTCCAGGCCCTCTCCCTCCATATACATGTAGGCAAGCGAATGCTGCGCAAAGTCGGCGCCGCCTTCGGCGCTCTTCAGATACCAGCGGGCGGATTCGGCAAAATTCTGTGCCACTCCGGACCCGGTATAGTACATATAAGCAATTTCCCCCTGTGAATTGGCGTGCCCTTTCTCCGCGGCGCGAAAATACCATTCGAATGCCTTCACCTGGTCATGTTCCATGCCTTCGGCATTGTCATAGAACCAGCCCATCAAATATTCCGCCTCGGTATAACCCTGCAAGGCGGATTTTTCCATCCAGAATTTTGCGGCTGCATTGTCTTTTGTCAGATTTTCGCCTTTATAGTATTCATAGCCAAGCCAGAACTGCGCCTCTGCATTCTCCTGCTGAGCCAGGCGCAGGACTTCGTTGTAATCGACGGCCATTAATAAACCCGCTCCGATTAAGAACAGTGCCACGAAAGCTGTCTTCAATATTTTCATAATACCTTTCTCCTTTGATACTGTATTAAAAAATGCCGCAAACATGGACTTACATGCGCTTTTATTTCAATCCCGTCTTTTCTGTATTTGGAAAAGAAACCGTTTTCACGGAGCCCTTTACTGCGGAATTCGGCTTCCGCCCTTTATATTGTCCTCACCTGGCGCTACCACCCCCAGTAGTACCATTCGTTTTCGTATTCTTCGGCAAGTTCGTACCAGTAGTCTCCCTCCGTGCTGTCCACTTCCGTACCGACACCGTCGTAATACATGTACGCAAGGTCATACATGGCATCGATATGTTCATTGTCCGCACATATTTTCATCCAGTGAAAAGCGCTTTTTTCATCTTTGGCAACGCCTTTCCCGTTTAAATACATCTGTGCCATGCTATACTGATAATCCTCATTTTCGGGATCTTTCTCCAGCAGTTCCCCGAGCAGGCGGAAAACTTCCGGATACGCATCCTCTCCTCCTTTACCTTCAGAAAGAAGCTCGTATAAGGGTTTTTTTGAAGCTTCGTGTTTCTGTGCCACTGCCTTTCTGTACCATTCGATCGCTTTGTCGATATTTTTCTCGGTACCCAGTCCCTTCTCATAAATATAACCCATTGAATACTGGGCATAATCAACTCCTTTATTGGCGCTCAGTTCATACCAATAGAGGGCGCGCTGATAGTCTTTCTCCACCCCAAAGCCGGAATAGTAAAAATAGCCCAGCTGTCCCTGCGCAAATTTATGTCCCTGGTTCGCGGCCTTCGTATACCATTCCGCCGCCTTTGCGTAATCCTTCTCGACGCCCGCTCCCTGTTCGTAGAAAAAACCCATATTATATTGGGCTTCCATTTTACCCTGGTTTGCGGCTTTTTCGCTCCAATAAACGGCCTTGTTAAAATCCTTTCCAACGTCTTTGCCATCGTAATATTTGGCTCCGAGAAGATACTGGGCGTCCGCATTCCCGTTGTTCGCATACTTTTCCAGCTCCTGGATCGTCTGCGCCCCGAGGATACCCGCGATCATCAGAAGCAATACCGGCAAAACGCTTTTACCTGTCTTCATGCTATATGCTCCTTTCCAAATATTCGCGCGATCCCTGACAAGGAAGAACATTACCTTTGTTTTTCCGGTCTTTTCGCGGAAGATTTCAACATATTGGGTTTCATGGTTTATACTATGCGAAAATGTAAAATAATTTTCTTAACAAAAGAAACAGATTTCTTTTTATTTTTAATAATATAAGAATGCCCTTTGCCGAAGGGATGGGATTTTTATATATTCTTTTATGATCAAAGCCGTGATTTTCGATCTGGACAATACCCTGGTGGATTTTTCTCTGCTGAAAAAGCAGGCCGTACGCGGCGGCGTCAGCGCTATGCTGGAAGCCGGACTGCGGGCGGACGGTGAAACGGTCTACCGGCGGATTTTTGAGATCTATGAAGAAAAAGGCTGGGAATACCAGACCGTCTTTGACGACGTGATCCTGGAATTCAACGGCCGCTACGATCACAAATATCTGGCAGCCGCCATCAGCGGTTATAAAAAAAGCCGTGAAGCCGCGCTGAAACCTTATCCGGCCGTGTATGCCACGCTGATCACATTGATCAAAAAAGGGATCAAACTGGCGGTAGTCTCGGACGCTCCCGGCCGGGAAGCATGGCTGCGGCTCTATCAGCTGAATTTTCACCACCTCTTTGATGTGGTCGTAACCCACAGCGACAGCGGGGTATTTAAACCGTCTCCCCTTCCCTTCAGGATGGCGCTGGAACAGCTGAAGGCCGCCCCGGAAGAATGCCTGATGCTCGGCGACTGGCCCGAACGGGATATGATCGGTGCGAAAAATATCGGTATGCGGACGGTCTTTGCGCGCTACGGCGACATTTTCAATACCGTCGACCACGGCGCCGATTACGAGATCGACCGCTTTGACGGAATTCTGGGGATCGTTGCGAAGCTGAATGGAGAAACGGCATGATACCTATCGTCACGGCGGAAGCCGCCCGGAATATCGACCGGGACGCCATGGAAGTTCGGAACATCCCCGGAACGGCGCTAATGCTGCAAGCCGGCCGCGCCGTGGCCGATTGCGCCCTGGAGCTTTGCCGCCGGAACAGGACCACGCAGGTGCAGATCTTTTGCGGCAACGGCAATAACGGCGGGGACGGTTTTGTTTCGGCAATGGAACTGCAAAAGCGCGGCGGATTGCAGGTAGATGTGTTCTATCTGGGCGATCACGATAAATTCAGCGCCGATACGAAATACTTTTTTGAAAGCATGTGCGCTGCAGGCATTAAACCCCGGCCCCTGACGGACCTGAAACTTTTGAACGGATATCTGCGTGAAAACGCCTTGTGGATCGACGCACTGCTCGGAACCGGAATTCAGCGCCCGCTCCGGGGCAGGGTCGCGGAATTGCTGACCCTGCTGGAACGATCGCACAAATCGCAAAGTGTGATCGCCGTCGATATTCCCTCGGGTATCGATGCAGGCTCCGGGCGTTTACTGGGACCCGCGCTGCGGGCGGATATCACGGTCTGCATGGGTTTTTATAAAAGCGGCAATTATCTTCAGGAAGGCCGTTTTTACAGCGGAACGCTGCTGCCGGTGGAATTGAATTATCCCCTGGCGTCCTATGAACATGCCAAGCCTGCCATTTTGCTTTGCAACCATGAAACGGTCCGTTCGTGTCTGCAGCCGCTGTCGCGAACGGCGCATAAATACGGGCGGGGACAGGTACTGCTGCTGGCAGCTTCGGCCGCCATGCCGGGCGCGCTGACGCTGGCATCACAGGCAGTGCTGAAAAGCGGCGCCGGCATGCTGCGCGCGCTGCTGCCCGGGAATGCCGCCCCTGTTTTGCTCGGACATCTGCCCGAAGCCGTCGTCCACCGGGGCGGCGATCCGGAACAACTCGGCGAAAAGGACCTTCCGCAGCTGCGCGCGCTGCTGCGGGAAAAAAGCCGCGTCCTGCTGGCCGGACCGGGATACGGCCGCGCTGCGGCCGGCGCGGAGCTGCTGCGCGCGGTTCTGCACGATGGCGAAGTGCCGCTGGTGCTGGACGCGGATGCGCTCTTTAATCTGAAACCGGACGATCTGCGGGATTGCCCGGCGCCGCGCGTCATTACGCCGCATTTTTCGGAATTCGCCCGCTTTCTGAACAAAGATATCGAAGAAGTGCGCTCAGCGCCTCTGGAACTCGCCCTCGAACTGGCGGTCAACAGCGGCACGGTCGTGCACCTGAAAGGCAGCACCTCGCTGACGGCACTGCCTTCCGCCGCCGTGTACCTGCACGACGGCGGTGCGCCCGGCATGGCCACCGCCGGAAGCGGTGATCTGCTTGCCGGCATGATCGCCGCCTTTATCGCACAAGGCCATTCCTGCGAAGACGCGACCCTTATCGCCGCCTATTACCACCGTGCAGCCGGTCAAGCAGCGGCCGAAGCCCTCGGCAACCGCAGTATGATCGCCTCGGATATCCTGCGCTTCCTGCCTCCTGTACTGAAAGCGGACGAGGTGCTTTTGTGAATCCCGACCGCCGTACGTTTTTTGCTTTTTGCACTTCCGCCGCTTATGCCATTGTCCTAATGGTTTTTTTACTGCTTCCCAGTGACAGCCTGCCGAAGATCAAGATCCTTTCCGTCGACAAGATCTGGCATTTCCTGAGCTATTTTATCCTGACCCTCGCCCTGATGTTCAGCTTCCGCGAAGGCCGCTACCGCATCTGGTTCTCCCGGCGCTGGTCCTTTATTATCGCCATGATCCACGGCGGACTTACGGAGATCCTGCAAGGCTTCATTCCCGGCCGCAGCGCCGGTATGGACGACTGGATCGCCAATTGCCTGGGTATAGCGGCAGCAATTCTCGGTTTCAAGCTCTTCCCCAAATTTTTCGAAAGACGGGAATAAGAATCCTAACCGTATACAGCAGAATTTGTAATTTTGATGAAATAAAAACGTTTAAACGATTATTTTGGCGATGCGGCCAATTCCTTTACAACCCGTAGAAGCTCAGCCTCAACCTTAACCCTTATCCATGAACTCCGCTGCGGGGATCTCCATACATTCCGGTTTCAGAATGTAGCCCCGGGCCGCTGTGGCAAGAATGCCGCCCTGCGCACCGTCAAAAAGACGGTGGTCCAGTGTGGCGGCAACCGGCATGATGCTGCGGATCACGATCTCACCGTCCCGCACCACCGGCCGTTCTTCGATCTTTCCAATGGCGATCACCAGCGGGATGTTGGCAATGGGCATCAGCGCGGGAAAACCGAATTGCAGATCGTGCGTGCCGATATTGGTCACCATGGCCGACCCGAAGGCGTCATAGGTCAGATTCATGCTCTTCATCTCTTTTCCGAGAATGATGTGCCACCAGTGTGCAAAATTGAACAGCCAGTTGCGAAAAGGCCAGGGCAAAGATGCCAAAAGATTCTTCTTCTTCGCGGCTCCTTCGTTATAACTGTGGTCCCGGTTTTTTTCCACCCGTTCGTCCATCTCTTTGCTGATATCAAAAATGCTCTTGTTTTCAATGTTGCGGATCACAAATCCGCCCATTTCGTTTTTTCCGCCCTTGTTGACGGTGGCAAAAATGCCGACATTTTTGCGGTGGTAAATATTCCCGCGAGAGATGTAGGCGTTGGTGTCGGGAATGTCAAGGGCAAGCGCGCGCCCAATGGCAGCAACGACCAGCTGGGTGATCGTAATGCGGATGCCTTTCTCTTTGTGCTTGTTTATATATTTTATTGCCGGATCCATTTCGACTTCAAAGGTTCCGTAGATCCGGCCGTCTACCGCTTTTTTGTAAATGGCCGTCGCTGAACGGCGCCAGGGAGTGTTGTACTTAAGATCGGCCTTTTTGGACATAATTCCTCCTGTTAATGCTGAAATTTACTGGATAACAGCACCTTTTAAAAGCCTTTTCTCCCGGGCGCGGCAATTAATCGCTTGTCTTTTCAATGAACTTGTAACTATATTTTTATGTTTGCTACACAGGCATGATTTTAAAAAACAGGAGGGAATCATGACACCGTGGAATTTTGCGCTCGATTTCAAGGAATTTATCCTTGATTTTACCTATCTTAGCCTTTTTCTGATCGTTGGAACGATTTTCCGGCGCTATATCCCCTTTTTCCGGAATTTCCTGATCCCGAACAATATCATCGCCGGCTTTGCTGCGCTTATTCTGGGTCCGCAGATCCTCGGAGCGCTGTGGCGCGCGCTGGGTTTGCCTTCTTTTGGGGTGGTTCCGCTGGACAGCGACCGGCTCGGCATCTACGTCTATCACCTGCTCGCGATCACCTTTATTTCCATGGGGCTGCGAAAGGAAAAGCGAAAATCGGGGAAAGGACCCCTGAGCAAGGCTATGTCCTGCATCATGAGCTATGTCCTGCAGGCTACCGTGGGATTGCTGATCGCCTTTGCGCTGATCTATACCGTCAAACCGGACCTTTTCCCGGGGATCGGCTATCTGGTGACAATGGGATTCGGCATGGGACCCGGACTGGCATATTCGATGGGGCAGGGCTGGGAACAATACGGATTTACCGGCGGCGGACAGGTCGGACTGACCTTTGCCGCCATCGGCTACCTTTTCGCGTTCTTTGGCGGTATCGCCCTGATCCGCTGGGGGATCCGCAAAGGGAAACTCAAAACGATCCGCAGCATGAACGAGATCACCTACGACATGCAGACCGGTATTATCCATAAAGAACACCACGAAAAACAAAGCGCCGGAAAACTGACCATGGCCCAGGAAGCCATCGATTCCATGTCCTTTCAGCTGGCCCTGATCGGTACGGTCTATCTGGCCACCTACGGTGTGACGAAACTTCTCGCCGGCTGGCTGCCGCCCGATCTGGCAAATACTCTCTGGTCCTTCCACTTTATGATCGGTATTTTGCTTTCCATTCTGACCCGCGCCTTCCTGGACCGTATCGGAAAAAGCTATATGATCGACGAGGGACTGATGAACCGTATCAACGGCATTGCCATCGATTACCTGGTCGTGGCCGCTATTGCGGCGATCTCTATCCCGGTCCTTAGCCTCTATTGGTTCCCGATCACGCTGATGTCCCTCTTCGGCGGGGTGGGAACGGTCCTCATTCTCTATTGGCTCTCCTACCGGGCCTACGACGATTATCCCTTCGAACGCTTCGTCTCGGTATTCGCGGAAATGACCGGCACCATCAATTCCTCCCTGACCCTGATCCGGGTCATGGACCCGCATTTTAAGACCGTGATTGCCGAAGATTCCATCATCGGCTCCGCCATTACCATCGGTCTTGCCTTCCCCATGCTCTTTCTGCTGAATATTCCCACAATGTTCTTTGCGGATAACCTGCTGAAAGGTTACTGGATCTCTATCGGATCTATACTGGCTTATACCCTGCTGCTGCTGATCTTCTGGCGCGCCATCGGATATCTGAAGTTCCGGAAGCAGCTGGATTAACAATTTTGCATCCCGGGATTTTTTAGATAAAAGGCTTCCCTTCTCCGGGAAGCTTTTTTTAGATAAAAGTACTTTTTTACGGAATTATTCCCTAACGCTGCTGTGCGCCCTGCCTGTTATGGGCTAATATAAACCGGGATTGTCGTTTATGACATCAGGTAGGTTTTCAGCATGTCGACAACGCCCTCCCGGTCGACAAGGCTGTAGAAGATCTGGGTCTGTTTGCGCTTGCGGTTCAGAATGCCGACATAGTACATTTTTGCAAGATGCTGGGATACGGTCGCAGCACAGGTGTCAACGCCGGTCTCCATGTCAATGACCCGTGTAGGCCCGTTCTTGATCAATCCCCGCAAAATCGCCAGACGTACGGGATGAGCGATCGCTTTCAGGATTTCGGATTTTCTCTGTAATACTTCAAAATCGCTATTACCCATAGTTTCCTCCTTTTTAGATAGTAATATAACGTATAATATAATTATTTAATTGTCAATAAAAATTTTTTAGTGACTGTGATAGCTTATTATTAATGAATTCACTTCCGCGCTTTATCTCTTCGCGATCATCTCTAAAAAATGTCCAATCCGCTGATCCGGAGCGAACCCGGACCGGAGAATCGTTAATATATGCTATAAAAAAGGGATCGCCATGGCGCGTATTATTATTACCGGAGCAAACCGGGGATTGGGCAAACACGCTGCGGAACTGCTGGCAAATGCGGGACATTCCCTGATCCTGGCCTGCCGCAATATCACGGCGGCGGAAGAGAGCTGCCGCACCCTGCACACAAAATGCGGAAATCGCGATATTCATGCCATGAAACTGGATCTGACGGACCGCGCTTCTATCCGGGATTTTGTATCCGATTTCCGCAAACGTTTCGCTGATCTCGATATCCTCATTAATAATGCCGGGATCATTACACAGAAAGCGGGCTGGACACCGGAGGGTCTGGAACTCACTTCCGCAACGAATTACTTCGGCCATTATCTGCTGACGCGCCTGCTGCTGCCTTGTTTTTCATCCGGAAACGGCGATAAACGGATCGTAAACCTGGTCTCGGTGATCTATCCCTACGGCCGGGCTTACCGTTTTGAATGCCTGCACCGTTATCGCTGGGTCCGGGCCTATGCCGTATCCAAATATATGATACTGCAATCCACCCTGGCACTGGCGGAATCCCTGAAAAGCCGCGGGATATGCGTCAATGCCGTGGATCCGGGTATTGTCAACACTTCCATTATGTTTACCCAAAAATGGTACGACAGCATTATAAACCTTATACTCCGGCCTTTTTACATTCCTTATGCTGATGGTGCGGCACGCATTTGCGAGGTAGCCCTTGCTCCGGAATTGCGGCATGTCAGCGGCTGCTGTTTTCGCAAGGGAAATGCGCTTCCGCTGAAAAAGTCCGACGCTGATACCCGCGCGCTTAATAACCTTATCACTACGACAGATGCCCTGCTGGGCCTCGATCCGCTGTAAAAGTCTCCTTTTAATACAAGACTTGAATTTTATTTTGTTTTCCTTTAGATTCCTGCGCTTAAAGGAAGGATTCGGTTATGCATAAATACCTCCGCTGCGCTTTTAACACTCTGATCTTGTTCGCTTGCCTGAAAAGCGCTTTTGCGGCGGATTCCGTAAAAGTCGCTAATAACGTGTACTTCGGTTTCGAGTGGATCGAACTCCGGCAGAACGCTTTTCACGATCTTGGCAGAAATAACTATACCGCTTTCCTGGGAGCTTCCTTCGGTATCAATGAAAAAACATCCTGGGGTCTGCATTATACCGGGATGCGGGTACAGCTAAGCGAAGCGCATCTGCAGGAACCTTCGCCGGCCTACGGAGGTGATTTCAGCGGTGTTTCCGGAGTTCTCAACGTACAACGGCTTTATCTGGATTATTTCTATCACTGGAACCTTGCCTTTCTGGAGATCCGGCCGGTCCTCTCCTTCGGACTGGGCTATAACCGCTGGTACTTTTACCACGATCTGCTGGAAGAGGCGTACGACCTTCAGACTTTTTCCACCGGCATTTCGGGACGTTTCCGCTTTACCTTCTTTGATTATGTCTTTGCGGAGATCCCCGCTGCCGATCTTTTCTTTCACCTGTACAAAAACCGCCCCGCCGAAGCTTATCTGGGCGATGCGCACATTGCCTTTAACGAATATTTCGGGATCTTCAACTGGATTTTTATCGGCTGCAGCATCCCCTTTTGATATGCCGGTCCGAAATGCCCTGCACCCTCGCTGCACGAAAGTGTTTCATTTTACGGCAGGAATTCGTATAATTTCCACAAAACGGGGAAACTATGATAGAACACGCCATTCACCAGATCCGTCCGTATCTGTTCGAAATAGGGAACTTCCAGTTGCGTTATTACGGACTGATGTACGTCCTTGGATTTGTATTTTTCGCACTCTGGATGCGAAAACTGATCAAGGAGCGGCGCATCGATCTGAACAGTACGGAATTCGATTCGCTCTTTACCTGGCTGATCATTGCCCTGCTGATCGGCGCCCGTTTCGGTTATATCCTGTTCTACAATTTCGGATACTACCTGCAACACCCCCTGGAGATGATATGGCCTTTCCGTGACGGCAAACTGGTGGGCTTTTCCGGCATGTCCTTTCACGGCGGACTGATCGGCTGTATTCTTGGGGGCTGGATATGGACCCGGAAGTACAAAAAGAATTTCTTTGAGATCGGCGGACACGTGGTGACGATGGCGCCGCTGGGACTTTTCTTCGGACGTATCGGGAATTTTCTGAACGGAGAACTCTGGGGCAGGGTTTCTACGCTACCCTGGGCAATGTACTTTCCTTCGGAAGCCGGACTTGGCTATAACACCCCGCTTCCCGTGATCCGGCAGTATATCCGGAACGGACTGATTCAGCCGCGACACCCCTCACAGCTCTATGAAGCGCTGCTTGAGGGCTTTCTGCTCTTCCTGATCATGCTCTGGCTGCATAAAAAAGATGCGCCCGGCAGGATCCGTATCGGCATCCTGCTGATCGCATACGCCCTTTTCCGGACCTTTTGCGAATTCTTCCGGGAACCTGATCCGCAGTTGGGATTCCTTTTCGGATGGGTGACCATGGGACAGCTCCTGAGTTTCTATATGGTCGCCGCCGGTCTTGCCCTGATCATTTATCACCTTCATATCCGAAAGAAAACGCAGCTTTCATAATTTTTACATCGTGCACTAAAGGAGTTTAAAAATGAAATTTTTCAAAATACTGGGGATTGTTCTGGCCGCACTCGTTTTTCTCTTTATCGTTGTGGGGCTTTTTCTTCCCGGGACCGCCGTTTTGGAACGCAGACTGACTTTGAATGCCACGGCTCATGCCGTGAACAAGGCCATTCTGGACCTGTATGAACAGCATCTCTGGCCGATCTGGGATCACGGAGACAGCGCAATTGTGTTTACCCCCTTGCCCGGAGCTCGCGGCTACAGCTGGCAGGGCCCAAAGGTGGCTTACGGCGAATGCGAATTCCATGTTGCAG